>CALMZU010000126.1 GCA_937870775.1 uncultured Elusimicrobia bacterium
CAGTGGGAGAACGCGCGCAAGGGCTGGGAAGAGGAGAAGGCCTCCCTGGAAGCGGCCGCCTCCCGCGAGGCCGCCGAAGCGCGCGCCGCCGCGCAGGAGGAAGCGGCCAGGCGCGAAGCCGCGCTGAAAGCTTTTTACGAGGAGCGCGAGGCTTCGCTGAAGTCCGCGCTCGCCAACGCCGTATCGGAAGCCGAGCACCGCGAAGCCGGCAAGGCCGGGCTAAGGGAGCGCGACCTGTCCGGCAGGATAAAGACCCTGGAAGAGGGGCTGCAGCGCGCGGCCGCAGAGAGGGACGCCGCCGCCCGCGAGCTGGCCTCTTTCAAGGAGGAGACCGAGCTCACCGCCGTTAAACTGGAGGAGGCCGAACGCGGCCGCCAGGAACTGATACAGCAGAACCTCACGAAGGCCCGCGACCTCCGCCAGACGCTGGAGAAGGAGTTCCTCGACAAGCTCAAGACCATAGAGCAGAACTACCTCGGCCAGCTGACCGACCTCTCGAAACGCTCCGACGAGGCCCGCCGCGCGGACCAGGACGAGTACTTCCGCAAGCTGCAGTTCGTGAAGGACGATTTCAACGCGCGGCTCGCCGCGCAGGCCAAGGAACTCGAGACGGCATACCTGGAGCGCGAGCGCAACCTGACGGCCGCGCTCGACGAGGCGTACAAGCTCAAGGAGAAGGCCCTGGAGGCCCGCCAGGCGCAGTTGGAGAGCAACTACCAGTCGGTGCTCTCCGAGAAGGCCTCGAAGATAGAGCATGACCGCGCCATGGCGGAGAGCGTCGGCAAGCTGAAGGAAGAACTGGAGCAGAAGAACCGCCAGCTCAACGAGGCGATCTCGTCGTACGACAAGCGGCTGGAGGAACTGGACGCGCGCCTGCGCGCAGAACACGCCGGCCGCCGCAAGGAGCTGGAGGACAGCCACCGCATGCGCGCCGCCCAGCTCGACAGCGAACGCGCGAAACTGAAGGCCGTGCTGGACCAGGAGCAGCAGCTGGTCTCCGACCTGCAGAAGCGCGAGGCAGCGCTGCAGGAAAGTTACGCGGAGCGCGAGGCCGACCTGGCCCGCCGCTTCAAAGAGGCGCGTGAGCGTCTCGAAAAGGACTACCAGGACAAACTGAAAGAACTGGGCGGCGGCCGTTAGGCCTTTCCCCCCGCCCGCGCCGCGGCGCGCGTACGCGCGCGTGCCCGCGCGCGCGTCCTCGTCGTATTTTTTTTATATTTGCGGATATTTGTATATAATTTCAATGCACCAAGGAGCGGCCGCCGAGGCGGCCCTACTATACGAAAAGGCGGTGGACTGAAAATGAAAAAGTTCGATAACAAGATACTGATCGTAGGCTACGGCTCCGTTTCCCGCTGTACCCTGCCGATACTTCTGAAACTGGTAAAGGTGCCGGCGAAGAACATCACGGTGATGGACTTCGAGGACTACCGGAAAGACATCAAGCCTTGGACCGCCAAAGGCGTGAAGTTCGTGCGCGCCCAGATCACGAAGAAGAACATGGGTTCCCTGCTCGGCAAGTACCTGAAGGCCGGCGACATGCTGATAGACCTGGCGTGGAACATAGACGCCTGCGAGATACTGACCTGGTGCCACGAGAAAGGCGTTCTCTACATCAACACCTCGACGGAGATGTGGGACCCCTACACCGGCGCCGTCGACAAGAAGCCGACCGACCGCACGCTGTACGTGCGCCACATGGCGATGCGCAAGATGATAGCCGGCTGGAAGACCGTAGGCCCGACCGCCGTGATAGAGCACGGCGCCAACCCCGGCCTGATCTCCCACTTCGCGAAGAAGGGCCTGATCGACATCGCGGAGCGCCTGCTCGCCGAGAAGAAGGTGAAGGGCGCGAAAGCCGACAAGCTGCGCCAGCTGGTAAAGGACCGCACCTTCAACGAGCTGAGCATGAACCTCGGCGTGAAGGTGATCCACGTCAGCGAGCGCGACACGCAGATCTCCGACAAGCCGAAGCTGGTCAACGAGTTCGTCAACACCTGGAGCGTCGAGGGCTTCCGCGAGGAAGGCGTGGCGCCGGCCGAGCTGGGCTGGGGCACGCACGAGAAGGAACTGCCCCCGCTGGCCTGCCAGCACAAGAGCGGCCCGAAGAACCAGATCTGCCTGGCCCGCATGGGCATGAACACCTGGATAGCCAGCTGGGTGCCGAACTACTGCATACACGGCATGCTGGTGCGCCACGGCGAAGCGTTCACGCTGTCCGACAAGCTGACGGTCTGGAAGAACGGCAAGGCCGTGTACCGCCCGACGGTGCATTACGCCTACTGCCCGACCGACGCGGCCATAGCCTCCCTCAACGAGCTGCGCGGCTACGACTACCAGCTGCAGCCCAAGGTCCGCATCATGAACGACGAGATCACCGAGGGCTACGACATACTCGGCGCGCTGCTGATGGGCCACGACTACAACTCGTGGTGGACCGGCACGATACTGGACATCCACGAGAGCCGCAAGCTGGTGCCGCACCAGAACGCGACCACCGTGCAGGTGGCCATAGGCGTGGTGTCCGCCGCGATGTGGGCGATGGACAACCCCGAGGAGGGCGTGAACGTGCCCGACGACCTGCCGCACGATTACGTCCTCGGCATAGCGAAGCCCTGGATCGGCAAGCTGCATTCGGCCGCGTCCGACTGGACGCCGCTTAAGCACTACACCAACGCCTTCAAGGGCTACAACAACCCGTACGTCGACAGGAAGGACCCCTGGCAGTTCAAGAACTTCCTGATCACGGACAGCGACTAGAACGGGCAAAAGCCCCCGCCGGCAGGGCGGGGGCTTTTTCGCATCGGATCCGCGGTAAAAACCAAAATCAGAACGGAGGAACAGTAGACCAGTATATGATAACAAAGAAACAGATGCAGGACCTCGCCAAGAAGCACGGGACGCCCCTCTTCATAGTGGACCACGCCGAGATAAGGCGCAATTACGCGCAGTTCAAGAAATACCTGCCGCGCGTGCAGGCCTACTACGCGGTGAAGTGCGAGCCGATGCCGGAGATAGTCCGGACGCTCTACAAGTGCGGGGCCAGCTTCGACGTGGCCTCGATGCCGGAGTTCAAGATAGTATACGAGAACATAAAGGGCATGCCGGCGAAGAAGCGCCAGGACTGGATCTGGGACAAGATCATATACGCCAACCCGATAAAGCCGAACGAGACCCTGGTCGAGCTGGACAAGTACCGCCCGCTGGTCACCTTCGACAACATGGAGGAGATCAAGAAGATAAAGAAGTACGCGCCCCACGCCGGCCTGTGCCTGCGCATACGCGTGCCCAACACCGGCGCCGTGGTGGAGCTCTCCTCCAAGTTCGGCGCCTCCCCCGGCGAGGCCGTGGACCTGATCCTCGCGGCCGTGAAGGAAGGCCTGGGCGTGGAGGGCATCAGCTTCCACGTCGGCAGCCAGACCACCAACTTCGAGAACTTCGTGCAGGCGATAAACCTGGCGGCCGACATCTTCCAGGAGGCGCGCGAGCGCGGCTACGACAAGATGAACGTGCTGGACATCGGCGGCGGCTTCCCGGCCCCGTACGACGCCACCGTGAAGCCCTTCCAGGAGCTGGCCCGCAAGATCAACGCCGAGATCAACCGCCTGTTCCCCGACCCGAAGATGGAGATACTGGCCGAGCCCGGCCGCTTCATGATAGCGACCTCCGGCACGTCGGTGGTGCGCATCAACGGCAAGACGGTGCGCGACGGCAAGACCTGCTACTACGTCAACGACGGCGTGTACCACACGTACTCGGGCATCATCTTCGACCACCAGCACTGCCACATGCACGCGTTCCGCAAGGGCAAGAGGACCGAGATCTGCGGCGTGTTCGGCCCCACCTGCGACGCGCTGGACGTGATCTCGATGTCGGAGAACCTGCCGACCGACCTGCAGCTGGGCGAGCTGATGTACAGCGTCAACATGGGCGCGTACAGCCACGCCTCGTCCACCTACTTCAACGGCTTCCCGCCGGCGAAGGTGGTGCACATCAACATGTAAACCGGGGCCGTCCCCGTAAAGAAGGCCGCGGGCGCTCCCCGCGGCCTTTCTTTTTGAGCGCCGCCGGCCGCGGATTTATTATAATTTGAGCATGTCGACATTCCCCGTCCCCAGAGAAGTGTTCCTGACGAAGGGCCTCGGCCGCCACAAGGAAAAGCTGGCGAGCTTCGAGGAGGCCCTGCGCGACGCGAAGATCGCCAAGTACAACCTTGTGCACGTGTCCAGCATCTTCCCGCCCTACTGCAAGGTGATACCGATACAGAAGGGCCTGGAGAAACTGAAGGCCGGGCAGATCGTCCACTGCGTGCTGAGCCGCAATACCGTAAACGAGAACCACCGGCTCATCGCCTCTTCGGTGGGCCTGGCCGTGCCCAAGGACCGCGCGCACTACGGCTACATCTCGGAGCACCACACTTTCGGCGAGACCGACGAGAAGACCGGCGACTACGCCGAGGACCTCGCGGCGATGATGCTTTCCACCATACAGGGCGTGGAGTTCGGCAGCGAGACCAACTGGGACCAGAAGGAAGAGATCTGGAAGCTCAGCGGCAAGATCGTAAAGGCTTCCAACATCACGCAGTCCGCCATCGGGACGGAAGGCGTCTGGACCACCACCGTGGCTGCGGCAGTTTTCATATTCTGAGGCCGGGACCGGCGCCGGGGGGCGCCCAAGGCCCGCGGGGGCCGACGGAGACTCACATGATCTTCAAGAAATCCAAGACACCGTTCATGCTTGAGAGCGGCGCCACGCTGGACAGCGCGGCCTTCGCGATACTGCCGGTGCCTTACGAACGCACCGTCTCATACGGGCACGGCACCCGCCTGGGGCCGGCCGCCATCCTTGAGGCCTCTCCCCAGGTGGAGCTGTGGGACGAGGAGACCAAGGCCGAGACGTGGAAGAAGGGCATCTTCGCGGCGGCGCCCGTCGACTGTTCGCTGCCGGAGAAGAAGTTCTTCCCGGCCCTCGAGCGCACCGTGGAAGGTCTGCTCTCGTCCACCCGGGCCCTGCCGGTATTCCTCGGCGGCGAGCACAGCATCACCCAGGCGCTGCTGCCGCCGTTCATAAAGCGCCATAAGAAGCTTTCGATACTGCATTTCGACGCGCACGCCGACCTGAGGGTGTCCTACCACGGCTCCGAGCACAGCCACGCCTGCGCGGTGTACCCGGCTTCGCGGACCAACCGCGTGGTGCAGGTGGGCATACGCAGCGTGGGCCACGACGAGCGGCAGTTCCACAACGCCGGCAACGTTAAGACCCACCTGATGCACGAGAACCTGGACCTGAAGAAGCTGGAGCGCGACGTGCTGCGCGAGCTTACCGACAGCGTCTACCTGACCATAGACGTGGACGGCTTCGACCCGTCGGTGATGCCGGGCACCGGCACGCCGCAGCCCGGCGGCTTCGGCTGGTACGAGGCGCTGCGGCTGTTCAAGGCCGTCTGCGCCAGGAAGAAGGTGGTGGGCTTCGACGTGGTGGAGACCGCGCCGGTGAAAGGCTCGCATATCACCGAGCTGGCCGCGGCCAAGCTGGTGTACCGCCTGATGGGCTACCTGTCCTGAACCCGGAACGGGCACATGAAAAAACCGCGGGACCTCCCGCGGTTTTTTCATGCCTGGCCGGACTTTACAGGGCGCCGTGCAGCCAGGGGAACTGCGCCTGGGCCGCGGCTATGGCGGCGTCCAGGTCCGGGTACTGGTGCGAGCCCTCGGTGCTGACGGGCTGCCAGGTCATCTCCATGGACTTGTTGTCGTAATACTCCTCGCGGAAGCCGCTTACACCGTCCTTTTCGCGGCGGAAGAAGACGACCCGGTGCTGTCCGTCGGGCGCGAAGACCGTCTTCACGACGGGCACCTTCTCCGGCTCCTCCGGCTTTCCGAACAGCGAACTTAAAATATTCCCCAACATAAAACCCTCCCTAGAACGTATCCAGCTTGTCGAATTCCGAGACCTTCTTCTTGGTCATCAGGTGGGCCATGTCGCGGGAATATCCGAACGGCCCCTTGGGCCAGCCGAAGGCCAGCTTCACCGCGGTCTCTATGTCGTACTCCGAGGCCATGATCTCCGACGCCAGCAGTTTGGCCTCTTCCAGCACCGGCCGCATGATCTCGCCGAAGATCTCGTCCTTGAACGTCTTCTTGAGGCCGAGGTACTTCACTATATTGGGCAGCAGCGGGTTCTCGCCCACTATGCGCCCCTCCTCGTAGATGTAGAAGCCTATGGTGGATTTGCGGCCCAGCTGGCCGTACTGCACCAGCCGCTGCTGCGTGGCCGACGGGGCGAGCCGTTCCGGCCGGCCGAGCGCGGCGTATATGGATTCGGAGGCGGCCGAATCGGAATCCAGGCCGGCGAAGTCGGCTATCTCGAAAGGCCCGGCGGGGGCCTGCGCCACTTCCTTGAAGGCGTCGTCTATCTCGTGCGGGTGCCCCTTGCCGGCCTCGAGCAGCCGCATGGCCGAAAGTATGAAAGGCCGGGCCAGGCGCTCCACGATCTGGCCGGGGTTGTCCTTCACCATGATGGGCGTCTTGCCTATGCGCCGCAGCAGCGCGGCGGCGGCCTCCATCTGCGCGTCGCCGGTCTTGTCGGTGCGGACCAGCTCCACCAGCTGGTTCGAGCGCACCGGCTTTATGAAATGGAAGCCCAGCACGCGCTCGGACGGCAGCTCGCAGGCCTCCAGCAGGTCCTTCACCGGGCGCACGCCGCAGCGCGCGGCCACGATGCAGGTGCCGCTCAGGTGCTCGCGCAGCTTGCCGAAATAGATCTTGCGCTCCTCGGGCGACTTGGAGGCGGCCTCTATGACCAGGTCCGCGCCGGAGAACTTGGAGAGGTCCTGCACGCCCTCTATGTTGGCCATCAGTTCTTCCTTGCCGGCCTTCTTCAGCGACCAGGCGATCTTAGCCAGCGCTATGTTCAGGCTGTCCTTGAAGTCGTCATAGAGCCGCACCTGCAGGCCGTTCTTCACGAACAGCTCCGCCGCGCCGGCGCCGGTGGTGTTGGCGCCCAGTATACCTATAGCGTTTATTTCCATTTTTATCTCCGCGGCTCAGGCCGCCTTAACTTCCTCCAGCCGCACTATGCCTTCCTTGTTGGCCACTATCCGTATGCGCTCGTAATGCACGGCCGCCTGCTCCCCGCGGCTGTAATACGCGTACTTGAGGACCAGGTTTATGTGGTAGACGCGCGAGCAGTCCGCGTTCAGCAGGCCGCCGGTGGCCGGGTCCACGTAGGGATAGGCCACGGCCGCGTCGTCGGCCTGCGCTATCAGTTCGCGCAGGTTGAAGCGCATGATGTCGTTGAGGTCGCGCCGGCGCTCGTGGCTCCTGAGTATGACCTCGGGGTAGAGCACGATCTCCTTCTTGTACTTGAAGGCGCGCTCGGGCTTGCCTTCCTCGTCTATGGAGGTGATATTGTCTATGCGGCGCAGCCTGGCTATATCCGGCGGGATGTCCTTCTCGGCGAGGAACGTGAAGGCCTCCTTCAGCAGGCCTATCCTCTTGCCGCCGAGGCCCGGGTCGAGGATGTCTATCTTGCGGTCGCTGATCCAGCGGGTGAGGCTCTTGGAGAACAGCAGCTTCAGCCAGTCCTTTATGCGGTCCTTGAAGATGTAGCTGATGACCGCGGCCGCGATGAACGGCATGCTGTTGACCGCGTAGCGCCGCCCGACGATGAACGTCACCATCACCGCGAAGAACATCGCGGCGCCCGCCGCCACGCCGAAGAACACCTGCGTCAGGCCCTCCCACTCGGAGAACTCGGTCTTCAGGTACAGCACGCCGGACATGAACTTCTTCAGCACGCCGCGGCGGTAGATTATGGTCTCGTTGGAGGAGCCGGGCACCAGCACCGACGGGTACTTCATCGCCTGCCTGTAGCGCGCCTGTTCCACCACTATAGCGGTGACGCCGCGCTCCACGTCGGCAAAGCGCGCGAGCGCGCCGGGGTTCCCCCTCAGCGTCTCCAGGAGCGAGGTCAGGTATTCCTCGAGTATCAGGCTCACGTACTCGTCGAAGAAGGCCGCGGTCTCGCGTATCTTCAGCGGCACGGCCGGGTCGGACACCTCGGCCTTCAGCGAGCCCAGCGCGGTCTCCATGCGCTTCAGGTCGCCGAGGAAGTTCTCCAGCCCCTCGCCGACGAACAGCTTGCGCTGCGCGGCCGGCACGGCGTCGCCGTACGTGGACAGGCCCTCGATGAAGACCTTGACGTAGTCGCGTATCTCGCCGCGTATGATGCAGCCGAGCAGCCTTATTTCGTCGCAGACCTTGTCGGTCAGCTGCTGGTCGGCCGCGCCGGCCAGCACTTTGCCCATGTCCTGCCTTATGCGGTTCAAGGGCGAGGTCTCTATGGCCGGGTCGCAGACCTTGCCCAGGCTCATCTTGGGGGTGCGGAAGCGTATGTAGCGCTGGCTGGAGTTGTAGAAGTTCTCCTTCTTGTAGTTGTGCGGCCCGACGTTGAGCGCGCGCGGCACGAAGAAATATGTCTCGACCTCGTAGGAGCTCTTCGCCGCGGCGTCCAGGTCTATGTCGAGCTTTATCTCAAAGCGGTGCCTGTCATGCAGCTTTATGCGCGAGTCCAGTATGTCGTTCGGGTCCTCTATCATATGCCCCTTCCGGAGGCCGGGGCGCGGCCTCCGCTATATCGGTATATTATAGAAATTGGGAAGGGGAATAGGCTGTATTTCTTGCTATTTGTCCGGGTGGAACTTGTCGTGCGCGCGTTTGAGGTCGCCCTTGTCCACGTGCGCGTAGATCTGCGTGGTGTTCAGGCTGGCGTGGCCCAGCATCTCCTGCACGCTGCGCAGGTCCGCGCCGCCCTGCACCAGGTGGCTGGCGAAGGTATGGCGGAACAGATGCGGGTGCGGGTGTATCTCCACCCCCGCTTCCTTGCCGAAGGCCACTATGTCCTTCCACATCTGTATGCGGCTCAGCTTGCGGCCGGAGCGGTTCAGGAACAGCTCGTCCTGCACGGCCCGGCCGCCGAACTTCAGCTGCCTCGCGGCCAGGTAATCCTTCAGCCGCGACAGGGCCGCCGCGTTGACCGGCACCATGCGTTCCTTGGCGCCCTTGCCGAAAACGCGCAGCCAGCCCTGCTGGAAATTAACCGACTCCAGCCGCAGGCCCAGCAGCTCCGACACGCGGATGCCGCTGGCGTAAAGCAGTTCTATGGCGGCGGCGGCCCGCACCTTGGCGAAGGCCTCGCCGGCAGGGTACACCAGCAGCCGTTCCATGTCGCGCCTGTCGAGGAAGCGCGGCACCTTGCGCGGCAGCTTGGGCGCGCGGAAATTGGCGGTGGGGTCCTTCTGCGCCTTGCCTTCCAGCCGCAGGTAGCGGTAGAAGGCGCGCAGCGCCTCGGTCTTGCGGAATATGGACGCGGGCCCCAGCCCCCTTTCCTTCTTCAGCGCCCAGAGATAACCTTCCACGAAAGGCGGCTCCGCCAACGCTGGGTCGGTCTTCCTGGCCTCGCAATAGGCCAGGAAGGCCTCCGCGTCCCCGGCATAGGCGCTGCAGGTGTTCTTGGACAACCCGCGCTCCATGCCGAGGTAGCGTGAAAAGTCGGCCGCCAGCGGTCTCATTATTTGCGGACCGCTTTTTCCTTCTTCTCGGCCTTG
This sequence comes from uncultured Elusimicrobia bacterium, assembly GCA_937870775.1. Lineage (GTDB taxonomy): Bacteria > Elusimicrobiota > Elusimicrobia > Elusimicrobiales > UBA9959 > UBA9959. The sequence goes on from CALMZU010000126.1 coordinate 9,608, forward strand.
TCGGCGGGCTTCTCGGCCTTCTCCGCCGCCTTCTCGCCGGCCGCGGCGCCGGTCTTGAGGGCCGGGGCCATGAACCTGTTGCGCAGTTCCTGTTCTATCTCGTCGGCCACCGCCTTGTTGGACTTGAGGTACGCCTTGGCGTTCTCGCGGCCCTGGCCTATGCGGTCGCCCTTGTATATGAACCATGTGCCCGACTTCTCGAGTATGCCGGTCTCAACGCCCATGTCCAGCAGGCAGCCCTCGGTGGAGATGCCCTCACCGTTGACCATCTCGAACTCGGCCTGGCGGTAGGGCGGCGCGACCTTGTTCTTCACCACCTTCACGCGTATGCGCGCGCCGGTCACCACGTCGGCGGACTTTATGGTCTCTATCTTGCGGATGTCCATGCGCACCGAGGAATAGAACTTCAGCGCCAGGCCGCCGGGCGTGGTCTCGGGATTGCCGAACATCACGCCGATCTTGTGGCGCAGCTGGTTGATGAACATGACGGAGGTCTTGGTGGAAGCCACTATCGACGTGAGCTTCCTGAGCGCCTGGCTCATCAGCCTGGCCTGCAGGCCCACGTGCAGGTCGCCCATCTCGCCCTCGATCTCGGCCTTGGGGACCAGCGCGGCGACGGAGTCTATCACGATGATGTCCAGCGCGCCGGAGCGCACCAGCTTCTCGGTGATCTCGAGCGCCTGCTCGCCCGAGTCGGGCTGGGAGATCAGCAGGTTGTCCACGTCCACGCCCAGCCGCTGCGCATAGACCGGGTCCAGCGCGTGCTCGGCGTCTATGAAGGCGGCCATGCCGCCCTTCTTCTGGGCCTGCGCTATGACGTGCAGGGTCAGGGTGGTCTTGCCGGAGGACTCCGGCCCGTATATCTCTATGACGCGGCCGCGGGGCAGGCCGCCCACTCCGAGAGCCAGGTCCAGGCTCAGCGCGCCGGTGGGGATGGTCTCCACCTTCATGCGGCCCGAGCGTTCGCCCATCTTCATGATGGCCTCTTTGCCGTAGCTCTTCTCTATCTGCGACAGCGCCGCCTCGAGCGCCCTGTTCTTTTCTTCGTTAGCCATAAAAAAACCTCCGTTAAATTTTTCCTACGCCTCTAGTATACGACACCAACCCGACAAGGGCTTGTCGCGTTTGCGGCCGGCTGTTTTTTTATTTTAGCCGGCCAGGCGCAGTATTATGTTAACATTTCTGCGCCATCCTTAAAGAACTTTTCTACCGCGACCTCATTGAGTATATACGATCTTTCGCCTTCTGTCAAGTATTAAGGAGGTATTGACTTTACTGATTTACCATGCTATCCTTATATTATGCACCCGATACAGGAAAAACTTCTTTCTCTTTCAAAAGCCAAGAACCTGGCGCAGCTCAGCCTGCGCGAGATGGCCGCCGCCATAGGCATGCCGGCCGAATCCCCGCAGAAGATAAAGCACCACCTGCAGCAGCTGGAGAAGAAAGGCTTCTTCACCATAGACAAGGCCAAGGGCGTGATGGAAAAAGCCAAGCTGCTGCCCGGCCTGGCGAGCGGCCTGCTTAAAGAGGCCTCGGCGCTGTTCTCCATTCCTATAGTAGGCACGGCCAACTGCGGCCCGGCCACGCTTTACGCCGAGCAGAACTTCGAGGGCTTCCTGCACGTCTCGGGGCGCCTGATAGGGCGCTCCTCCCCGGCGGGCCTCTACGCCATAAAGACCAACGGCTCGTCGATGAACCGCGCCGAGATAGGCGGCAAGAAGATAGAGGACGGCGACTACGTGGTGATAGACAGCAACAAGCGCGTGCCGGCCAACAAAGACATAGTGCTGGCCATCATCGACAACAAGGCCACCATCAAGCGCTTCATCGACGACCGCCAGAACGGCCAGGTGATACTGAAGGCGGACTCCTCGTACGACTACGAGCCCATCTACCTGCACCCCGACGACGATTTCCTGATAAACGGCAAGGCCGTCGCCGTCATAAAGAAATGATCGAGGAGGAACACATGACCAAGGAAACCGTCTTCAGGCAGTTCAGGTCTTTGCGCGGCAAGTGCGTCAAGATAGGGATGCGCGACGGAAGCACCGAGAGCATCGTCGTCCCCCGGAATTACGCGATCGGCACTTTAGAACCGGAAAGCAGGGACGGCGAAGAAATAGTCTGGCTCAGGATCTGGAACGACGAGCTCCAGTTCAGGCTGGAGAACATTATTTCCATTACCAGGACGGCGTCTCTCCGCGACAGGGCGGTACTCATTTAACCACAACAAAGCTGACGCCGGGCGAGCGCAGCGGGCGGCCGCCGCGCTCCACGGTGAAGTACACGCGGTGGCGGCCTTCGGCTAGCGGCCAGGCCGCGCGCTGGCCGCGCTCGGCCAGTTCGCGGCCGTCCACGGTCCACACCACGTCGCCCGTGGCGTCCGTGCGGAAGAAAATGGCCTGAGCGGCGAGCGGGGTCTGCGGGTCCACGCGGAACACGTCGCCCTCGCCGGGGTACTTCACGCGCGGCGCGCCGGCGGCCGCGGGAACCGGGGCCGACGGGGCGCGGTGCTCGGCGCAACTGCCGGCGGGCAGCCGCCCGGCCGGGTAGATCTCCTCCATCGTCGACGGGCAGAAGGGCGAAGGCGGCAGGCCCGACGCCGGGCAGACGCGCACGGTCCTTATGCCGGGCGGCCGCCTGAAAGGCGTGGAGCCGTAAAGCCTCTTCAGTTCCAGCGCGGTCTCCTTCAGCACCGGCGCGGCGCCTGTTATGCCCGACACGCGGCGCATCGGCCGCCCGTCGAAATTCCCCACCCACACGGCCACGGTCCATTCCGGCGTATAGCCCACCGCCCAGTTGTCCTTGTAATCCTTGGTGGTGCCGGTCTTGGCGGCCATGGGGAAAGGCAGATCGAAGGCGGAGTTCTCGCCGAAGGCCGGCGAGCGGGCGGTATTGTCGGAAAGGATATCGGTGATAATGTAGGCCTCGGCGCGGCCTATGGCCCGGCGGGCCGGGGCGCCTGTCTCGCCGGAGAGGACGCGCACCGGCAGCCACACCCCGCCCCGGGCCAGCGCGGCGTAGGCGTTGGCCAGCTCCAGCATGGTAACCTCGCCGTTGCCCAGCGCCAGGCCCTCGCCGTAATAGGCGGCGTCGCGGTCCAGCGAGGCGAAGCCGAAGTCGCGCAGCTTGGCTAGGAAGGCGGCCACGCCGGTGCGCTGCGCCGTGCGCACGGCGGGCACGTTGTAAGAGCAGGCCAGGGCTTCCCTCAGCCGCACGCGGCCGTGGTAGGTCTTGTCGTAGTTCAGCGGCGCGTGGCCGCCTGCGGCGTAGAGCGGTTCGTCATCTATGATGTCGGAAGCCGAGGCGCCCCTGGACAGGGCCAGCGCGTAGAGGAAGGGCTTCAGCGCCGAGCCGGGCTGGCGCAGGGCGGTGACGCCGTCCACCTGCCCGGCGTTGCCCGCGTCGAAGAAATCGTCCGAGCCGACCCAGGCCAGCACCCCGCCGGTGGCGTTATCCAGCACCAGCAGCGCCCCGTTGTTTATATTGTGCGCCGGGCCTATGGCGGCCAGGTGGTTCCTGAGCGCGGCCTCGGCGTATTCCTGCACCCGCAGGTCCAGCGTGGTGGCCACCCGCCCGCCGGCCGCGGCGCGCTTAAGGACGTAGTCGGAGAACTGCGGCGCGTCGAAATGCACTTCCTTTTCCCTGAACGAGAGCTTTTCGGCCAGGGCCTGCCTGTAGCCCTCCTCGTTCATCAACCCGAGGTCCAGCATGCGGCGCAGCACCAGCCGCTGGCGCGCGGCGGCCGCGGCCGGGTGGCGCCAGGGGTCGTAGTTCACCGGGGATTTGGGCAGGCCGGCCAGCAGGGCGGCCTGGGCAGGGCTCAAGTCCCGCGCCGGCACGCCGAAATAAGCGCGCGCGGCGGCCCCGGCGCCGGTTATGCGGGGCCCGTAGGGCACGCTGTTGAAATAGTCCCGCAGTATGTCCTCTTTTGTGGAAGAAGCCTCCAGCCGCAGCGCGGCGAACATCTCGGAGAGCTTACCCCAGACATTGCGCCGCCTCGGCTCCATGGCCCGGGCCAATTGCTGCGTTATGGTGGAGGCGCCGGAGACGGTGCGGCCGCTGGAGGAGTTCTGCCAGAAGGCCCGCGCCACGGACAGGAAGTCCACGCCGGGATGTGAAAAGAAGCGTTTGTCCTCCGCCGCCACGGTGGCCAGCACCAGCCAGGGAGAGATCTCGTCCAGGGCCAGCGGCTCGCAGTAGGCGGCGGCGCCGGTATAGAGGCGCAGCGGCCGGCCGTAGCGGTCGGTTATCTCGGTAGACGCCTTAGGCGAGGCCTGGGCGGCCGAAGGCAGCAGCAGCAGGGCTAAGAGTATCCCTCTCATAAGGCCGGCGGCGGTCACCCCCGGCAGGCCTGGGCGTAAGCCGCCAGTTTGTCGTTCTTCAGCACCGGCCCGCCGGCGAAGGTGCTGAAAGAGGACAGGTAATCCTCCACCGTGGCCGCATTGGCCCAGGCGCGGTACTCGTCGGCGGCCAGCGCGGCCTCGGCGTAGCAGGCGAACTCCAGATAGCCGTCGGGCCGCGCCAGGTCCAGCGGCGCCATTGTGGCTGTGTTGAGCGCGCGCACGTGCATTATGGTCTCGGCCGAAGGCGCGAACCGGAAGATCTTTGTTATTGGCGTGAAGGCGGTGACGAAGCCGACGCCCTCTGGCGCCAGCTTGGCCAGCGCGGCCTCGAAGGCCTCCTGCTTCACAGGGGAATTGGCCCAGTCATAGGGCTCGGGGTCGCCGCGGCCGAGCAAATTAACGTAGTAGATCTTGAAGGCCGAGCCGCCCGGCAGCCGCAGCAGTTTCCAGCCGCACACCTTGGAAATATAGGGTTTGCAGGGTTTGATCTCCATGCGAAAATCATAGCACTTAAAAGGCTTGATTTTCCCCGCCTTAAGTTGTATTTTGTGCTTGGGTGAGGGGGACGGTTAAATCCATTCCTTTTGAACTCGCTATATTCGGCAAGGGGGTATTATGCTTTTAATGAAAAGGGAAGAGTTGCAGGAACTTCTTAAGGAGAGGTCGGGGCCCTGCGTCTCGCTGTTCATGCCCACGGTGAAGGGCAGCGAGGAGACGCGGCAGAACCCGATACGCTACCGCAACCTGCTGCGCGACGCCGAGAAGAAGCTGATAGCGCAGGGCGCCAAGCCGCAGGAGGCGAAGGACATGCTGGCGCCCGCGATGCCGATGCTGGAGGACAATATCTTCTGGCAGTACCAGATAGGCGGCCTGGCGGTGTTCATCTCGAAGGGCGTACGCCGCGCCTATACGCTGCCGCTCAACTTCACCGAGATGGCCGTGGTGACGGACCATTTCTGCGTGCGGCCGCTGCTGCCGCTGTTCGCCGAGGACGGCACCTTCTACGTGCTGGCCCTGAGCCAGCGCTCGGTAAAGCTCTACCAGTGCAGCCGCTATAACGTCAGCGAGGCCGACATGAAGCGCATCCCCAAGAGCCTCGCCGACCTGCTGGAGCTCAACCCCAGGGAGAAGCAGCTGCAGTACCACTCCAATACCGAAGGCCACGGCGGCCCGCGGCAGGCGGGCTCCTTCCACGGCCACGCCGAGGATACCGACGAGGCCAAGGAGAACATCCTGGTGTATTTCCAGAACGTCAACCGCGGCATAAACGCCGTGCTGGCCGGCGGCAACAGCCCGCTGGTGCTGGCCGGGGTGGACTACCTGACCCGCATATACGAAAAGGCCAACACCTACCCGCGCCTGGCGCCCGGCCGCATAGCCGGCAACCCGGCCGACCTTCGCCCGGAACAGCTCAAAGACAAGGCCTGGGAGCTGGTGCGGCCCGGCTTCATAGCCGGCCAGGACGCCGCGGTGAAGCAGTTCCGGCAGCTGGACGGCACGCCCAAGGCTTCCGCGCACCTTAAGACCATACTGGCCGCCGCCATAGACGGCCGGGTGGACATGCTTATGATCTCCAGCAAGGCCCAGCGCTGGGGCATTTTCGACCTGGATTCGGGTGTTATGGACCTGCATACCAAGCCGGAACCGTCAGACCACGAGCTGCTGGACATCTGTGCCGCCCGCACGCTGGACCACGGCGGCCAGGTGCACGTGCTGGACCCGGAGCGCATGCCCAACCAGGCGCCCGCGGCGGCCGTGTTCAGGTACTGAAAACCCGCCGCCCGGGGCGGTTTGACATAGGTTATCCCCCTCCGGGCGGCTAATTTGGTAGTATCTAGGCATACCGATTTGGAGATCTTAAACCCGAGTCAGTAATACCTTAAGGAGAACTAAGATGGCGAACGAGAAATTCATGAAACCCCTCACCCCGGACGCGGACCTGGCGGCCATAGTTGGCGCCAACCCGCTCCCCCGCACCGAGGTAGTCAAGAAGATGTGGGACTACATAAAGAAGAACGACCTGCAGGACAAGAAGAACAAGCGCAACATCAACGCCGACGACAAGCTGCGCAAGATCTTCGGCAAGGACCAGGTCACCATGTTCGAAATGACCGGCCTCGTCTCCAAGCACCTGAAATAAGGGGACGCTGCACGATAACTCGATAATTCGAGTTAAAAAAAGGCGGGCTGCCAAAACAGCCCGCTTTTTTATTGGATAAAAGGGGACAGGCTACTTTATCGGAGGGCCGGATCGCGAAATTGTATCGACGATCCAAGCCTTTTTTGCTCCGAAAAAAGTAGCCTGTCCCCTTTTTTGCCCGAAATAGGTATACTGTCCCCGGTTTTTATTTCTCGGCGCTGCTGCACTTGAAGAAGCAGACGGAGAGGGGCGGCAGGTCCACCAGCAGGGAATGCGGGCGGCCGTGGGCCGGCATGGGGTCCGTGTGGCGGCCGCCGAAGTTGCCGAGGCCGCTGCCCCAGTAGGTCTTGGCGTCGCTGTTCAGCAGTTCCTTCCAGAAACCGCCGGCGGGCACGCCCACGCGGTAGCGGTAGCGCGGCACAGGGGTAAAGTTGCACACCACCAGCACCGTGTCCTCAGGGCGCTCGGTCTTGCGCATGAAGGCCGTCACGCTCTGCTGCGAATCGTTGGCGTCTATCCACTCGAAGCCCTGCGGGCTGCAGTTGAGCTCGAAGAAGGCAGGCTCCTCGCGGTACATCTTGTTGAGGTCGCGCAGCCAGGCCTGCATGCCGCCGTGCGGCGCGTGCTCGGTAAGGTGCCAGTCCAGGCTGACGTCGTGGTTCCACTGGCGCCACTGGGCGAACTCGCCGCCCATGAACAGCAGTTTCTGGCCGGGCTGGGCGAACATGTTGCCGTAGAGCAGGCGGAGGTTCGCGAACTTCTGCCAGTCGTCGCCGGCCATCTTCTCCATCAGCGAGCCCTTGCCGTGCACCACCTCGTCGTGCGAGAGCGGCAGCACGAAGTTCTCGCCCCAGGCGTAGAGCATGCGGAACGTGAGGTTGTTGTGGTGGTACTTGCGGTGCACCGGGTCCTTGGAGAAATAGTTCAGCGTGTCGTGCATCCAGCCCATGTCCCATTTGAGGCCGAAGCCCAGGCCGCCGATGTAGGTGGGACGCGACACCATGGGCCACGCGGTGGATTCCTCGGCGTAGGTCTGCACGTCGGGATAGTTCTGGTACACCACCTGGTTGAACTGCTTGAGGAAGGCTATGGCCTCCAGGTTCTCATTGCCGCCGTACTTGTTGGCCACCCACTCGCCGTGCTTGCGGGAATAGTCCAGGTACAGCATCGAGGCCACGGCGTCCACGCGCAGGCCGTCGGCGTGGTACTTTTCCAGCCAGAACAGAGCGCTGGAAAGCAGGAAGCTCTTAACCTCGTTGCGGCCGAAATTGAAGATGGAGCTCTTCCAGTCGGGGTGGAAGCCCTGGCGCGGGTCGGCGTGCTCGTAGAGGTGCGTGCCGTCGAAATAGTTGAGCGCGTGCGCGTCGGTGGGGAAATGCGCCGGCACCCAGTCCAGTATGACGCCCACGCCGGCCTGGTGCAGCTTGTCTATAAGGAACATCAGGTCCTGCGGCGTGCCGTAGCGCGCGGTGGGCGTGAAATAGCCGGTGGTCTGGTAGCCCCAGGAGCCGTAGAAAGGGTGCTCCATTATGGGCAGCAGCTCCACGTGGGTAAAGCCGAGGTCGCTTACGTACTTGGGCAGCTCCATGGCCAGCTCGCGGTAGGTGAGCGGGCGGTTGCCCTCCTCGGGCTTGCGCCGCCACGAGCCCAGGTGCAGCTCGTAAATGGAAACGGGGCTCTTAAGGCCGTTCTTCGCGCCGCGGGACTTCATCCATTCCTGGTCGCTCCAGGCGTAGTCCAGCCTGCCCACCACGGAAGCGGTCTTGGGCGGCACTTCGCTCGCGAAGGCGAAGGGGTCGGCCTTCTCGGCCTCGTAATTGTTGTAGCGCGACACCACGCGGTACTTGTAGTTCTGCCCTTCCACCACGCCCGGCACGAAACCGGCCCAGATGCCGGAGTTGCCGCGCGGCTTGAGCGGGGCGGCGCTGCGGCTCCAGCCGTTGAAGTCGCCCATCACGAACACCTCGCGGGCGTTGGGCGCCCAGACGGCGAAATGCGTGCCCTCGACGCCGTCGACGGTAGTCGGGTGGGCGCCCATCTTCTCGTAAAGCCTGTAATTGTTGCCCTCGTTGAAGAGGTAGACGTCCTGGTCGCTCAGGACGAAGGGCTCGGTCTTCTTTACCGCCACGGTGTTATTGCGCTGGGGCTTTTTCTTCATAGCAGAAATGATACCAATATTGACCGCCGACCGTCATTATAACTACCATTATTTTACCAATATGACCGACGAAGCTCCCAAACCCCATAAGCGCCGCGTGCGCTACAGCGGCACCCACCCGCGCCGCTTCGACCAGAAATACAAGGAGCTGGACCCGGCGAAATACGCCGAGCAGATAGAACATATCATCGCCAAGGGCCTCACGCCCGCCGGCACCCACCGCCCTATCTGCGTGGACGAGATACTCGCCATACTCGCGCCCAAGCCGGGCGAGACCGCTTTCGACGCCACGCTGGGCTACGGCGGCCATACCAGGAAGCTCCTGGAGAAACTGCTGCCGGGCGGGCGGCTTTTCGCCGTGGACGTGGACACCGTGGAGATGCCAAAGACCGAGGCGCGGCTGCGCGCCGAGGGCTACGGCCCCGACGTGCTGGTGATAAGGAAGATGAACTATGCCGGCATCATGGGTCTCCTGGGCGAAGCCGGCGGCGGCTTTGACTGCATACTGGCCGACCTGGGCGTGTCGTCCATGCAACTGGACAACCCCGAGCGCGGCTTTACCTACAAGGCCGACGGCCCGCTGGACCTGCGGCTGAACCCCGAGCGCGGCGCCTCCGCGGCCGAGTTCCTTAAGAACGTAACGCAGGAAAAACTGGCGGCCATACTTGAAAGTAACGCCGACGAGCCGCACGCGGCGCTGATAGCCGCGGCGGTGAAGGAAGCGCAGAATTCAAAGCCTGTAAAGACCACGGCCGACCTGGCCGCCGCGATCAAGGCGGGGCTGGCCAAGGCCAAGCCCAAACTTTCCGACGAGGACGTGAAGGCCTCGCTGCAGCGCTCGTTCATGGCGCTGCGCATAGAGGTGAACGGCGAATTCAGCGCGCTGGACCGGTTCCTGGAGGCGCTGCCCTGGTGCCTTAAGCCCGGCGGCCGCGCGGCCATACTCACCTTCCATTCCGGCGAGGACCGCCGCGTGAAGAAAGCTTTTTTCAAAGGCGAGGAGGAAGGCGTTTATTCCTCCGTTTCGCAGACCCCGGCCCGCCCCTCCTCCGCCGAGCGCCGCAGCAACCCACGCTCCGCCTGCGCCAAACTGCGCTGGGCCGTGCGCTCCGACAAGGCGGCCGCATGAAGATAGAGCATGTGGCGGTGTGGACGGCGGACCTGGAGAGGCTCAAGGCCTTCTACGAGACGTATTTCGGCGCCGTGGCCGGCGAGAAGTACGCCAACCCGGAGAAAGGTTTCGAATCCTATTTCCTCGGTTTCAGCTCCGGCGCGCGGCTGGAACTCATGCGCGTCCCCGGCTCAACAGGCCCCGGCGCCGAAGAGCGCCGCGCGGGACTGGCCCACCTGGCCTTCTGCGCGGGGCTGGAGACGGCGGTGAACGAACTTACGGAAAAATTGCGGAAAGCCGGCTACACGGTGGTTTCGGAGCCGCGCCGCACCGGCGACGGCTATTACGAGAGCTGCGTGCTGGACCCCGACGGCAACCG
>CALMZU010000127.1 GCA_937870775.1 uncultured Elusimicrobia bacterium
ACCGAGTCCGTGTAAGCTTCATCCAACCCTGCAGCGCGGGTATCCGCCAGGTTGATATAACCGTTATGCATCTTAGGCGTTTCGCGCATAGCAAAAGTGCAGACCAGCCCGGTTTTTATATCTTCTGTTAAGTGGCGCAAGTACTGCAGCTCAGCGCTATAGTCTTCTTCCTTTGCGAGGTAATTCAGCGAATCGATAAGCACGGCGTCCAGGCTTTGCCCGGAGGCTTTCAGTTTTTGGGCCAGTTCCCTGGCGCCCTCGCAGATATTGTAGGTGTCCGTCCACAAATGGCTGTGGAGATACAGCCCGGGGCGGGCCAGGCTTTTAACGGCGGCGGCCAGGTTTTTAACGGCCTTCTCACCAAGGGGGCGGTTGCATAGCGAACCAGCATTCACCTGACCGCGCGCGCAGATGGCCCTGAAGATAAATTCATCCGCCGCGCAGTCGGTAAGGAACACGGCCACGTTTTTCCCCTTAGCCTGCAGCTCAAGAGCGAGGTTTAAAATGTAAGCGCTTCTGCCCATGCCGGGCACGGAGCAGACAATGTGCAGGGTGCCAGGCAGCAGGCCCGGCGCTGGGAAAAGATCCAGGCTGCTTTCCGGCCTGGGGGCGCCGCAAGTGGCCTTTATTTTTTTCAGCATGCTTTCCGCCGCCTGGCCCGAGTTACTAAAGTCCTCGACGCTGACCCAGGCTTGTTTGTTTTTAACTTTCATGTTCCCCTCCGGCGATTTGCCCCATAAATTTTACCCGGCGGGTGCGACAAAGGCTTGTCGCGCCTGTTTTTCTGGCTGCCGCGACAGGCCCTTGTCGCTGCAGCGGTATACAATCTTTTCGGAGGTGCCTATGCCGGACCGCGAGTCTTTAAAGAAACTGATGCACGTGCTGAACACGCCCCATGAGGATACGCCGGCGGACCCTTTTATTTCGGCGGTTAAGGTCTACAAGTTCTTTGCCAACAAACTGCCGTATTACAAAACGCTCCACTGCCGGCACCACGGCTGCAAACCGCTGGCAAATTCCTCGCTCATAAACGCGGCGGGGAAGGCTTACAAATACAGATTTTCTTTGGAAAATGCGGACGACGATATGCAGATCTGGTTCTTCTGCGACTTTGAAAACCTGCTGGCCTGCATAAAACCTTCGCCTAGCGCGCAGGCGGCAGAAATACGCCCGGAGGTTATGATGCGCCATCGCCTGCCCCACTGGCACGAGATCTTTGAAGGCCTGGAGTAGCTGGCACAAAATATCCTTATGCCATAAGCTTTTCCCATTTTCCCGCGGCAAAATTTAAGGCCGCCTTCGTATATATATAGTACGGAGGTTTTTATGCGTACAGACAACATTGAATTCCTTAGGGCAAACGCCAGGCCAGTTTCGCCTGACAGAAAGTACTCGCTGGCCTGGTCCTCAGGCGGAACAATAGGCATACACGACCTGCAGGAAGGCGAGCCGCTGCTTGTTTTCCGCGAGGACCACGGCGGCATACTTAAGGCGGGCTTTTCGCCCGATATGCAGCGCCTGATAGCCGAGAACGAGGACGGCACGGTTTCTATCTGGTTTACGCGCCGGTCTATTGCGGGAGAAGTATGCCTTGGCCTGGAAAATATTGTGGCGTTTATGGAGAACAACCCGCGCGTGCCGTGCCTTAATATAAAACCCGGAGCGGACGGCCGCGTTAAGAGTTTCCGGCTTCTTCTGCACGATTTCAGTTGCGCTGCCCTGGATTATTACGACTGGGGCAACGACTACTGTTCGCGCTGCGGCTGGAACGCGCCGCAGCCCGGCACCCGCGACAAAACCTTCTGCTCCAGCCCCTCCGGTTGCGAGTTTAAGCCAAAAATAATATAACAGAGTATATCGCTAGGGGGAATTTATGTCTAATCAGAAAAACAATGCTTACGAGCAACAAAGGCTTTTAAGCCCGTCTTTTATTGCGGACCTTAAAACCGGAGCTCTTTGCGGACTTACCGATATGGTAAAGCGGCGCAAAGATTTGCTTATGTGTTTTAGGAACGGTTATATAAATATCTATTTCATGGGGCACAGCCTATTTCTTATAGAGGAACTGGGCCGAGGCGCATACGAAATAACTTTTGACTTCAACCACGCGCGATACACGCAGGACTGGGAAAATAAATTAGAAGTGCTAAAAGGTCTTGGGTTTAAGCTTAATAGAGGGAAAGCATTAAAACTTCCTTTTAAAGGCATAGACAAAAAAGATGGGAAA
>CALMZU010000128.1 GCA_937870775.1 uncultured Elusimicrobia bacterium
TCCTCGCTCTTTATGCCGCCCTGTATGCCTATCACCACGCTCTTCACGGGCACCTTGCGGCTGGAGGCCGCGGCCGCCTGCTTGACCAGGGCCAGCAGCCCGCCGCAGCAGGGCACTTCCATCGTAACGACGGTGAGGGTGTTCACCTTGGCGTCCTCTATGAGGGCCTGTATCTTCTCGCGGTAGATCTCCAGCCCGTCGTCCAGCTTGGGGCAGGCGATGACCAGCGCTTTGCCCTTTATGAAGTCCTGGTGGAAATTGCCGTAGGCGTAGGCGGTGCAGTCAGCCGCTATCACAACGTCGGCCTTCTGGAAGTAGGGGGCCATCGGCGAGGCCAGGTGCAGCTGTACCGGCCACTGCCTGAGCTGCGAGGGCATGGGCCCCGCCGGCTCCTGCGCGCCGGCTTCGCCGCCGCGAAGATCGATGGTGCGCCCGCCGGGGCAGCCGCACGCTCCGTGTCCGCCGTGAGCTTCTTTCATTTCTTCCTCCATGGGGTTGGGGATATTGTGCTCGCGCAGGTAGTCTAAAGCCTGTTTCAGGAAGGTCTTCTGGCCGTGGTCCCTCAAATGCTTCAGGTGGGCCTTTATGGTGTTGGCGCCCTGCGGCACCATGCCTTCCATCACTTTAACCTCGTCGTAGGGCGCGGCTTCGCGCTCCTCTATCTTTATGGCGCCCTGCGGGCATTCGCCTATGCAGGCGCCCAGGCCGTCGCACAGCAGGTCGCTTATGAGGCGGGCCTTGCCGTCTATCACCTGCAGCGCGCCCTCGTGGCAGCCGGTTACGCAGTTGCCGCAGCCGTTGCACTTGGCCTCGTCTATCTTTATGATCTGGCGCTTGGTTTTCATACGAGGTCCCTGACGGTTATCATCTGCACGTCGGCCAGCAGGCGCTCTTCAAGGCCGGCTATGCGCTGGTGCAGCTTGCAGGTGGGGTGGTTCTGGCAGAGCTGGCCCTTGGTGACGCAGTTGTTGAGCTTCAGTTCGCCCTGCAGCACCAGCACCAGCGTGCCGAGGGTGATGGTCTCTGGCCGGCGGGCCAGCGCGAAGCCGCCGCCCTTGCCTTTTATGGCCTGCAGTATGCCCGCGGTATGGAGTTTCTGCAGTATCTTCCTGAGGAAGGGCCTGGTTACCCCTATGGAAGCCTGCATCTGCGCCACCGAAACGGTGGGTCTGTCGGCCCTGGCCATGAAAACCAGCGCCCGCGCCGCGTAATCAACGTCTCTGTTAAGGAGTTTCATATTGTAATTTAATGATACCAGAAAAGTATCATTCCGTCAAGCCCCACCCCTTCAATCAAAACGTTACATCGGGGCCTAAAATTGACATAATATACCTATCTTTAGCGGAGGCAAGATGAAATTCATATTCTACGCCCTTCTCATAGCCCTGGCCCCGGCCGCCTCGGCCGACACCTTCATACTCAAGGACGGCGTCCGGCTGGAAGGCGAAGTGACCGGCGAGATGGACGGCGCCGTGCTGGTGAAGACCAAGTACGGCTCGCTGACCATAAACAGGAACGACATCGCCGAGCAGAAGCCGGCCGCGGCGGTCCCGGCTCCGGCGCAGCCCGCGCCCGCCGACGCGGTGCAGGTCTCCACGCCCGCGGCTCCCGCCGAGGTGCAGACCTCCACCGAGGCCCCGGCGGAACTCCCGGCGCCCGCCGAAGAGCCGGCCCCCCGCCTCACCTTCGTCACCGTGATACCCAGCACCTCCGCGCGCCTGCTGGTGTACTACGAGAACGGCGTGGCCATAGCCACCGAGACCTTCGACGCGGCCGGCGCGCAGACGCTGACCGAGGGCGCCATAAAGGACGGCACCTACACCGAGTATTACGGCAACGGCTGGCTGAAGACCGTTAAGACCACGCTGGGCGGCAAGACCAGCGGCACCCTGAAGGCCTTTTACCCCAACGGCAAGCTGCAGATAGAGGCCTATTACCTCGGCGGCGCCAAGGACGGCCCGTTCAAGTATTACGGCGAGGACGGCGCCCTGCTGATGGAGGCGGAGTACCGCGGCGACAAGCTGAACGGCTGGAAGAAGGAGTTCGACGCGGCCGGCGCGGTAAAATCTCAGGCCTATTACGACAACGACCAGCTGGCCGAGCCGCCCAAGCCCGCCGCGGCCGCGCCCGAGGCCCCGAAGGAGCCCGAGTCCCTGGTCACCGCCAAGGCCATAAGCCTGGCCCGCGGCGAGCGCTTCGCCTTCACCCTCAACGGCAAGCACATCGGCAAGGTGAACCTGGACAGGGAGTACAACATCCTCGGCCAGGACGGGAAGGTCCCCGACGGCACGGTGCGGGTCTATTCCGCCGAGGGCAAGCTGCAGAAGGAGTTCGTCTTCAAGAAGAACGCCATAACGACGCTGCGCGTTTACAAGGAAGGCGGCCCGCTGGAGGCCGAGTACGGCTACAAGGACGACAAGGCCTTCAAGAAGTAAGCCCCGCCCGACGACAAAAAAAGGCCGCCCGGAGAACCGGACGGCCTTTTGCTTTAAAAACTGGGCCCAGTAGGACTTGAACCTACGACCCAGCGATTATGAGTCGCTTGCTCTAACCAACTGAGCTATGGGCCCTTAAATCCGCTAGAACTGAACCACTATTCTAGCAAAAATCGCAGTTCCTTTCCAGCGAATTCCTACTCCCCGGCGGTTTCGGCGCGGCGGCCGCCGGAGGCCAGCGACAGGTCCTGCCTGTACTGCGCTACCGAGCGGCGCGACAGGTCTATGCCGTGGCGGGCCTTCAGCTCGGCGCGCAGGCCCTCGTCGCTGAGGCGCGGCTTCTCGGCAGCTATGGAATAAAGCCTCTCCAGGTTGACTTCCTTGGAACTGGGCAGCAGCACCGTCATAGGGGCCTCAGTACCCCAGGGCATCTGCAGCGACTTGTTGGACACCAGGCGGTTCAGCACGCTGGGGTGCACCTCCAGGTTCTTCGCCAGCGTCTTCTGCGACAGCGGGCGGCGGCGGCCGGGTTCGCCGGTGGCCAGGTAGTCGGCCTGGATGTTGAGCAGTATCTCCAGCGCGCGGTAAAGGGTGGTCTTGCGCTTGTCGGCGAACTCCATGCGCTTTATCACCTTTTCCACCCCCGCGCGCTCGTCGAGCGGCAGCTCGCGGGTCAGAGCGGACAGTTTCTCCTCGTCGATCCTGTAGCGGCCTTTCCAGATCTCGCGGTGGAAGAAGCCCAGCACGGGCTCGCCGTCGTCCAGCTCTATGCCGGCCACGGCGCTGTAGGTCTGCGCGGCGGGCGCGGCCGCCGGGCCCTCGAACTCCGCCTGTATGAAGGCGCGGTCCACGAAGGCGCGCAGCCGGGCCGCGTCGGCCACCGTGATGTCGCATTCCCCGGCGCGCTCCACGTCGCTCATCGCGGCGTCCCTCAGGAAGCAGCTCTCGAACTTCTCCTGGCCTATGCCCTGTATCAGCCCCACCAGGTCGCCCTTGCCGTCGGCCAGCTCGGGCAGGCCGCCGCCGGAAAGTTTAAGGCTGCAGCCGGCGTATTTCTTGGCCGCGTAGCGGGCGGACGGGAACTCCGCCATGTTGACGGCGCCCGAGGCCTTCAGGAGTTTGAAATAGCGGTTGCCCTCCAGGGCCTTGAGCTCCTTCTCGAACTCCTCCTCCGGCATCTCCGCCATGTGCGCCAGCTTGAGCGCGCCTATGAGCGAAGCGGAGGTCCTGGTATTAGCCGAAGCGTTAAGCCTGAATTTCATATTTGCCCCTTGGTTCCTATCCCTATTGGGATTATACCAATCATATCCGGACAGAGCAATTTTAATGCCAACAACCCGGCCACGGACCGCCGCCTATGGCGGCTTTTTCTGTATAATATCCCTGTTAGGGGAAACATTTTCAAACGAAAATATTGTTTTCAAGCGAGAATATATGGAAAAGCTCAACATCCTCGTGCTCGAGGACGACAAGCTGGCTCAGAAGGTGATGACCACGCAGCTGGCCGGTCACGAGGCCGACGTGGCCGGCGACCTGAAGACCGCGCTGAAGAAGCTGGAGGCCGGCCGCTACGATATCGGCTTCTTCGACCTGATGCTGGGTCCCGGCGACGACTACTCCGGCCTGAAGGCCATAGCCGCCGCGGCAGCGCGCGGCATATACTGCGTGGTGGTCTCCAGTTCAGACTCCGACGAGATCATAGACCGCGCCTACGAGCTGGGCGCGGCCGATTTCTACGCCAAGGGCAACGAGGAGTCCAACGTCGCCGAGATACTGCGAAAGTACGTGCAGCGCCGCCGCGCCGAGCGCGCGGGCGACATCTTCGAGTCCGCCTTCATCACAGGCGACCCGGAGACCCGCGCCGCCGCGGCAGAGGCGCTGAAGTACGCCCCCACCGCGCTGCCGCTCCTTATACTGGGCCCGTCGGGCACCGGCAAGACCTCGCTCGCCCGCGTGCTGCACGAGCATTCAGGCCGCGACGGGGCCTTCGTCTCCATCAACTGCTCCGCCTACACCGACGACCTGCTGGAGGCGGAGCTGTTCGGCTACCGCAAGGGCGCGTTCACCGGCGCGGCCGACGCCCGCAAGGGCCGGCTGCTGGAGGCGCACCGCGGCACGCTGTTCCTCGACGAGATCGGCACGATGAGCCTGAACATGCAGATGAAGCTGCTGAAGGCCATAGAGGAGCGCACGTTCTACCCGCTGGGCTCAGAGCGCCCCGAGCATTCCGATTTCCGCATCATCAGCGCCACGCTGGAGGACCCGCAGGACCTGATAGCCCGCGGCCGGATGCGCTTCGACCTGTTCCAGCGCATACACGGCTACACCATAACGCTTAAGCCGCTCGCGCAGCGCAAGGGCGACGTCTTCCTGCTGGCGAAGCATTTCACCAAGGACGGCAAACGGCTGTCCTTCACGACGGAGGCCCGCCGCAGGATGGAGGAGTACGCCTGGCCCGGCAATGTGCGCGAGCTGAAGAAGTTCGTGGACCTGCTGTCCAGCGGCCCCGGCGGCCGCATAGGCGAGGCCGAGGTGAAACGCCATCTGAAGGAAGGCGAAGTCATGACGGGACGCGCCGGCGGCGGCATTTACGAGTACGCGCTGGCGCACGGCCTGGAGGCCGCGCTGGAGAAGGTCTCCGGCGACATCATAGAGAGGAATTTGCGCGAGAACGGCGGCGTGCGCACCAAGACGCTGGCCGACCTGAAGATATCGACGCGCCTGCTTTACGCCACGCTGAAGAAGCGCGACGAGGCCGCCGCGGGGGAGAAGGAATGAACACCGACGTTTCCAAACTGCTGCACGACCTGAAGTCCAAATGCGCCAGCCTCAAGAGCGCGGCGGAGCTCTACAAGGACTGCTCCCCCGCCGAGCGCAAGGAGATGCTGGCGCTGATGACCGCCGCCGCCGGCGAGATAAACCGCACGGTGGAAGCCCTCAACAAGGCGGCCTAGCTCCTGCGCAGCTCCACGCTGCCGGCGCCGCTCTTCACGTCCAGCGAGAAAGGCGCCGAAGGGTCGCTGCCGATCTCGTTATTCACGCTGCCCGCGCCGCTGCGGCAATTCACCTTAAGCCTGCTGCCGGCCGGGAAACCCAGCCGCACCGCGCCGGCCCCGCTCTTCACCGAAGCCTCGCCCTTCACGGGCGCCTTCGTCCAGTCCAGGCTCAGCGTGCCGGCGCCGCTCATCGCGCTGAAATATTCCGAATAGATCCTGCCGCTGACGCTGCCCGCGCCGCTGGCAAGCCTTACCGGTCCGGAAAGCCCGTCGAATTTCACGGCCCCGGCGCCCGAGGTTATCTCAGCGCCGGAAGTGAAGGCGCCGACCTCTACGCCGCCAGACCCGGTTTTTACCGAGAGCAGCGTAGCCGGCGGGGCCTTTATGTCGAAACCGGCCCGGCAGTCCGCGTCCGCCCAGAAATAGCGGCGCCGCCCCTTGAGCGTAAGCGTCAGCCGCCCGCCGCGCTCGGTCGAGGTAAGCTCGCATTTCTCCTCGTCGAACTCGCCGGTCACCACCGCGGTCACGCGGTCCACCGCGGCGGCCTCCAGCCTAATGCGTCCGGAACCGGTCTCGACCTGCACGGCCGCGGCCTTGGACGCCTCGCTTTCCACCACGCGTTCGGCGGCGAAGCAGTTGCCGCCCAACATGGCCAATATCGTGATTATGGTCTTCATTTTTCCCCCGCCCACAATTTTAACAGTTTTCCGGACCATTATGTCCAGCCGCCCGGCACCAGGTATTTGCCGAACAGCGACAGGGAAAAATTGTAGATAAAATGCGCGGCCGCCGGCGCCGCCAGGCTGCCGGTGCGGCGGTACAGCAGGCAGCACAGAACGCCGAAGACGAACGTGACGGGGATACCGCTGGGTTTCAGGTGGACCAGGGCGAAAACCGCCGAGCTCCACAGCATCGCCTTCCGCCAGCTCATGCCGCGCGACAGGTAGTTGTAAATGACGCCCCTAAAAAGGAACTCTTCCATGGCCGCAAGCGCAAGCAGGCCGAGCGCCAGCGCGGACAGGGAGGCTGGAGAACCGGCGTCAGAGAACAAAGCGGACAGCAGACCGTCGCCTTTCTGCGCCAGAAGCCCGGCATAAACGCCGGGCAGGGCCAGGCGGAACAGCCGGAAATACAGGGCGAACCATGCCAGCCCTGCCCCGGCGGCGCCGAATACCAGCAAAGCGGCTTCCAGGCGGCGGGACCTGCCGGGGAATTTAAGCCCTATATCCGCCGGAGACAAAGCCAGGCGGCGCCGGTAATTTTCCGCCACCAGCCCGGTGAACAGGACGATCGCCGCAGCGGAAAGCCCTGCGCGGAACCGGTCAGGAATACCGGCCGCCGACCATAAGGCGGCCGCAGGCAACTGCGTAAGCAGATAGAGACCGATGATGCAGCAGACCTGTTTGAACTCTTTCATATAGCGGAGGTGACTACAACACGATAGCAAAAAACCGGCCGCGGTCGTCGCGGCCGGTTTCCACGGGGTTATCAGTTCCTGCTGCCGCTGCCGGGGCCGTGCGTGTAGTACCACTCGGTATAGGCTTCGGAAGCCGCCGACACGCCATCGCCTATGTCCTCCCACATATCATCATCCGTGGCGATATCTATCAGAGCGCCGCCGATTTCGATCAGCTCGCCCACCCCGCGCACATTGACAGGGCCAACTGCGGCCTTAACGCTGGCGGCCAGCGCAGGATCGGAGATCCTCTCCTGGCGGCCATCGGCTATAACCAGCACGACGGAGCCGGAAGCCAGCACGCGGGCGGAGCTGTTGCCCAGTTTGGCGGCGGCGGCGGAATTGCCCTTGCCGATATAGTAACCAGCGACCAGCATCTTTATCCTGGGCTGGGCATCGTAATAAGCGCGAAGGGCCTTGTAAGCTCCGGCGGAAAGCCGGGGCTTGTTTTCGCCGCGGGATCTCTCCGTGGACTTTATAAGGCCATCAAGATCCGGCGGGCAGGGGGCATAGCAGAGTATCATGGGGTTCGGGTCGTCGCAGCAGGGATCGCCGCTGTGGATGGCCCTGTCCGCGGCGGCGCCGGAAATGGCCGGGGCCTCTTTCAGCACGGACGCCGGCACTATCTGATGAGTAGCGGCGAACATCTCATGCATGCTCTGCGGCTTTATCTTCTGCGCGCCGTCAAAATCCACCGAGATGTCCTGGGCCTTGGCCACGGCGGCCATGGACAGTATCGAGAACACAGCGACAAGTACATTTATTTTCTTCATTTGGTTTTCCCCTTTTTCTAAATCGTCATTATTACCGCACGACAACAACGGAGCAACTTTTATGCCAACACCAAGGAACCGCGCTATTTAAAGCACTAGCACGATCAGAACCAGGCTCACGGCGAAGACCTGCGCCCAGACGGCGAACTTGTGCAGGGATTCGGCCTCCTCCTTCTCCTCCTTCTCCTTGCTCGCCGCCTCGGCCGCGTTGGCGGCGCTGAGGTCGTTGAGGGCCTTCAGGTCGGCGGCCATCTTGCCCAGGGCGTCCAGCACCACAGGAGCGGCAGGAGCCGCGGGCTTGGGGGCATCGGCGGCCTCTTCCTTATCCTTCTCTTTGTCCTTATCCTTATCCTTGTCCTTGCCCTCTTCCTTGGAATCGGAACCTTCGGCCTTGGGATCCTCGGAAGAGCGGGTAACGCGCCTAACCGCGGCGGCGCGGGCAGGAGCGGCGTAAACGGGAGCGGCGGTGCGCGCGGCGGCTCCGGAGTAGAGCTGCGCCAGAAGCTTGCCGGCCTCCGCCTGGTCGCCGGAATTAACCGCGGCCTCTATCTCGGCGGCGGAAGTCTCCAGCGCCTCATTGCCGCGGGACTGTACGGCGGCCCAACGCTCGGAAGCGGGCACCGCCATATACCCGGAGGTCACGCCCATGCTGACGTCCGCCTTGGCCGGGGCAAAGCCGCCCAGGGCCGCTATCGTCATAACCGCTATCGCTATCGTTTTCGCACTTTTTTTCATATCGTCCTTTTGTATCTGGAGCGGGCCGCCCTAACCATTACCGCCCCGCCTCGGCCCGCTCGACCCAAACGGAGCAATTTTTATGCCAAAGCTTAAAAACAAGGCTCCCCCAAGGGGTTTCCCTTGTTCTCAGTACGGTTTATGACATGGAATTTTCATTTGAAAACAATTATTTTCAAATGAGAATATTATGAATGGAGATACTTTGCTTGTTCTTAACTGGCCCAAGGGGGGCTCTTAGCCCTCCACTTTCAGCCACGGATGGGCGGAGAAGCGATCGGCGGAATGGCCCGGTGGCCATGGTGATGTCGGCAAATCCCTGCGCGTGCAGCGCGGCGGCCTCCAGCTCGGCGGGCGTTTTGAAGGCCTTCAGTTCGGCGCCGGCAGCGCGGGTATAGGAATAGGGAGTCAGGTCTGTCAGGATATTTGCGAAGATGTTGACGATTGTACTACAGTTAGTGTCTGCGATCAGTGGGTTACTGACCCTGGGACAGATGAACTGATGGATTCCCATGGAAATTACCGCGGGCGCGGTATAGAGTTCAAGAAGGATTAATAGGTGATACTATGTCCGAACGCGTAAGAAGGATGATTCTCGGCAGCGTAAGCGGT
>CALMZU010000129.1 GCA_937870775.1 uncultured Elusimicrobia bacterium
ACCGTCGGCAACGCCTCGGTCTCAGCCTCGGTGTTCAGCCCCGCCCTGGCCGCCGACACCGTCTATTACCTGTTCGTGCGCGCCAACGGCTCCGAAGTGTCCAGCGCCTGGGCGCCGCTGCCGGCCGCCGCCACGCTGCTGTCCAAGGCCCCGGTGTTCTCCTCTTTCAGCAACGTGTATTACAGCAGCGCGCAGTTCAACTGGAGCGCCAACGGCAACCCGGCCGGCACGCTTTACCGCGTCTACGTTTCCACCGCCTACAACCCGCTGCTGCCGGCCGGCGCGGTGTCCACCAGTTCTGACACTTACAATACGTGGCTGAGCAGCTCCGGCCTGAGTTCCAACACCACGTACTATTTCCGCGTGGCCGGCGTTAACAAGGACGGCGTGGCCACGGCCTATACCACCGCGCGCGCCACCTCTACGCTGGTCAGCGCGCCCCTGGCCGCCGGGTTCGGGCCGGTGTCCGCTTCCGCCGTGCAGTTCAACTGGGCCGCCAACGGCAACCCCTACCCGCGCACCCGCTATAACGTCGCGGTCTCCACCGCCGCGGACCCGCTGGCCCCGGCCGGCGCGGCCGTCACCTCGGTGAACACCTACGACCTGTACTTCTCCTCGGCGGGCCTGTTCGCCGACACCACGTACTATTTCCGCGTGGCGGCCTACGGCAACAGCGGCGCCCTTACCGCCTATACGGCGCCCGCCGCCACGGCCACGCTGCTGGGCTACGCGCCGGCCGCCTCCGCCTTCCAGTCCGTCGGGACCTCGTCGATGAACTTCTCGTGGACGTCGGGCGGCAACCCGGCGGGCACGCTCTACCGTGTCCTCTCCTCGACGGCGCCGGACCCGCTGGCCCCGGCCGGCGCGCTGTACGTCAGCTCGTACACGTACGAGCTGTCCCTGAGCACGGCCGGCCTTGCGCCCAACACCACTTACTATTTCCGCGTGGCCGGCGTGAACAAGAACGGCGTCCCCACCGACTACGCGGCCGCCGCGGCCACCGCCACGCTGGCCAATCTCCCGGCCAGCGCCGTCTCCACCTTCAGCGCCGTGTCGAACGCCGGCTTCACCGCGTCGTGGAGCGCCAATTCCAACCCGGCCGGCACGCTGTACGCCGTGCAGATCTCCAGCGCGCAGGATTTCAGCGCCTCCGGCGCCTACCAGGTGGCGGCCGTTACCGCCCCGGCCGAGGGGACCTCTTATTCCTTCGACGGTCTGGTCTTCTCCACCACCTACTATTTCAGGGCGCGCGCCGTGAACCGCAACGGCATATATACCGCCCCGGCCGACCTGGGCTCGGTGAAGACGGCCGGGCTGGGCTCTCCTTCGTCCGTGTCGGTCGCTGCCGTCGCCGCCAATTCCATGACGGCCTCCTGGAGCGCCGTTCCGCAGGCCGTAGGTTATACGCTGGCCGCCTCGGTGAACCCCGGCTCCGAGCCTTCGCCGGTCTACGCCTCCAGCTCCACCGCCGGCCTCGGCGCCGTGCTGGATTCCCCGGCGCTGGCGCTCAACACCACCTATTACCTGTTCGTGCGTGCCGACGGCGCCGCGGAGTCCGGCCCCTGGACCGCTTTCCCGGCCACCTCGACGCTGGCCAACCAGCCGGTCAGCGCCGCCTCGACGTTCAGCGCCGTCGGCTACAGCGGCTTCTCGGTCAGCTGGGGGGCGAACTCCAACCCGCTGGGTTCGGTGCGCTACCAGGTGCAGGTGTCCACGGCGCCTGACTTCAATTCCGGCGCCACGGACTCCGTCACCTTCACCACCGTGCCGGTTTACGGCCCCGGCGCCACGTTCAGCGACCTCAACAACGACAAGTACTATTACTTCCGCGTGCGCACCGCCTACAACAACGGCAACTTCGGCGACTGGGTGAGCCTCGGCTTCAAGAAGACGCTGGCGCTGCCGGTGATGCATTCGGCCGGCGACGGCGTGGTCCTCTACGGCAAGTCCGGCACGGCCATGCCTCAGTTCCGCAATTATTACGGCGCCACCAACACCTTCGGCGCGCCGCAGGACATAGACCTGGGCGGCAACGGTTCGCTGTTCACCATACGCACCAGCCCCCTGACCACCAAGCAGGAGGCGGTGGGCGCCTACGTGAAGGACGGGACGCTGCACATGCTCTGCTCCGACGGCACGAACTGGAGCGAGGAGTGGACGCAGTACATAGGCGGAACGGAGACGACCCGCCGCTTCGATATAGCCTACGAGAGCTCCAGCGGCGACGTGATGGTGCTCTATTCCCGCAACGCCGCCACCTCCTCGGAACTCGGCTACAGGACCAAGTCCGGCACGCTCGACTGCGGCTCCGGCAACTGGACCTCCGAGACCGCCCTCACCGCCGCGGACACCGACGGGATAGTGCATTGGGTGAAACTGGCCTCCGACCGCCGCGCCGACTATGACACCATAGCCGCCGCCTGGGCCGACGCCAATTCGTACCTCTCGGCCCGCGTCTGGAACGGCTCGGCCTGGGAGAGCGAGCCTTCGGCGGCGCTGGAGACCACGCTGGATTACGTGACCGCCAGGCAGGACGTCGAAAGCTTCGACCTGGACTTCGAGTCGCTGACCGGCAACCTGATGCTGGCCTGGGCCAACGCCTCCGGCGCCTCCGGCGTCAACGGCGTGCGCGTGGCCACGGCGGCTTACGGCAGCCCGTATACCTGGGGCAAGGGCTACGCCCCCGCCGGTTTCAACGACGACGCCACCAACCTGGACCTGGCGGCCAACCCTGCCAATAACGGCATGCTGCTGGCCTCCATAGGCAACGCCGCCGTCACGCTGCAGGCCGCCTACTGGTCCGGCAGCTCGTGGACTGTGACGGCCAACATGGACACTACCTGCGCCACGCCGCTGGCGGGGACCAGGCTCGTGGCCGCAGGCTGGATAAGCTCCAACACCGTGACGCGCGGCGTGCTGGCCTACAACGATTCGGCCGCGACGAACATCGGATATTACGTGTGGGCCGGCACCTTCACGCTGCAGACCGACGCCTCGGCGGCGCCGGCCTTCGGCAACCCGCAGAAATTCTACGACCTGCGCCAGGACCCGGTTAACGGCAATCGCCTGCTGCTGACGGTCTCCGACGTCAACGGCGACCTGTTCGCGAAGCGCCTGTTCATGACCTCGGCGGCGGCCCTCACGTGGACCGACGCCGGCGGCGCCGCGGCGCTCGAGACCTCGCTGTCGTCGAACACCGTCGGAGGGTTCTCGTACGTCTACTGGCCGGCGCCGCCGGTGACCACCTACGCGCAGAGCGGCTATGGCCTTTTCGCCAATTCCGCCACCACCGACGTGGGCGCGCCGCTGGCCGCGCAGGACACGATGGGCGTGCTGGCCTCTTCCGGCACCTACTTCAGGCTGAGGCCGCTGCTGCACATCGGCCAGGTGGACCTGGCCGCGGGCGGCGAGACCTTCAAGCTGCAGTTCGCCGGCCGCGGCGACGGCACCTGCGCCGTCCCCACCGGCACGCCGTCCGCCTACACCGACGTGGGATCGGCCACCGCCATAGCTTTCGCCGACAACGCGCCCGCGGACGGCGCGGCGCTCACCGCCAACGCGGCCGACCCCCAGCACGGCGCGCACGTGACCGTGCCCCAGTCCTACGAGGAAGCCAACCCGGCGGTGACGCTGGCGGCCGCGGCGCGCAACCGCGACGCCATGTGGGATTTCGCGCTGAAGGAGAACGGCGTATCGGCCGGCACCGCGTACTGTTTCAGGCTGGTGAAGGGCGACGGCACCGAGCTGAACTCCTACGACGTGTACCCAGAGGTGATGCTGCGCCCGTCGGTGTACCTCAACGAGCTCTACGTCTCGGGCGACGCCGCCGGCGACTGGGTGGAACTCTATAACGACTCGCCCAGTACGGTGCCGCTTTCCGGCTGGAAGCTCAACTACGTCGAGAACTCCATAACTCTCGGCGGCGCCGGCACCCCGGTCTGGAGCGCGCAGGCCGGCGACTACGTGAACGCCTACTCGACTTTCGTGATAAGCGGCCTGGCGGCGGACCTCGTCGGGGCGCAGAGCTACCACGTGCGGCTCCTGGACAATACCGGCAGCCTGGTGGACCAGGCGCAGTGGCCGGTGATGTCAGCCGGCCAGTCCTTCGCCCGCGTGCGCGACGGCGACCCGTCCTTCTTCTGGATAGATCCTACGCCCACGCCCGGCTACGCCAACGCCGTCTCCACCGACGCGCTGAAGATAAACGAGGCCGGCTACGGCCAGGCGGACCGCCAGTTCGTCGAGCTCTACAATACCTCGTCCGTCTCCACGCTGACCGCGGCCGGCTACACGCTGCGCAACGCGGCCTCCTCGGCCAACGGGCTGGTCTTCAGGTTCACACGCAAGATCTACCCGCTCGACTACGCGCTGGCGGATTTCTCGGCGCGCAGTTCCGACGGCTATTCCTACCAGTACGTGTTCGGCACGCCGGGCCTCGACCCGGCCGGCGATTTCCTGGCCCTCGAGAACTCGAGCGGCTCCGTGGTGGACGCCGTGGTCTGGCAGTCCGACGGCAACTACTCCCTGTACGACTACAGGGCCGCGCTGGTCTCCGCCGGCAACTTCGCGCCGGCCGGCGCCGCCTATTCAATAGCCCGCCGCCCGTCGGAAGGCTACGATTCCGGTTCCGACGCGGCCGACTTCGCGGCCTCGGCCTGGGCCACGCCGGCGGCCCGCAATAACGGCGCCGGCTCGGCCGCGGCCAATACGCTGTACTACCCGGTGAACACCTCCGCGCCGCAGTACCTGGCCTCGCGCTTCCCGCTGAGCCTGGCCCTCGGCGCCGCGTCGGCCGGCGGCGGCAATAACTTCGTCTTCCAGCGTACCGGCGGCTCGGCGGACGCCGGCTCGCCGCATATATACAGGCTCGAGGACCTTGGTTTCGACCTCGCGTCCACGGTGCGGCGGTCCACCGAGGTCGCCGGCACTTCCTTCTACGACCAGGACGGCGCGCCGCTGGTGTCGAGCGCGGTCTACCGCGTGACGCTGAACTCCGGCGCGGGTTCCGCCTCGGCGCCGCTGATAGAACTCGGCACGGTGACGTATTACTCGGCGATGCACGGCGTCTCGGCCAGCACCGCCGCGCCGCTCTGGATGAACGATGCCTCCCGCGCCGCGGTACTGCGCGTGGACGTGGCGAACAACAATCCCGCCGGCTTCAACGCCCTGGCCCTCTCCACCGTGGCCTTCAGGCTGCTCTCGAGCGACCTCTCCGCCCTTACCCAGGACCAGGCCCGCGGCCTCTTCAACGCTGTCATGCTCGCGGCCGACGCCTCCACCGGCACGGCCGGGCTCTACGAGCCGGGCGTGGACGTCAGCACGCTGGCCTACGTGCCCATGGCCTCGATCACGCTGGACTCCTCCGGCCTTTCCACGATGACGGTGGCGCAGGCGTTCCTCGCCTCGGCCGCGGTGCCGGCCGCCTCCACGGGGACCTTCTTCATAGTGGTAGAGTCCACGCGCAACGCCTCGGACCGCTCGCCCAACGTGTTCCGCGCCTCTTTCTCGCCGGTCTCGGCCGCGGTGGCCGACGCCGCCGGCGGTCT
Organism: uncultured Elusimicrobia bacterium; assembly: GCA_937870775.1. Classification (GTDB taxonomy): domain Bacteria; phylum Elusimicrobiota; class Elusimicrobia; order Elusimicrobiales; family UBA9959; genus UBA9959. Next base: position 5,547 of record CALMZU010000129.1, read on the forward strand.
CTGGCAGGAGTTCGCCCCGGCCCAGGCCGCGCAGACCTCGTCGGTCACCGTGATAGCCCCGGCGCAGCCGCCGGCGGGCACCTC
>CALMZU010000130.1 GCA_937870775.1 uncultured Elusimicrobia bacterium
GCCGCTGATAGAATTCCGTGATTTTGCCGACGCCAGCCGGGCTGTCTGGATGAAGTAAGGCCGGGCAGGCGCCTGGTTTGCGCGCCGGCCGCGAGGAAATGGCAAAATAGGTCGAGTGCTCCGCCGCCGCGCTTTATATCATTGGAGCATAGGGTATAAAGATGGACAAACGCATCCACGCCGTGCAGCGCATGCAGGACTACGTCGAGGCCAACCTCGACGACGGGATAAGCCTGGCGGCCCTCGCGGGGGCGGCCGGTTTCTCGCCGTGGTATTCCTACCGGCTGTTCAGGCGCTACACCGGGCTTACGCCGGCGGATTATATACGCAGGCTGAAGCTGTCGCGGTCGGCGCTGCGCCTGCGCGACGAGGGTTGCCGCGTGACGGACGTGGCCTTCGACCTTGGGTTCGGCAGCGTGGAAGGCTACCAGCGCGCTTTCCGGCGCGAGTTCGGCTGCAACCCGGGCGAGTACGCCCGCAAACCCGTGCCCGTCGGTCTTTTCATACCCTACGGAGTTAAATTCAGGGAAATGAGGAGCGGCTACATGAAAACGGAGAATATCAGGAACGTGTATATACAGTTAGTGCACAAGCCGGAGCGCAAGCTGTTGCTGAAGCGCGGCAAGAAGGCGAGGGATTACTTCGCCTACTGCGAGGAGGTGGGCTGCGACATCTGGGGCCTGCTTAAGAGCATGGAGACGCTTAGCGGCGAGCCTATGGGGCTTTGGTTGCCCGAAAAGTACCGGAAGGCCGGCACCTCGGTTTACGTGCAGGGCGTTGAAGCGCCGCCGGATTACGACGGGCCGGTGCCCGAAGGCCTGGACACCATGAAGCTGCCGGCCGCCGACTACCTGATGTTCCAGGGAGAGCCGTTCCGCGAGGAGGACTACTGCGCGGCGATCACGGCGGTGCAGCAGGCCATGGACAAGTACGACCCTTCGGTCATCGGCTACAAGTGGGACGATGCCAACCCGCGCATCCAGCTTGAGCCCGTCGGCAAACGCGGCTACATCGAGCTCCGCGCCGTAAAGAAGAAATAGGGGACGCTGCTCAATAACTCAGTTATTCAGAACCGCCGGGCGGACCCGGCGGTTTTGTTTTGTAGAATTTATATATATGGCTGACGATAAATACCCGCGCCCAGGCGATACTTCCTCGGTTTACCT
>CALMZU010000131.1 GCA_937870775.1 uncultured Elusimicrobia bacterium
TCGGCCGCGGGCGCCGATGCCGGCGCGGCCTGCGCCTCCGGGCGCGGGGTCTCGTCGGGAGCCGGGTAAATGCGTATCTCGGTATAGGCCTCGTCCTGCCGCACCAGTATCTTGCGCTGCTTTATCAGCTCAAGCATGGCCATGAAGCAGGTGATGATGCCGCGCGGCGTCGTCTCCGTGGCGAACACCTCGTCGAGGAGCAGCCACTGCCGGCCCTCCAGCATCCGCTGCACCTTCTCCACGCGGGAATCTATCGGGCAGGGGTCCGCGTCCACGGCGCCTATCTTCTCCACGCGCTTGAAAGCGCGCTGCACCGCGTCCATCAGCGCGAACATGTCCAGGTCCAGGTACTTGTCCTCGTTGGAGAACACCGGCGAGCCGCGGTAGAAAGCGTCCTTGAACTTGGCGAAACGGCCGTTGAGGTCCTTGGAGGCCTCCTTGTAGCGCTGGTATTCCTCCAGCATGCTCACCAGCTGGCCGCGCGGGTCGGGGCCGTTCTCGCCCTCGGCCACTTCGGGCGCCGGCAGCAGCATCTTGGCCTTCACCTGCATCAGCGTGGCGGCCATCACCAGGAACTCGCCGGCTATCTCCAGGTTCAGGCTCTTCATCACGTCGAGGTACTGCAGGTACTCGCCGGTGATCTGGGCTATCGGTATGTCGTAGATGTCCAGGTTGTTCTTCTTGATGAGGTGCATCAAGAGGTCAAGCGGGCCCTCGAAGTTCTCGAGGTGTATGTCTATCGCCGTCGCGGTGTTGGTTTCCATGTCAGATCAGCCCCGCGGCGCGCGAAGCGGCGGCCGCTTTCCTGTCGGCTACGGCGCGGGCGCGGGCGGCGCCCTCGGCCAGCACACCCTCCACGTCCACGGTGGCGGCCAGCTCGGCGCGGCGCGTCCTGAGCGCGCCGATCTCCTTCTCCATAAGCTCTATGAGCTGCTTCTTGCAGGCGCCGCAGCCAACCTTGCCCTCGCGGCACTCGGTCTCGCGGGCCTTCCAGTCCGGGTTGTAAAGTTTGTGGAAGGCGCACACCACGCAGCCCTCGGGGTGGCCCTTGTCGTCGAGCTTTATCTTGAGCGGGTCGGTGTACATCTTCTTCACCTTGGCCTCAAGGGACTTCGCGTCCTCGAAAATGCCTATGGTGTTGCCGTAGGACTTGCTCATCTTGCGGCCGTCCACGCCGGGCACCACCGGGATATTGGTGAACAGCGGCTCGGGCTCGCGCAGCAGGTCCGTGTGGAACATGTGGTTGAACCGGCGGGCCATGTCGCGGGTCAGCTCCAGGTGCGGCAGCTGGTCCTTGCCTATCGGCACCTTGGCGGAATCGTAAAGCAGTATGTCCGCGGCCATCAGCACGGGGTAGCCGAGGAAGCCGTAAACGGCCATGTCGGAATGCAGCGCGGTGGTCTCGGCGTCCTCGCCGGCGGCCTCGGCCAGCTGCTTCGTCACGCCCTCGGCCTTCTTCATCTTGTCTTCCTGGCCCTTGTACTTCTGCTTGTAGAGCTCCTGCAGCTGGTCCTTGAAAGTGGGATTGCGGAGCAGCCAGCTTATGGGCGTCACCATGCCCAGGAGCAGCGCCAGTTCGGCGTGCGCCTTAACGTCGCTCTGCCTGAAGAAAACGCTCTTCTGCGGGTCCAGGCCCAGGGCCATCCAGTCCAGCACCATCTCGCGGGTGTTCTCCACTATCGTCGAGCTCTTGTCGGCGCCGGTGGTCAGCGCGTGCCAGTCCGCCACGAAAAAATAGCAGTCGTACTTGTCCTGCATGTCCACCCAGTTCTTAAGGGTGCCCCAGTAATTGCCCAGGTGCAGCCGGCCCGTGGGCCTGGCGCCGGAAACTATGACGTTCTTTTTGTTGTTGTCCATATCAGCCTATGTTAACTCCCATCAGGAATGAAAGCAGCGACAGCGCCAGCACCAGCGGCGGCAGCATTATGTACTTCACCAGGCCGGTCACCATCAGGCCCAGCAGTATGTACATGCCGTAGGGCAGGTGCTTCTCGTACATCTCGAGGGCGCGGCCCTTAAGCAGGCCCAGCAGTATATTGCTGCCGTCGAGCGGGAAAACCGGGATAAGGTTGAACATCGCCAGCGCCAGGTTTATCAGCACGGCGAAGCCGAACACCTTCATCAGCGTGAAGGCGAGATCGCCGGTGACGAAGCTGGTGACGGTGATGAGCTTGAAACAGAGCGCCGCGGCTATGGCCAGCAGGATGTTGGAAAGCGGTCCGCAGAAAGCCACCATCGCCATGTCCCGGCGCGGGTTGTGCATGCGGTACGGGTTCACCGGCACCGGCTTCGCCCAGCCTATGGCCGGAAAGTTCATCATCAGGCAGATGGCGGGCAGTATTATGGTGCCAATAGGGTCTATATGGGGGATGGGGTTCAGCGAAAGGCGGCCGGAAAGGAAAGCGGTGTCGTCGCCGCGGCGAAAAGCCGCATAGCCATGGGCGAACTCATGGAAAATAATAGAAAAAAACAGCACCGGGACCTGAAGGATCCATTCCATAGCCTCTAATTATATTAAATATATAACCTCCTACTAAAGATTTGCGCGGGTGGCGGCGTGCCGGGTTAGCAAAACCTTCGTGAGGGCCCGGCTTGCGTAAGCGCCGGGCCCGAATGAGGAGCGAGCCCACGGTGTGGGCGAGCGTGTTTTGCGTTCCGGCACGCTGCCAGGCCCCGCGCCCTCACGTGGCGCTCGCAACGGGCGGGGTTATTTGTATAATTCTATTGAGAATTTCTACGGGGATAATAATGGCCAATATCGAGAAACTTATAGAGAGCAGGAAGGCGAAGGTCGGCATAGTGGGACTGGGCTACGTAGGCCTGCCGCTGGCCGTGGAATTCGCCCAGGGCGGCTTCGCGGTCACCGGCTTCGAAGTGGACGCCCAGAAAGTGCGCGACATAAAGGACGGCGAATCCTACATCCCCGACGTACCCTGCGACACCATCTCCTCCCTGGTAAAGAAAGGCCTCCTCTCCGCCACGCTCGACTTCGCCGGCCTAAAAAAAATGGACGCCGTCATCATCTGCGTCCCCACCCCCCTCCGCAAGAGCAAGGACCCCGACGTTTCCTACATAGTCTCGTCGGTAAAAGAGACCCGCAAGTACCTGCGCCGCGGCCAGCTCATAATGCTGGAAAGCACCACCTATCCCGGCACCACCAGGGAACTGGTGAAACCCATGCTGGAGGCTTCCGGCCTCAAGGCCGGCAAGGATTTCCACCTCGCCTTCTCGCCAGAGCGCGTTGACCCCGGCAACAAGAAGTACGGCGTAAAGAACACCCCCAAGGTGGTGGGCGGCCTTACCCCCGCCTGCACCGCGCACGCGGCCGCGCTCTACGGCGCCGTCATAAACACCGTGCTCCCCGTCTCCAACACCGAGACCGCCGAGCTGGTAAAGCTCCTCGAGAACACCTTCCGCGCCGTCAACATAGCCATGATCAACGAGATGGCGCTGATGTGCCACAAGCTCAAGCTCGACGTGTGGGAAGTGGTAGGCGCCGCCGCGTCCAAGCCCTTCGGCTTCATGCCTTTCTATCCCGGCCCCGGCATAGGCGGCCACTGCATACCGCTGGACCCGCATTACCTCGGCTGGAAGATGAAGACCCTCAACTTCGAGCCGCGCTTCATAGAGCTCGCCGGCGCCATAAATTCCAGCATGCCCGAACACGTCGTGGCCCGCCTCGGCGAGATCCTGAACGAGAAGGGCAAGGCCCTGAGCCGCTCCAAGGTGCTGATGATAGGCATGGCCTACAAGCCCGACATCTCGGACCCGCGCGAAAGCCCCGCCCGCGACGTGCTGACGCTGCTGGAGCATACCGGCGCGAAGGCCGATTTCTACGACCCGTACGTCTCCGAGACCGACGTGGAAGGCGAGGTGCGCCGTTCCAGGAAGGACGCGCTGAAGCGGATAAAGGAATACGACTGCGTGCTGGTGATAACCCCGCACTCGTGCATAGATTACAAGGCGCTGGTGAAGAAGGCCAGGCTGGTCTTCGACACGCGCAACGCCACCAAGGGCATAAAGGACCCGAAGATATTCAAGTTATGACGGAACCGCAGGAACAGAAACTTCTCTGGCTGAATTTCCTCAAGGCCTTCACCCGGGCCCTGGTGCAGATAAACCTCTACAAGCCCGACCACCCGCAGGTGCGCCAGGCGCTGGACGAGGGACAGCGCGTGCTCGCCCAGCTGGCCGAGGCCGGCACCGGCGACCTTTCGGTGACGCTGGACAACGACAAGCTGCTGATCAACGGCACCCCGCTGCTCTCCGCCGACAAGCTGCCCAACTCGCTCAAGAACCTTTACGCCCGCTTCCGCATACAGACCATCACCTTCGCCGCCGGCGCCACCGGCGACGACATGCTGGCCATCTGCCAGATGCAGGCCCACAAGGGCGACGGCAAGGCCTTCCTCAAGGAGCGCGGCATAGACCGCATCACCCTCAACGAGGCCATCTACGCCAAGGTCAACGCCGACGCCCCCGCCGGCGGGCCCGCCGTGGTGAACCCGTCCTCATCCGGCCGCTCCGCCGCCGCGGCCGCGCCCGCCGCCGAGGCGCCCAAGGTGGCCGAGAAGATAAACTCCCAGGCCTTCCAGGACGCCATGACCACCGTGGTCAGCCGCGTCACCGCCGACCCGGCCGAGCAGCGCCGCGTGATGGAGATACTCACCTCCAAGTTCCAGGAGGAGATCGAGGCCGCCGTGAACCGCGCGCTCGACGGCATACGCCGCGAGAAGAAGAAGGTGGAGAACGACATGGTGCGCGCCGAGTCCGTGATGAGCAGCCTCGCGGACGGCGTCGTCGTCGTGGACAACGACGGCAAGATATTGATGATGAACCCGCAGGCCGAGGCCATCTCGGGCAAGCCGCTGGCGCAGCTGTCCGGCCAGAAGATAGTGGACCTGGCGCAGATAGCGGACCAGGTGGTGTCGCTCGCCAAGGAGATAAAGTCCAGCGACAAGGAGGACATCTCCAAGGAAGTGTCCAAGGCCGGCCCCGCCGACGTGGCCGAGACGGTCAAGAAGGCCACCGCCATCATACAGAACCAGGACGGCAAGATAGTCGGTACCGTGTCCGTCCCCACCGACACCGTGAAGATGAAGCAGGTGGAGCAGCTGCAGCAGGACTTCATAGCGACGATGACGCACGAGCTGCGCTCGCCGCTCACGTCGATAAAGGCCGCGCTGGAGATCATGAGCCGCGAGGCCCCGGAGGACCAGGGCGCGCGCGGCATACTTAACACCGCCATCCGCAACACCGAGCGCCTCAACTCCATCATCACCGACATACTGGATTTCTCCAAGCTGCAGAGCGGCAAGCTGGTCTTCCACCAGGAGGACAACGCCGCCGGCGACATAGCCAAGGAGGCCGCCGAGGCCATGAAGGCCTGGGCCAGCTCCAAGGGCCTCACCATCGCCGTACGCACCGCGCCCGAGCTGCCGCGCATATACGCCGACCGCCGCCGCACCGTGCAGGTGCTCATCAACCTCATCTCCAACGCCATAAAGTTCACGCCGCAGGGCGGCACCATAACCGTGGCCGCCGACGCCGGGCGCGACGCGCTGGCCAACTTCGTCTTCTTCTCCGTCACCGACACCGGCTGCGGCATAAAGAAAGAGGACCAGGGCAAGATCTTCGAGAAGTTCGTGCAGGTGGCCGCCGGCGAGAAGGTGGGCGGCACCGGCCTGGGCCTGGCCATCACCAAGGCGATGGTCGTCATGCAGGGCGGCCGCATCACCGTCGAGAGCGAGTACGGCCGCGGCGCCACGTTCCGCGTGGGCATGCCGCTGTTCAAGGGTCAGGGCGAACAGCCCGTCTTCGAGCAGCTGCCCGAGGTGAAGCAGGAAGAGAAGCCGTGGTGGAAGAAGCTGCTGGGGTTCTGAGCGCGCGGGTATTGTTAAGCCGCCCGTAAATTTATAGAATATACTTTCAGTCGCGGTTATTTAAGCGCTCGTATCTCAACGGATAGAGTCCCGCCCTGCGAAGGCGGTTATACAGGTTCGATTCCTGTCGAGCGCACCAGATTCGAAACAAACAAAGGCAACAAGGACGTAAGGTTAACTTACAACCGGTTGCCTTCTTCTTTAGAGGGCATATGACCGAGAAGAACGAGCAGAAACCCGCCGAAAGCAAGACCGGCCGCTACGTCTACGACAAGAAACTGGGCAAGCTGGTGAAGATCTCCGACGACGTCCCCGGCCTCAACAAGGGCGGCGGGCAGCAGGCCGGCGGCTGTCCCTACAACCCCGGCGGCCACCAGTGCGGCGGCGGCTGCGGCTGCCACGGTTAAGACCCGCTAAAGGACGCCCCCTCAGGCGTCCTTCTTATTTGCTACTATTCATTAATCGGGGGACGTTTTTCCTAACTCAAACCGGAGGACAACAATGAACACCATATTCCAGGTACCCAAGCCCGTCAACGAGCCCATACTCGGCTACGCGCCCGGCTCGCCCGAGCGCAAAGAGCTCAAGGCCAGGCTGGAAGAGCTGCGGGGCCAGGTGATAGAGATACCGCTCGTCATAGGCGGCAGGGAAATACGCACCGGCCGCACCGTGGACATCGTCATCCCCCACGAGACCAAGAAGATCATAGGCCGCTACCATAAGGCCGGCCCCAAGGAAGTGCAGATGGCCATAGAAGCCGCGGCGGCCGCCCGCGCCACCTGGGGCAAGATGCCCTGGCATGCCCGCGCCAGCATATTCCTTAAAGCCGGCGATCTCTTAGGCAGCACCTGGCGCGCGCAGCTCAACGCCGCCACCATGCTGGGCCAGTCCAAGAACGCCTTCCAGGCCGAAATAGACTCCGCCTGCGAGCTGGCCGACTTCTTCCGCTTCAACACCTATTACGCCGAGCAGATCTACGCGCAGCAGCCGATCTCCCCGCGCGGCAACTGGAACTACGTGGACTACAGGCCGCTCGAGGGCTTCGTCTTCGCGGTGACCCCGTTCAACTTCACGTCCATAGCCGGCAACCTCCCCAGCGCGCCGGCCATCATGGGCAACACCGTGGTGTGGAAGCCCGCCTCCAGCGCCGTGTACTCGGCCTGGCAGGTGATGCGCCTGCTGAAAGCCGCCGGCCTGCCCGACGGCGTCATCAACATGGTGCCCGGCTCCGGCGGCGAGGTGGGCAACCCTGTGATAGACAGCCCCGACTTCATGGGCCTGCACTTCACCGGATCTACCGCCGTGTTCAACGGCATGTGGAACGCCATCGTGAAGAACTTCGACAAGTACCGGAGCTACCCGCGCATAGTGGGCGAGACCGGCGGCAAGGACTTCATCTTCGCCCACGAGAGCTGCGACCGCGAGGCGCTGAAGGTGGCCATAGTGCGCGGCGCCTTCGAGTTCCAGGGCCAGAAATGCTCCGCCGCCAGCCGCACCTACGTGCCGCGCTCCGTGTGGAACGCCATAAAGGACGACCTCGTGTCCCAGACCAAGGCCATAAAGATGGGCCCGGCCGAGGACTTCACCAACCTGGTGAACGCCGTTATAGACAAGAGCGCCTTCGACAACATAAAGAGCTACATAGAGTACGCGAAGAAAGCCCCCGACGCCAAGATACTGGCCGGCGGCGTCTGCGACGACTCCGAGGGCTACTTCATACAGCCCACGCTCATAGAGACCGCCAACCCGCAGTTCAAGACCATAGTCGAGGAGATCTTCGGGCCCGTCATGACGGTGTTCGTCTACGAGGACGGCAAGTACGAGGAGACCCTGCGCCTGTGCGACGGCACCTCCAACTACGCCCTCACCGGCGCCATCTTCGCGCAGGACCGCGCGGCCATACTTAAGGCCGCCGACCTGCTTGAACACGCGGCCGGCAACTTCTATATCAACGACAAGCCCACCGGCGCCGTGGTGGGCCAGCAGCCTTTCGGCGGCGCCCGCGGCTCGGGCACCAACGACAAGGCCGGCTCGCTCCTGAACATGATCAGGTGGACCTCGCCGCGCGCCGTGAAGGAGAACTTCGTCCCCCCTCACACCGTCGACTACCCCTTCATGTCCGAAAAGTAACCCAACTCAGAACTTGGGGACTCAAAACTGGGGACAGTATACCTATTTCGATATAAGTATACTGTCCCCAGTTCTTTTATTTGAGGAAGAGGGCGGGGAGGCCGAGGCGGTCGCGCAGGAACATGAAGAGAAGGATGGCGGCGGCCAGCAGCACGGCGGCGGCGAAGGCGGTGTCGCCTTTGCGGCTGCCGGGCGGCGGGGGCGGCAGCATAAGGTTCTCGCCCTGCGCGTGCACGTAGTCCGCGTATATGTCGCACGACGAGATTATGTAAATTGGCCGCAGGAAAAGCACCACTATACCCACAGCGCTCAGCATGGGCACGGCCACCCAGAAATAGAACTTGTAGATCTGGCTCTCCACCGGCGCCGCCCAGTTCACCAGGTCCGGGAAGGACCTGAAGAAAAAGATGGTCCCTATATAGGCGCCTATGCCAACTATCCAGCACAGCGCGGAATAGCCAGCCCGCAGCAGTATAACGTCCTGCAGGCGGTTGCGCACCACGCCTATGGAGCGCTTGCCAGCGTCCACCAGGCCGCGGCCGGTAACCAGCCCCGGCAGTATGCCGATGGTAGCTATCTTCCAGGCATAATAAACCGCCTCGCTCAGCGCCCGCTGCGCCGCGCTGGTGTGGCTGTTCTTCTTGGGCAGGCGGTCCAAAATGCGCATCACCGTCCACCAGCCGTCTATCCAGTGGAAGATCCACAGCGGCCAGGCCCGCGGCATAACCATCTTAAGACATTCCACTATGGTGGATTCCTTGCCCTGCCGGTTGAGGAAATGCACCGCGCCCATGCAGGCGCTAAGTATGCCAAGCGGGAAAGCCACCAGCCCCACCACCACGAAGGACCACGCGAAAAGTATAAGGTCGCCCGGCGTGGCCCCGCGCGAATGGGCCGCCTGCCGCCAGGCCTCCTCAGGTATCCAGCCCAGCATCTGTATCCACAGATAATAGCCGGCCGCTATGCACAGCCACTGCAGCACCGCGAAGGTGATAAGCTCCTTCTCAAGGAAGATCAGCTTAACGCTGAACACCGTGCGCCGCCAGAAGGCGGCCATGGACTCGCCGAAACCCGGCTGCATGGCCGCGTCGCGCGTGGCGTCGTACATCTGCGCGCGCACGGCGCGCATTTCGGTGTAGTAGTTCTTCAGCCCCATCAAAGCCAGCCCTTGGACACGAAGTAGCGGTACTCGCCGTCCCAGGCTTCCTTGCGCAGCTTTATCACGTCGGCGAAATAATGCCGGCGCTTGTCTATCTCGGCCTGCTGCTCCGGGTAGGCGCGCTTTTCCTTTATGTCGCCAGCCAGTTTCTCGCCCAGGTCGAAAGCCGCCTTCAGCTCCTCGGGCTTCGGCGCCGCCCCGCAGGAAACGCCGCCAGACGACAGCGCCCCGCACAGCCGCCCGTAATAGGCGATGTAGTCCGTAACCGGGTGGTTCAGGCCGCTGCCGCTCGACACCACGCCCGCCGTGTACTTGCCCAGGAGCCGCTGGCAGTGTATAAGGTTCGACGTGCGGTCGAACAGCGCCTTCATGGGCGCCGCCACCTGGTTTATATAGTTCGGCGTGGCGAACACTATGCCGTCGGCGTTAAGCATCTTAAGGATCACCAGATGCGCGTCGTCCTTAAGCGGGCAGGTCATATTGCCCTTGTGGCAGATCTCGCAGCCGTGGCAGAAGCCCAGCTTCTTGCCGGCCAGATGCACCGTCTCTATCTCGGCGCCCAGCGACTGGGCGCCTTTGGCTACTTCCGCGGCCAGGGCGTACGTAACGCCCTTCTCGCCGCGCGGGCTGGAGGAGATGAGTAGTATCTTCATGCCGATAGGTTATAAAAAACCCACCGATATGTCCACGCCCCCGGCCCGCGCGGCAAACCTTAGAAGGGCGCCGCGTCGGCCACCGCCTCCGCGGGTTTGCGGCCGCGCTTCCTGGCCGGGGCCTCGCCGGCCGCCGGCTCATGCGCCTCGCCAGCCTTCCCCTCGCCGGGGCCGCCTTCCTTGCCGTGCCCGCCGCCAAGGAACTCCAGCCCGTCCACGTACACCACCGTGCGGCTGTGCTTCTTGCCGTCCTCCTTGCCGGTCCACTCCTCCAGCGCCAGGTGGCCCTCCACGTACACCAGCCGCCCGGTGTGCAGGTTATTGGCCGCCAGGTCCGCCAGCTGGCGCCCGTTCTGGTGGTTGAACGCCTTGAGATGCAGCCAAACCGGCACGTCCTCCCACTCGCCGCTCTCCTTGTTGCGGCGGCGGTTGTTAACGGCGAAGCCCAGCTCCGCCACCTTGCCGCCGTTGTCGAACTCCTTCACGTCGGGCTCCCGCGTAAGGCGCCCTATCAGCATTACCTTGTTCAAGTTGGCCATATTCCCCCCTTTGTGTATCCCGCAATAAAGCATAGCAGGCGAACCCGACAAGGGCCTGTCGGGTTTTCTATAATGCCTTATGCGCAAAAAGCTGGACCTCATACTGCTGGCCGTCTCGCTGGCCGGCGCTATAACGATGTTCGCCCTGCAGAGGGAACAGCTGCGCGCCGCCGCCCGCGCCATAAGGCAGAAGTATTTCCCCTGCTCCGCGCCCATCACCTACACCATAACCGCCGTGGACCCGCGCTACAATATCTCCACCGCCGCTTTCGCCGGCGCCATGCTGGACGCCGAGGCCGTCTGGGAAAAGCCCGCCGGGCGCAACCTCTTCGCCGCCGTGCCCGCCGGCGGGGACATCTCCGTAAAGCTCATCTACGACGAGCGCCAGGCCGCCATAGACAAGCTCAAGGCGCTGGGCATGCAGACCGACCAGAGCCTTACCACGTACAAATCGCTTAAAACGGCGTACGACACCCTGGCCGGCACCGTGCTGTCGGCCAGCGAGGAACTGCGGAAACTGGGGAACACTTACAAAGCCCGCGAGGAGCGCTACAACGCGCAGGTGCGCCTGTGGAACGCCGGCCGCAACATGACCCGCGCCCAGTACCAGCGCCTGCGCACGGAGAAGAAACTGCTGGCCGCGCAGTACAAGATATTAAAGGAAGCCGAGACCGCCGTTAACAACAACATCGACACGCTTAACGCCTTCGCCACCGCGCTGAACCAGCTGATAGTGCGGCTGAACCTCGACGTGCAGCAGTACAACCGCGCCGGTTCGCAGCTGGGCTCCTACGAGGAAGGCGAATACATGGCCAACGGCGCCGGCCGCGCCATAGAGATATACAGCAACTCCGGCGAAACCCAGTTCCGCCGCCTGCTCGCGCACGAGCTTGGCCACGCGCTGGGCCTGGAGCACGTGCTGGACAGCGCCGCGCTGATGTATAAAATAAACAACGGCCAGGACGGCGGCCTTACCCAGGCCGACCTGGACGAACTCAACTCCGTCTGCCGGAAATAATTATTTGCCCTGCGGCGCCGAAGCGTAATTGGCCGCCGCGAAATCCCAGTTGACCAGGCTGTTCATGGCCGCCTCTATATAATCCGCCCGCGCGTTGCGGCGGTCGATATAGTAGGCGTGCTCCCACACGTCCAGCACCAGCAACCCCCACTGGCCGTGCTTCATGGGCAGGTCCGCGTTGGCGTACTGCTCTATCTTCAGCTTACCGTTATCCGCCACCAGCCACGCCCAGCCCGAGCCGAACAGCCCCTGCGCCGCCTGCGTGAAAGCCGCGCGGAAAGCCTCGTAAGAACCGAAGTCCCGCTCTATGGCCGCCGCCAGCGCGCCAACGGGCCGCCCGCCGCCGCCCGGCCTGAGGCAGTTGAAAAAGAAAACGTGGTTCCAGGCCTGCGCCGCGTTGTTGAACACCGGCCCCGGCTGCGCCGTCATTATAACCTGCTCAAGGCTCATCTTCGCCTCGGGCCGGCCGGCCGTAAGCCGGTTAAGCGCCGCAACGTAACCCTTATAATGTTTGCCGTAATGGAACTGCAGCGTCTCCGCGCTCATATAAGGCGCCAGCGCGTCCTCGGCGTAAGGCAGCGGCGCAGCGGCGAAAGCCGCCGGCGGCTGGGCAGCCGCCGCAGGCTCCGGCGCCGCGGCCGGCTTAAGCGCCGCCGCCCCGCTAAAAGCCGACGCGCCGAAGAACAGGCCAAAGGCCAGCACAGAACAGGAATATTTTTTCATGATCCCCCCTACACGGATTATATTAAAGCCCGGCCGCTTTTTGAACAGCCGCCACCACCGGGATGTCGGCGCTGGAGAAGTCGTAGGAGGAAAGTTCGGCCGGCGGGACCCACTTTATGGCGTCGTGGTCGTTAAGGCGGAACTCGCCCGAAACATGCGCGGCGCGGTAAGCCAGCAGCTCTATGTGGGCGTGCTTGTACTCAAAACGGCTGGCGCAGATGAAGGCGCCTATCTTCGCTTCAATCTGGAACTCCTCGCGCAGCTCGCGCGCCAGGCACTGCTCGGGCGTCTCGCCCGGCTCCAGTTTGCCGCCCGGGAACTCCCACTTGCCGCCCAGCGCGTCGCCAGCGCGCCGCTGCGCTATAAGTATCTTCCCGTCCTTCTCTATAACCGCCGCCGTTACTTGCTTCATACACTTATTGTAGAACTTCCCCGCCCCGAATAAAAAGCGCGGCCGCCATTGCGGACCGCGCCCCAACAAGATAAACTATACGGGATGATAAAACTTCCCAAGATCCGCTGTCCCCAGTGCGGCAAGTACATGACCGAGGCCAAGGCCCGCGAAATACCGCCGGCCATCACCTACCGCGACTGCCTGCGCCGCTGCCCCGCCTGCCGGATAGGCGCCAGCAACGCCAAGAACCCGGCCAAGATAAAGTTCATCCACGCCCAGCCCAAGGACCAGACCCCGCCCGCTCCCCCCGCGCCGCCCGAACAGCCCGCGCAGTAATTACACCCAGATACCGAAATCGCCGAAGCTGAACTTGCCGGCGCCGTGGCGCAGTTTGCCCTCGGCGTCCAGCCGGCGGAAAGCCGCCAGCATGCGCGGCAGTATCTCCGGCTTTATATCCAGCGAGTGATGCCCCGGGAAAACGCGCTTCACCGGCAGCGCGGCTATACGCTCCATGGAACGCAGGTAAGCCCGCGGGTCCGTGGACGGGAAATAAGCGAACAGCATGTCCTTGTACACCAGGTCCCCGGTGAACAAATAGCCGCGCGCCTCCTCGAAAAAACACATGTGCCCCGGCGAATGGCCCGGCGTATGCAGCACGCGCAGCGCGCGCCCGCCAAGATCTATGATCTCCCCGTCGCGCAGCAGCCGCGCCGGCTTGCCCTGGAAGAATTCGTAGCCGTTCACGTCGTAACCGGCCGGCAGGTCGCAGCGGTCCGCCACCATGGCGCGTATGGTCTGTATGCTAAGCGGGAATTCACCGTTCAGCCAGTTGAGCTCCGCCTCGTGGGCGCAGAAATCCGGGTAGTAGCGGTGCCCGCCGATATGGTCCCAATGTATATGCGTGGCCGCCGCCGTCACCGGCCGGGCCGTAAGTTTTTTAACCTCGGCCGAAATATCGCAGATGCCCAGCCCGGTATCTATAAGCAGGCTGCGCTCCCCGCCGTTAAGCAGGTAGCAGTGCGTCTCTTCCCAATGCCGGTACTCGCTGATAATATGCGT
>CALMZU010000132.1 GCA_937870775.1 uncultured Elusimicrobia bacterium
TAACTGGGGACAGTATACCTATTTGTCGAAATAAGTATACTGTCCCCGGTTTTGTGCGAATAACTACTTGTGGCGGCGGCGGATCTCGGCGATCTTGAGGCGGACCATGGCGCGGCGCAGCGAGGCGTTGGCCTCGTCGAGGTCCAGGTCGGCGCCGCGCATGGCCAGCGTCTCCCTGGCCTTCTGCAGGGCCTGGCGCGCGCGCTCCTCGTTCACTTCCTTCGAGAGCTCGGCGGCCTCGGCCAGCACCAGCACGCGGTCCGCGTATATCTCGGCGAAGCCGGCCAGCACCGCGAAGACCTCCTTGTGGGGGCCTTCCTTGTAATGCATGATCCCCTCTTTCAGCTGCACCACGAACGGCGCGTGGCCGGGCAGCACGCCCATCTCGCCGCCGAGGGCCGGTATGGCCACGAAGTCCACGGGCTTGTCGGCCAGCACCGTCTTCTCGGGGGTCAGGATGGTGAGGAGTATCCGCTTCTTTTCCATGTCAGGCGACCTTCTGCTTGCCGCGCTCTATGACCTCGTCGATGCCGCCGGCCATGAAGAAGGCCTGCTCGGGCAGGTCGTCGAGCCTGCCGCTCAGGATCTCCTGGAAGCTGCGTATCGTCTCCTTGAGCGGCACGTACTTGCCGGGGCGGCCGGTGAACTTCTCGGCCACGGAGAACGGCTGCGACATGAACTTCTGTATCTTGCGGGCGCGGTTCACCGTTTTCTTGTCCTCGTCGGACAGCTCGTCGATGCCGAGGATGGCGATGATGTCCTGCAGCTCCTTGTAGCGCTGCAGGATCTTCTGCACGCCGCGCGCGGTCTGGTAATGCTCGTTGCCTATCACGCGCGGGTCCAGCATGCGGGAAGTGGAGTCCAGCGGGTCCACGGCGGGGTAGATGCCGAGTTCCGCGATGGAGCGGGAGAGCGCCACGGTGGTGTCGAGGTGCGTGAACACGTTGGCCACGCCGGGGTCGGTGAAGTCGTCGGCGGGCACGTACACGGCCTGTATCGACGTGATCGAGCCCTTCTTCGTCGAGGTGATGCGCTCCTCGAGCTGGCCTATCTCGGTGGTCAGCGTGGGCTGGTAGCCCACGGCGCTCGGCATGCGGCCCAAGAGCGCCGACACCTCGGCGTTGGCCAGCACGTAGCGGAACACGTTGTCGAGGAACAGGAGCACGTCCTGCCCCTTGGCGTCGCGGAAATGCTCGGCCTGGGTCAGCGCGGTCAGGGCCACGCGGGCGCGGGCGCCGGGCGGCTCGTTCATCTGGCCGAAAACCAGCGCTGTCTTCGAAAGCACGGTGGAGCCGTCGGCGAGCTGGGAGTCCTGCATGTCCAGCCACAGGTCGTTGCCCTCGCGGGAGCGCTCGCCCACGCCGCCGAACACGGAGCAGCCGTGGTGCTCGCGCGCCACGTTGTTGATGAGCTCCATGATGACCACGGTCTTGCCCACGCCGGCGCCGCCGAACAGGCCCACCTTGCCGCCCTTCATGAACGGGGCCAGCAGGTCTATGACCTTAATGCCGGTCTCGAAGACCTCGGGCGAGGTCTTCTGCTCGGTGAGCGGCGGCGGTTCGCGGTGTATCGGGAGATGGTCCTTGGTGTCTATCGGGCCGCGGTAGTCCTGCGGCTCGCCCAGCACGTTGATAAGGCGGCCGAGGCAGGCCTCGCCCACCGGCACTTTAAGCGGGGAGCCGGTGTCCTTCACCTCAAGGCCCTTGCCGAGGCCCGTCGTGGGGCCCAGCGTGATGGCGCGCACGGTGTTGTCGCCGAGGTGCTGGGCCACTTCGGCCGTCAGCGTATGTTCCTTGCCGTCCTCGGTGTACTTTATCCTGAGCGCGTTGAGTATCCTGGGCAGCTGTCCCTGCTGGAACTCCACGTCCAGCACGGGGCCTATTATCTGCACGATCTTTCCGGTGTTCATGCTTAGCTCCTTAAAACGTCAGCCGCCTAGGGCTTCCGAGCCGCTCACTATCTCGTTGAGCTCGGTGGTGATCATGGACTGGCGCGTCTTGTTCATCTTCAGCGTCAGCCCCTCTATCAGTTCGGAGGCGTTCTTCGACGCGGCCTCCATGGCGTTCATGCGCGCGGCCAGCTCGGCCGCCTGCGACTCCAGCAGCGTGCGGTAAAGCTGCGCGCCCACGTGGCGCGGCAGCAGCGCGTCCAGCAGCTCGGCCTTGGCCGGCTCGAAAGCGAACTGCCCGGCGCGGCGCCCCTGGTCCGCGCCCTCGGTAAGTATGTGGCGCTTCAGCGGCAGGAGCGGCGTGTTCACGATGCGCTGCGCCATCATCGACTTGAACTCGTTGTAGATCAGCGTCACGCTCTCCACCGGCTTCTCGTCGTACACCTTCAGTATCGCGTCGGAGAGCATCTGCGCGTGCACGTAGCCGGCCTTCGGGAAGATGCCCACCATCTCGTGCGCCACCTCGAGGTCCAGGCCCTTCAGGCGCTTCATGAAGTCGCGCCCCTTGCGCCCGACCACTATGACGTAGATCCTGCGGCCGCGGTTCTCGCGCAGCCAGGCCGCGGCGGCCTTCAGCAGATTGGTGTTGAAGGAGCCGCACAGCCCCTTGTCGGCGGTGACCAGCACCAGGCACAGCGGCCCGCCGGCCGGGCGCTCGGCGAACAGCCTGCCCGCCGCGGTGCCGGCGAGGTCGGCCTCGCCCAGCTCGCCGTACAGGTCGGCCATCATCCTGTCCATCTCGCGCGCGAACGGGCGCGACGCCAGTATGGAGTTCTGCGCCTTCTTGATGCGCGCCGCCGCCACCATCTTCATGGCGTAGGTTATCTGCTTTATGCTTTTAACGGAAGAGATATGCTTCCGTATGTCGCGCAGTGATGCCATAGAAAAAGTAGCCTGTCCCCTTTATTTCACGCCCTTCTGCAGGATCTTCACGTAGTCGGCTATGCCGTCCTCCAGGCTCCACTCGGGCCTGTAGTTCAGGTGGGCCTTCGCGTTGCGCAGGTCGGCCTGCGTCTTGAGCTGCAGGAACGCGTACGGGTTGTCGAAATAGTCGGGCGCGAGGTCGGTGCGCATGGCCTTGTTCAGCGCCTCCACCACCTCGTTGAAATTGCGGGGCTTGCCGGTGGCCAGGTTGCAGACGCAGCTCTTCTCCGCGTCCAGCGCGCACAGGTTGCCGCGCACCAGGTCCTTCACGTACACGAAGTCGCGCATCTGCTCGCCGTACTTGAAGATGCGCGGGCGCTTGCCGGCCTTCATCTGGTTGTAGAGCTGGAAGACCATGCTGGCCATCTTGCCCTTGTAGTACTCGCCGGGGCCGTACACGTTGAAGTAGCGCAGCCCGACGATGGTCATGTCCTTGTGCGCCGCCGCGAACTCGCGGGCGACGTTGTCCATGACCGCCTTGGAAAATCCGTATATGTTCTCGGGCGCCGACGGGGTGTCCTCGCGCATGGGGCATTCGCCGTTGCCGTAGGTGGCGGCGGAAGAGGCGTAGATCACGCGCTTCACGCCGTTCCCGTCGGCGAAACGCAGGATGTTGCGGAAGCCGTCCACGTTGGCGGACATCATGGCGCGCTGGTCGGCCACCGTGGTGTCCACCAGGGCGGCCTGGTGGAAGACGGCGTCCACCTTGCCTATCTTGCCGAACCAGTCGTCGTGCCTTATGTCGCCGGTCACGACGTCGCCGTCGAAGCCCAGCAGGTTCTTGTAGTTGCCGGAGGAGAAATCGTCCAGCACCACCACCTGCGCCTTGCGCTCTTCGCGGAGGGCGAAAGCTATGTTCGAGCCTATGAAACCGGCGCCGCCGGTAACGAGATATCTTTTCATCTAGAACCTCTTCTTGAAATCGGCTATCGCGTCGGCCAGCCTCTGTTCCAGGTCCTGGTCCAGCTGGCGCTTTTCCTTTATGTCGGCGAGCAGGTTCGCGTAGCTGTCGCGCAGGAACTTGACGAGCGAGCCCTCGAACGCGCGCACCTTCTCGAGCGGCACGTCGTCGAGGTGGCCGCGGGCGCCGGCGAACAGCACCGCCACCTGCTCAGCCACGGGCATGGGCTGGTACTGGTCCTGCTTCAGCAGTTCCACCATGCGCTGGCCGCGGTTGAGCTGCTCGGTGCTGGACTTGTCGAGGTCGCTGCCGAACTGCGCGAAGGCCGCGAGCTCGTTGTACTGCGCCAGGTCCAGGCGCAGGCGGCCGGCCACCTGCCGCATCGCCTTCACCTGCGCGGAGCCGCCCACGCGGCTCACCGAGATGCCCACGTTCACGGCCGGGCGTATGCCCGAGTGGAACAGGTTGCTCTCGAGGTAGATCTG
>CALMZU010000133.1 GCA_937870775.1 uncultured Elusimicrobia bacterium
TGGTGACGGTCTTGGAATCGTCGCGCACCGTGCCGCCCTTCGTGATCTCGGCGTAGGACTTCAGGTTGGCCAGGCCCTTCTCGGACTGGACCTTCACCAGAGCGGTGGTAAGAGTGGATTTGCCGTGGTCGACGTGGCCGATGGTACCGACGTTCACGTGCGGCTTGCTGCGGTCAAACTTAGCTTTTGCCATAGTGATTATCTCCTAACTTTATTTATACCTGAAAGACTTAAGCTGGGGATGGGAATTGCACCCACGACCTTTCCCTTACCAAGGGAGTGCTCTACTCGCTGAGCTACCCCAGCAAAACGTTAACTCAATCTAAGCGGGCGATGGGAATCGAACCCACGTGATCAGTTTGGAAAACTGACGTTCTACCATTGAACTACGCCCGCGCAACTGTAAAGATCCTTGTCCGGCAGCGTCGCCGCTAGCACAGGAACATATCAATTATATTTATTTGCGCCCCGGCAGTCAAGAAAATGAACCGCGGATGCGCCGCCTTCCTTTTAATTATATAATTTCCGCAGACATTTTACCCGGGGGAATACATGTACAGCAAGGATTCGGGCGACAAGAAATATTACAGGGTGCTCAACATCCTCAACCGGCTCAACGCCGGCCCGGTGCGCATAGCCGACCTCTCGGCGGAGTTCGGCGTTTCCGAGCGCTCCATACAGCGCGACCTCGAGCGCATCAACATGACCGGCTTCAGCCTGGACAACCCGCAGCGCGGCGTGTACTCCTTCGCCGACGGCGTGTCGCTCAAGAACTACAACCTCTCGGGCGAGCAGCTGTCGGTGCTGGTGCTGATGCGCGAGATGGCCGGCGGCATGGGCGGCGCGATAAAGGACGCTTTCGACCAGGTCTTCGCGCGCGCCACCGCCGCGTCGCCCGAGTCGCCGTTCCAGGCCGTGGGCCCGCGCCAGCTGAACCCGCTGACGCGCAAGTTCTACGAGGACATAGTCTTCGCGATAGAGAACCACAAGAAGATCAGGACCAGCTACGCCTCCGCCTCCGGGGTGAAGGAACGCACGCTGTGCCCGGTGAAGCTGCTGGCCAGCGAGAACTTCTTCTACATGCTGGCCTCCGCCGACGGCCGCGAGACGGACAAGTTCGCCAAGTACCGCGTGGACAGGGTGAAGCGGCTGGACATACTCCCCGACGAGTTCACCCCCCCGCCGCCGGCGGCGGTGCGGCGCGTGATAGGCGCGGCCACGTCGATCTGGGGCGTGAACGAGGGAAAGAAGACCGCGGTCTCGCTGAAGGCCGAAGGCGCGGCCGCCGATTTCCTGCAGAGCAAGGAGATACTCCCCGGCCAGAAAGTATCCCGGCCCGACGCGGCAGGAGCCGTCACCGTGAAGGCCGTTATACGCCACCCGATGGAGGTGGTGCCGCTGGTGCTGCACTGGATGCCCGAGATAACCGTGCTCTCCCCCGACTCGCTGAAGGCCGAGGTAAAGGACCGCATAAAAGCCTACCTGGCCAAGGCCTGACCTTCCTTATATTAAGGCGCCATGCACCACAACACCGTAAAAATACTTCTCGCGGCCGCCCTTGCGGCCTGCTTCGCCGCGGCCGCCGGGCTGGGCTCGCAATGGGAAAGCCTGCTGGCCCGGCCGGCCGGCCCGGACATACTCAGGGCCCAGTCCTCGGACGACGAGGAGGAAGGAACGGACGAGGAGAAGGAATACACCACCACCTCGCGCCGCACCGAGGCCGGCGTGGCCCAGCGGGTGTACCGCGAAGGCCGCGCGCTGAAGGCTCAGTACAATTTCGTCAATTTCAACAGGGACAGGCTCTCCATCACCTTCGGCATGGACGAGGCCGAACTCGCCCGCTATTCCTCCGGCTACGGCTATACCGACGCCGAGATGGAGGCGCTGCGCGCCTGGCGCTCCAAGGCCAGGCAGGAAGCCTGGAACGCCGGCTGGCAGAAAGGCGGCAAACCCGCGGCCGAGCAGGCCATAGCCGGGATAGAGACCGAATACGACACGCGGCTGCGCGCCCTGCTGCGCTCGCGCGGCCTGGCGCTGCGCGCCGGCAACCTGGTGGAATGCGACATGCCGCTGATAGTGAAGCGCAACGTGGCGCTGATGAAACCGCTGGCGCTGGCTTTCCAGCAGACGGCCTCCTCGCGCAACTATTCCGAGGAGAACCTCGTAGGCGCGGTGCTGTCCATGGTGCAGACCGCCCTGCGCTACAAGATCCCCCCGGCGGTGCAGGGCGGCCTTCATACCGGCGGCCTGCTGCCGCCGGCCAAAGCCCTGCTGTCCGGCTGGGGCGACTGCGACACCAAGACCGGCGTGCTGGCCTCCATACTGGGAAACTGGAACGGCGTGCGCATGGTGGGCATAGCGGTGCCGGGACATTACCTGATGGCCATACGCCGGCTGCCGGCGAAGGGCGACGTTTTCGTGCGGTACGAGGGGCTGGAGTACGTGCTGGTGGAGCCGGCCGGGCCGGCCTGGCTGGAGCCGGGCACCGTCGGCCAGGCCACCACGGCGCTGCTGTCCGGCGCCGAGGGTTACAAAGTCGATCCGTTCTTTTAATTAAGGAGAATATATGTTCACAACGAGGCTGATAGTAAGCGTGTTCGAGTTCGTGCTGGCGGTGGTGATGTCCGGCCTGATCATAGCCATCACCTACCGGGTATTCATAAAGGCCAACCCCGACTTCAACATGGAGGAGGAGATAAAGAAGGGCAACCTCGCCGTCGGCGCGCTGGTGGCCGCGATCCTCTTCGCCGCGTCGATGATACTGCAGAAAGGGATGGACTCGGTGGTCAGCATGTTCCGACTCTACGTCTCGGCCCCCGGCGAGCAGACGCTGGGCCTCGGCAAGCTGGCGCTGCTCGGCGCGGCCCACCTCGGCCTCGCGATGCTGCTGGCCGTCATAACCATCTCCGTCACGCTGCGGCTGTTCGGCCGCATGGTGCGCCCGCGCATGAACGCAGGCCAGGAGCTGCAGAAAGGCAACCTCGCCGTCGGACTGGTGCTGGGCAGCGTGGTGCTGGTGGCCGCGATGTACGTCGGGGAAGGCGTGAGCGCCGTCTCCAAGGCGCTGGTACCGCAGCCCTCCATAGGCCGTATCGAGATAATGAAGTAAACCTTCCTTAAGCCTGTTCCACACAAAAAATAGCGCAGCCGAACCCGACACGCCCTTGTCGGGTTCGGCTGCTATGCTATTGGAAAGAGGAAGCATATGGGCAGGCTTATATCACGTTCGCAATATTTAATGGGGCTGCAGTGCCCGAAGCGGCTGTGGCTGTACAAGAACCGCCGCGCCCTGCTGCCGCCGCAGGACGAGGCCGCCCGCGTGCAGCTGGCTTCCGGCGCCGCGGTAGAGGCGCTGGGCCGGGGGCTTTACCCCGGCGGCAGGCTGATACAGGTCGGGGCCGGCGCCTTCAGGCGCGCCATGGCGGACACGGCCAGGGGGCTCAAAAAAGGGGCCGTGCTGTACGGCGCCACGGTCTCGGCCGGCGGCATGTTCGCCCGCTGCGACATACTCAGCCCGGCGCCCGGCGGGGCCTGGGACCTGGTGGACGTCACCAGCGCCCTGACCGCCAGGGAGGAGCACGTGCAGGGCCTGGCCGCGCAGGCCTGCGCGCTGTCGGCCGCCGGGCTCAAGGTCCGCTCGGCGCTGCTGGCCCGCGTCAACAGGGATTATGTACGCGCTACGCCGGTGTCTCCCCGTGACTTCTTCGTCACCGAGGACCTCACCGCGCCGGTCATGGAGGCCGCGCGCCTGCTGCCGTCGGCGCTGCAGGGCCTGGACGCGGAGCTCTCCTCGCCGGAAGAACCCCGCACGCCCATAGGCGAGCGCTGCCTGGCCCCTCACGAATGCCCGTTCAGGGCTTACTGCTGGAAGGGCCTCCCCCCGCTGTCGGTGTTCAATTTGCCGCGCCTTTCCTGGGAGAAGCGCGGCGCGCTGCGCCTCATGGGCATAACCGCCGCCGCGGACATACCGGACACTTTCGAGCTGGAACCCTGGCAGCGGCGCTGCGTAGAGGCCGCCCGCACCGGCAGGCCCGTCATGGACGCCGCGGCCATACGCGCCTTCCTCGCCGGGCTCAGCTACCCGCTATACCACATAGATTTCGAAACGGTGATGTCCGCCATCCCTCTTTACGACGGGACCAGGCCGTACCAGCAGGTGCCGTTCCAGGTCTCGCTGCACGTGCAGGCCTCGCCCGGCGCCGTCCCCTCGCATTTCGAGCATTTGGCCTCGCCGGCCGGCGACCCGCGCCCGGGGGTGGCGGATTTCCTGCTCTCGCATATAGGCCCCGACGGCAGCCTGGTGGCGTACAATTCGCCTTTCGAGGAGGCAAGGCTCATGGAGACGGCGCGGGACCTGGGCGGCCGCGCCTCGGCGCTGGCCGGCTTCGCGGCCAGGCTCAGGGACCTGGCGGCGCCGTTCAGGGACCGGGCCTACGTCCACCCTGCCTTCAACGGCAGTTACTCCCTCAAGAAGGTGCTGCCGGTCATAGCCCCGGAGCTGTCCTACGACGGGCTTTCCATAAGCGGCGGGGCGCAGGCGCAGTTCACCTTCCTCGCCATGGCGGAGGGCCGCCTGTCCCCGGCCGAGGCCGGGCGGGCGGCGGCCGGCCTTAAGGAATATTGCGGCCGCGACACGCTGGCCATGGTCAGGATACTCGAAGAACTTTACAGGGTTTCGAAGGAGGAAAGATGACGAACAGGAGATCGATAATGAGCGGCAAGGCGTCCATACTGGGAGGCAGGCTGAAAGCCAGCCTCAGAATATACACGCTGGGTTCCGGCGCCGACGCGGACCTGCATTTCTCGCTGCGGCTCTGGCAGGCCGCCGCGCAGCGTCAGGCGCAGTTGTCGCGCTGCGCTTTCGCGGCCAGGTAAGGTTACAAGGGGGGCTTATGTGGAGCATAAAAGGGTGGATATGCGGGGGCTATTGCGCCACGCGCGAGGACGGCGAGATGGTGTTCATATACAGCAGGCCGGCGTGGGGCACCGGCCAGTGCGGCATAAAGCGCTACTACGAACTGCGCAGCCGCGGCCAATTGATAGCCCGCATCTCCTCGGAGAGTTCGTGGCGGCCGCAGGCCAGGGCGGAGTGGCTGGCGGAAACGGACAGGCCGCTCAACGAGACCGACCTGATGGACCTGGCGGCGCTGCTGCCCTAGTTGCGGGGCGGCGCAAATATAGTAGAATTCAGGTTCCCGCGGGTTGGGGCCCCGGGTACCGGGGGAGGGAATGCCAAGGGTGAACAAGAAAGGTCTCATAGACGGAGCGCTGGCCGCTTCGGAGGGCAGGGATATGTGCCGCCTGCTCTTCGACGGTTCGCCCGACGCCATTTTCCTGGCCGACGCCGACACCGGCGTCATACTGGACGCCAACCCCGCGGCCGAAAAACTGATAGGCCGCCCTCTGGCCGACATCATAGGCCTGCCCCAGTCCGCGCTGCACCCGGCCGGGCAGGAAGCGCTCTCACATAAGCTCTTCAGCCAGCACGTGGTCTGCGCCTCGGCCGGGGGCTACACCATGCCGGAGGAGCACTCCGTGCTCAGGGCCGACGGCAGCCTGGTGCCGGTGGAGATCACGGCCAAGATAATAAAGGTGAAAGGCCGGAAGGTCCTGCAGGGCTTCTTCCGCGACATAAGTTTCAGGACGCGGGCCGAGAAGGACCTGCGCGAATCCGAGGAGAAGTTCCGCCTGCTCGCCGAAAAATCCCTTATCGGCGTATACCTGATACAGGACGGCAAGTTCCGCTACACCAACCCGGTGCACGCCCGGATATTCGGCTACACGCAGGAGGAGCTGGTGGGCGGCATGGGCCCGCGCGACCTGGTGCTGCCCGAGGACTGGCCGCTTGTTGAGGAACAGATACGCAAGCGCGTCAGCGGCGAACTGGGCGAGGTGCGCTATGACTTCCGCGGCCGCCGCAAGGACGGCGGCGTGCTTAACGTCGAAGTGCACGGCTCCCGCACCGAGTACATGGGCCGTCCCGCCGTTATAGGCACCATCATGGACGTAACCGACCGCAAGCGGGCGGAGGCCGCCCTGCGCGAGAGCGAGGAGCGCTACCGCGCGCTGGTGGACACCGCGATGGTTGGCATACTGGTGCACGACAAGGGCACCGTGCTGTTCCTGAACCGCAATATGAGCGAGATGCTCGGCTACGCCGACCCGGCGCAGCTGGAAGGGCGCAGCGTGCTGGACTTCGTCCACCCCGATTTCAAGGAGTTCGCCCGGCGGCGCGTGACCGTGGCGGCCGAGCAGCCGCTGCCGCGCGCCGAGGAGAAGTTCGTAGGCCTGAACGGCGACATCATAGACGTTGAGATAAACTCCGCGCCGGTCGCCTACCAGGGCCGCCCCTGCGCGCTGGCGGCCATACACGATATCACCGCCCACCGCCGCGCCGAGGCCGAGATGAAGAAGGCCCACCGCCAGCTGCTGGACATCATAGAGTTCCTGCCCGACGCCACTTTCGTGATAGACCGCTCCAAGCGCGTGATAGCCTGGAACCGCGCGCTGGAGAGGATGACCGGCGTGCGCAAGGAGGAGATCCTGGGCAAGGGCGGCCAGGCCTACTCGCTGCCCTTCCACGGAGAACGCCGTCCCGTATTGATAGACCTGATAAACGAGAGCCACCCGGAGATAGAGAAGCTCTACGATTTCATACACCGCGACCCGGACGGCACGCTGCGGGCGGAGGTCTTCGTGCCTTCGCTGTACGGCGGGACCGGGGCCTACGTCGCGGTGACGGCGGCGCCGCTCCTGGGCGAGGACGGCCGCCGCTACGGGGCAATAGAGAGCGTGCGCGACATCACCGAACGCAAGAAATCCCAGGCGGAGATCATGCGGATGAACGCCGACCTGGAGCGCAGGGTGGAGGAGCGCACCGCCCAACTGGCCGAGGCCAACAGCGAGCTGGAGACCTTCGCGTTCTCCGCCGCCCACGACCGGAAATCCCCCCTGCGCCACATAAACATCTTCGCGGAAATGCTGGAGAAGGAATCCGGAGCGGCGCTGCCTCCGGAAGCCCGGGCCAGGCTGCAGAACATACGCCGTTCGGCGGACCACTTGGGCCGGCTGATAGAGAGCCTGCTGGCCCTGGCCTCGGCCGGCAGCAAGACGCTGGCGCTCGAGCGGGTGGACCTGGCGGCGCTGGCCCGGGAGGTGGCCGCCGAGGCCGCGCAGGACAATCCGGACCGGACCATAGACTGGACCATCGGGACGCTGCCCGCGGCCGTCTGCGACAGGACCTTGGTGCGGCAGGTGCTTGTTAACCTGGTCTCGAACGCCGTAAAATATACCGGGAACTCCGGGCGGGCGGCCATAGAGATATCCGGCGCGCTGCGCGGCGGGGAGGCGGTGGTGGCGGTAAAGGACAACGGCGCCGGCTTCGACCAGGCGGCGGCCGGGAAGCTGTTCGGCTTCTTCCAGCGGCTGCATAAGGCCGAGGATTTCGAGGGCAGCGGCATAGGCCTCTCCACGGTGAAGCGCATAGTCACGCGCCACGGCGGCCGGGTCTGGGCGGAGAGCGGCGGCAAAG
The DNA here is from genome assembly GCA_937870775.1 of uncultured Elusimicrobia bacterium. Taxonomy (GTDB): domain Bacteria; phylum Elusimicrobiota; class Elusimicrobia; order Elusimicrobiales; family UBA9959; genus UBA9959. Next base: position 7,532 of record CALMZU010000133.1, read on the forward strand.
GAGCGGCTTTCTATTTCTCGCTGCCGGCAAAAGAATGAACAGGACTTTCAGGCGGGCCTTCATAGAACTGACGAACAGGTGCAACCTGTCCTGCCCTTTCTGCGCCCCTTCCGGGCGCCAGCGCGGCGAGATGCCGCTGGAGCTTTTTGAGAGCACGGCCGCCCAGGCGGGCGAACTGGCTTCGGTGCTGTCGCTGCACGTGCTGGGCGAGCCGCTGTGCCATTCGCGCTTCCCCGAGGCCTTAAAGGTCTGCTCCCGGCTCGGCCTGGAGGTTAACCTGGTCACGAACGGGCTGCTGCTGGACCGGTTCGCCGGCGCGGTCACCGCCGAACCCTGCGTGAAGCAGGTCTCGATATCCCTGCACGCGCTGTCCGCCGTGCCGCAGGAGAAACGCGCCGCGGCGCTGTCCTCGCTGATAGATTTCGCGAAGCGGCGCCCGCCGCGCATGATAGTTGGCTTCAGGCTGCGCTGCGCCGCGCCGGACGCCTTCTTCAACTCCACGCTGCAGTCGCTGCTCAAGGCCTTCGGCTCCCCCGGCGCCCCGGCCAGCGGCTTCGTACGGCTGGCGGACAACGTCTTCCTAAATTTCGGGGGCATATTCAGCTGGCCCGGCGCCGGGGCCGGCGTACCCAGGAACACCTGCCTCGGCCTCAAGCACCATTTCGGCGTGCTGTACGACGGGCGGGTGATCCCCTGCTGCGCGGACTACGACGGCGCGCTGGCGCTCGGCAGCGTGAAAGAGGCCCCGCTGGCGGAGATACTCTCCGGCCCGGCCGCCCGCGCCCTGAGGGAAAGCCTCTCCGGCCGCGCCCCGATGCCCGCCTACTGCGCAGGCTGCGGCTTCACGGCCCCTGACGCGCAGAGTTGATTCGCATCAATATCTTTATGTACCATTCCGGTATGAAGCCGGCATACCTCCCCCTCGCTTTGCTGTTGGCCGCCCCTTCCGCTTTCTGCGCCGAACCCTGGTACAGGCCGGCCTCCACCGACATCATAATCCCCGCGGCCTCGGAGCCGCTCAACGTACTGGGCGGCTGCCCCAAGGTACGCGGCATAAAGGCCGGCCAGGAATACGCCGAGCCGCCGGCCGTGCGCGAGGTCAGCGAGGTCTCCTCGCAGTACCTGCCGCTGCCCGCCGACGACCTGGACCGCGCCGGCATAACCGCCGTACTGCGCACCGACCTGGAATACTGGAACGCCAAGCCCGACTCCGCCTCGGTGCAGGTGGCCGGCGACAAGTACGACGCCCCCCGCATGCGCCGCACGATAAAGGCGCTGATCGACCTTTTCGCATCCGACCTGACGCCGGCGCAGCTGCAGAAGGCGCTGAAGGACGGTTTCAGGATATACCGCGCCTCCGCCGACGACGGCACCGGCAAGACCGTGATCACCGGCTACTACGAGGCCGAGATCCCGGTGACGCGCGAGCGCGACGCGGAGCACAAGTACCCCGTGCTGCTCAGGCCGGCCGACCTGGTGAAGACCACCGCCGACATGGGCGTGGATTTCGACTACGGCCGCTACGACGAGAACGGCGCCATGGTGAAGCATTTCTCGACGCAGGAGATACACTCTGGCGCGCTGGACGGCCGCGGCCTTGAGCTGGTGTGGTCCGCGCACCCGGCGCAGATCATGCTGATGCAGATACAGGGCTCCGGCGTGCTGCGCTTCCCCGACGGCGACTTCATGCGCGCCGGCTTCGACGGCGCCAACGGCCACCCGTTCCGCAGCGTGCAGCGCATACTGATGGACTGCGGCGAGATAGAGTCGATGTCGTTCAAGAATTTCATCAGGTACCTCACGTCGCAGGGGGACCGCGAGGAGCGGCTGATAGACCTGAACCCCCGCTACATCTATTTCAAGCAGCGCCCGAAGGAGAGCAGCGCCTCCGGCGCCATAGGCAAGCCGCTGGTACCCGGACGCTCGATCGCGGTGGACCCCAAGTACATACCGTACGGCCTCTTCGGCCTGCTGAAGTCCCGCCGCCCGGTGGCCCAGGCGGACGGGCTCTCGTTCTCCGACTTCGCGCGCTTCATCTCCACGCACGACACCGGCTCGGCCATACGCGGCCCCGGCCGCGTGGACCTGTTCTGGGGTTCCGGCCCGACGGCCGAGACCGAGGCCTCCTCGATGAAGGCCTCCGGCGAGCTCTATCTGTTCGTGATAAAATAACCCCGTTGACCTGTCAAGAGATTACCCCTTGACAAACGGGGATTTTCTGCTATACTATTTCCGGAGCGGGACACCTTATCGACGGTTGCTTCTCGCTCCTCAGTTTTGAGGGAGACAGCGCGGGCGAGTGCCCGCGTTGTCTTTTTTATATCTTCTTGGAAAGCTCGTAGAAGACGACGGCGGCGGCGTTGCCGGCGTTGAGGCTCTCGACGCCGCCCTTCTGGGGGATGGAGACGATCTCGTCGCAGTGCTCGCGGGTCTTCTGGTGCAGGCCCTCGCCCTCGGAGCCGATGATCACCAGCGCCGGCAGCGTGAAGTCCACCTGCGGCAGCGGCTTGCCGCCCATGTCCATGCCGTATACCCAGAACCCCTTCTCCTTCAGCTTCAGGATGGTCTGGTTCAGGTTCACCACTTCCACCACGTTTATGCGCTCGGCCGCGCCGGAGGCCGTCTTCTGCGCGGCCGCGTTAAGGCTGGCCGAGCGGCGTTCTGGGAGCAGCACCGTCGACACGCCGAGGCAGGCCGCGCTGCGCACTATCGCGCCGAGGTTCATCGGGTCGGTGATGCCGTCGAGCGCGGCCCAGACGGTGCGCTTCGGGTCCTTCACGGCCGCCAGAGCGCCGTCGAGGTCCAGCCGCTTGGCCGGCTCGGCCTCTATCACCACGCCCTGGTGGTTGGCCCCTTCGGCCAGCTTCTCGAGCGCGCGCGGGTCGCAGTACTCCACGCGCGCGCCGTTCTTGCGCGCCAGCGCGGCCAGGCCCTGCACCCGCTGGTTCTTCTCCGTGCGCGAGATCATGAGGCGCAGCACGCGCCGCCGGCCGGCGTTCAGGATCTCTTCCACCGTGTTTATACCGTAAAGTATCTCAGCCATTTTCCCTCAGCGCGCCAGGCGCGAATTGCCGAAGCTGGTGCCCACCGCCAGCGCGGTGCGCACTTCCTGCGAGCCCGGCGACACCCGCCGCAGCTTGCCCACCGCCTGCGAGATCTTAACGCTGGTGAAGCCGTAGTCGCGGAAGGAGACCATGTGGCCGAACTTCTTCTTAGCCACCAGCTCGGCCGCGGTCACGCCGAAGCCCGTGGCCAGCCAGCGGTCGAAAGGGGTGGGCGAACCGCCGCGCTGCACGTGCCCCAGCACCACGACGCGCGTCTCGAGCCCGACGCCGCTCTTCTCGAGGATGTCGGCTATCTTGTAGGAAACGCCGCCCAGCCGCAGCGGATCGGGCGAACCTTTCACGACCTTGGTCACCGTCATCTCCCCCTTCTCGGGACGGGCGCCCTCGGCGACCACGACGATGGAGAACTTCTTGCCGCGGGCCTTGCGGTCCGCCACGGCCTTCACTATGTCCTGGGCGCGGTACGGGATCTCCGGCAGCAGTATGATGTCGCCGCCGCCGGCGAGGCCGGCGCGCAGCGCTATCCAGCCGGCGTAGCGCCCCATCGTCTCCACTATCATCACGCGGTTGTGCGACTCCGCCGTGGTGTGCAGCCTGTCCACCGCCTCGGTGGCCACCTGCAGCGCCGAATCGAAGCCGAACGTCACGTCGGTCGCCGAAAGGTCGTTATCTATGGTCTTGGGCACGCCCACGACGGGCATGCCGCGCCGGTACAGCTGGCCGGCCATCGTGAGCGTGCCGTCGCCGCCTATGGCCACCAGGGCGTCCAGGCCGAGGTCCTTGAAATTCTTAAAGGCCTGTTTGGAGAGGTCCCTGGGTTTGTCGCAGCTTCCCAGCGGCGGCAGCGTATAGCGGAAAGGGTTGGCGGTGTTGGAGGTGCCCAGCACGGTGCCGCCGCGCACCAGTATGCCGGAGACGTCGCCGTCGCCCATATGCACGGCGTCGTTCTCGACGAGGCCGCGGAAACCGTCGCGCAGGCCCAGCACTTCCCAGCCGCGCCGCACGGCGGCCTTGGTGACGCCGCGCACCACGGCGTTAAGGCCGGGGCAGTCGCCCCCGCCGGTAAGTATGCCTATCTTCATGGTTCTCTCCTTGCCGTCAGAACGGCGACGGGTAGACGGGGGTCTTCTCCCTCGAGACGATGTAGAGCATCGCGGCCAGGATCTGCGCCGGGTGGCCCAGGCGGGCGAAAGCGAAGTCCATGTGTATCTGGAAATTGTCGCCCGAATGCGGGTCCAGGAAGATGTAGCCGGCGCGGCGGTCCTGCGCGTATATGCCGTAGTGGCTGCGGAGCGCGCCGCCCAGGTTGCCGAAGAACTTGCCCAGCAGGTAGCCTTTCGGGAAGTCGTCCTTTATCGTGAAAACGACGAGGTTGTCGGTGTCCACGAAGTCCCAGCAGCGCCCGGCCATGCCGCCCTTCGCCACCAGGCGGGCCACTTCCTTGCCGGCCCCGTCCTTCATAAGGCCGTAGGCCAGTTCCGGTTTCACCTCGAGCACCAGGTTGGACTGGGCGTCGTAAAGCCTGAACTCGCGCTTGCGGGCGAACCACAGGTACAGGCCGTAGAAGAAGAGCAGCACGAAGAAGATCTCCGGCACCGAGGCCCACAGCCGGCCCAGCGGCAGGCGCAGCAGCATGCCGGTCAGCAGGTCGCCCTTGCCGACGAAGGCGAGCAGGCTCCACACCACGTGCAGCAGCACGCAGCCGTAGACGCCGGCGGCCAGGAACAAGGAGTGCTCGCAGGGGTACTCGGCGGCCAGCAGCTGCTTCTGGCGGGTAATGACGTTGTAAACGTCCTCCTTGGTGCTGGAGGCGCGCGAGATGATGAAAGGGAAGAAGAAGTCCGGCGGCACGTCGGCCGGCGGCGGGGGCAGCTTGGGATTCTTGTACGCGGCCGCGGCCTTGCGCGCGGCCATCGAGCCGCCTACCCAGAGGGCTATCAGCACGCCCCAGAAGAGGAAGGGCAGCGGCCGGCGCGGTATGTACGGGGGCTGGCCGGCGGAGGCGGTCTTCTCGGAAAGTTCGTTCAGCAGGCCTTTCGCCGAAGGCAGTGAGGCGGTGCCGGGCTCGACGGCGGCGGGAGCGGCCTCGGTGGAGACAGGGACGGCCGCCACGGTATCGGTGGAAGCCAGGGCGGCGGCGGAGGAGGAGACCTCGACGGAGCCGTCGGACATCACCTGCACGCCGGGCTGCTCTTCGTCCTCTTCCTTGCGCGCCTTGCGGCGGGCGACGCGGACCTTGCGGGGTTTCGGCAGTTCTATCTTCTCGCCCGGCTTGCGTATGCTGGCCATCACCGCGCGGAAATCCCCGTCGTCGAGGCCGCGCGCGGAGATAGCGTAGGAAGCCCCGTTATAGGTGAAGAAAGCGATGTAGGCCTGCGCGCCCATGCTCTCGTAAGAGGTGTAGTAGGCGGTGGAAACGCCGTGCAGGTTCACCGGGCTCACGTCGCCGGAGAGGCTGGTGCCCTTGGAGCGCAGCGAGTCCACCTGCTCCTTCACGCGCGCCTTCAGGTAATAATCACCCAGTTCGGAATCCTGCTTGGAGAACTCGAAGAAGGCTTTGCCCTTCTCCAGCTTCAGCGTGACCGTCGGGTCGTCGCTCTTGCCGCCGTTCCAGCCGGCGGGGAAGTCCACGGCTATGGTCTCGCCCTTGTCCTTGAACTCGGCCGCGAAGGCGGCGAAAGGCAGGACCAGCAGCGCGGAAAGGATAAGGGCGGTCTTTCTCATACTATGTTCGGGAAGTTAAAGTATAGAAAATTTGTATATGCGAAGTCACATCAATAAACGTTCAAGGCCGGCAGGAACTCAATGGGCGTGCCTGTGGTGGGCGTCCGGGGAATGCGGGTGCTCGTGCTCGGAGGCCTCGTGCAGGTGCGGGTGGGAATGAGGCCCGCTCACCGGCCCGGCGTGGACGTGGCCGTGGTGGCCGTCGGCATGGTCGTGCGCGTGGTCGTGGTCCAGCGGCTCGTGACGGTGCCGGTGCGAATGGCTCTCGGAAGCCAGCAGCCAGAAGGCCGCCAGCATCAGTACGCCGGCCCCGGCCAGCCTGACGGTAAAAGGGTCCCCGAGCAGCATCACGCCCAGCGCGGCGCCGATGAAGGGATAGGTCCCGAAGAAGGCCCCGGCCCTGGAGGCGCCCAGGCCGCGCATGGCCAGTATGAAAAGCACCAGGCTCACGCCGTAACTGAAGAAACCGACCAGCAGCGCCAGCGCGGCCCAGCCGGCCGGCGGCAGCGAGCGGTAGGCGTAGAAGGCCAGCGCCGCGTTTATCAGGCCGCCGGCCAGGCCTTTCATGACGGCTATCGTGACCGGGTCCTTTATGGATATCTTCGCCGTGAAATTATTGTCCACCGCCCACATCAGGCTGGAGCCGAGCACCAGCGCCGGCCCCCAGCCGAAGGCGAGCGTCCCCCCCTCCCAGGACAGCAGCGCGGCGCCGGAGCAGATCAGCACGGCGGCCGTCCACAGCCTGCGCCCGCCGTGCTCGCCGAAGAAGAGCACCGCTATCAGCGCGGTGAAGACCAGTTCGAAGTTGAGCAGCATCGAGGCCGACGACGAGGCGGTGAGCCGCAGGCCGCTGAACAGCATGAGCGGCGCCAGCACGCCGCCGGCCAGCACGAAGCCAGCCGCGTAGGGCAGGTCCACGCGCCCGAGCGGGGCTTCGCCGCCGCCTCCGCGCAGCGCGCGCCAGGCGGCCAGGCCCAGGCCGCTGCCCAGGTAGCAGAGCGCCGAAAGTTCCAGCGGACGCAGGTGCGCGAGCAGTATTTTCCCGGCCGGGACGGACAGGGCGAAGAGCAGCGCCGCGGCGAGGGCGAAGGCGTAATTCATGAGTAAATTCTAGCAATTCGGCGCGCACAAAAGCCCGACGGCCCCGAGTTGACAACCCAAAGTTAGGTTTGTAATATAAATCTATAGGATTTTAGTTTGTTTTACGTTTCGACCCGCAGCAAAAATCAAAAAGGAAGGAACCTATGTCTAAAACCTCAGTTCAGGAATACATCGACGGCGTTCTTGCGAACGTGGTCGCCAAGAACCCCGGTGAGAAGGAATTCCAGCAGGCGGTGAAAGAGGTCCTCGAGACCCTTACCCCCATACTCGAGAAGCACCCCGAGTACATAAAGGCCAAGATCCTCGACAGGCTCGTGGAGCCCGAGCGCGGCATCATCTTCCGCGTGCCGTGGACCGACGACAAGGGCGAAGTGCACGTGAACCGCGGCTTCCGCTTCGAGTTCAACAGCGCCATTGGCCCGTATAAGGGCGGCCTCCGCTTCCATCCCTCCGTCAACGCCAGCATCCTGAAGTTCCTCGGCTTCGAGCAGATCTTCAAGAACTCCCTGACCACCCTCCCGATGGGCGGCGGCAAGGGCGGCTCCGACTTCGACCCCAAGGGCAAGTCCGACGCGGAAGTCATGCGCTTCTGCCAGAGCTTCATGACCGAGCTGTGCAAGCACATCGGCCCCAACACCGACGTGCCGGCCGGCGACATCGGCGTGGGCGGCCGCGAGATCGGCTTCCTGTTCGGCCAGTACAAGCGCATCCGCAACGAGTTCACCGGCGTGCTGACCGGCAAGGGCATCACCTGGGGCGGCTCGCTGATACGCCCCGAGGCCACCGGCTTCGGCGTGGTGTACTTCTGCGAAGAGCAGCTCAAGACCAAGGGCACCAGCCTTAAGGGCAAGAACGTCGCGATCTCCGGCTTCGGCAACGTGGCCTGGGGCGCGGTGAAGAAGGTCAACGACCTCGGCGGCAAGGTCCTCACGATCTCCGGCCCCGACGGCTACATATACGACAAGAACGGCATCTCGGGCGAGAAGTGGGAGTACATGCTCGAGCTGCGCGCTTCCGGCCAGGACATCGTCGCCCCGTACGCGAAGAAGTTCGCGGGCTCCGAGTTCCACGCCGGCAAGAAGCCGTGGGAAGTGAAGGTCGACGTGGCCCTGCCCTGCGCCACCCAGAACGAGCTCGGCCTGGCCGACGCCCAGACGCTGCTGAAGAACGGCGTCATCTGCGTGACCGAGGCCGCCAACATGCCGTGCACCCCTGAGGCCGTCGAGGCCTTCCAGAAGGCCGGCATCCTGTTCGCTCCCGGCAAGGCCGCGAACGCCGGCGGTGTCGCCACCTCCGGTCTCGAGATGAGCCAGAACAGCATGCGCATGAGCTGGTCCGCCGAGGAAGTGGACAAGCACCTGCACAACATCATGAT
>CALMZU010000134.1 GCA_937870775.1 uncultured Elusimicrobia bacterium
ATCTTGCCGGTGCGCTGCACGCGCTCTATGGAGCCGGGCTTCAGTACCTCTATTGCCGGCTTGTCGAGCCACTTCATACGCACGCTCTCGTGCAGGTCCTCGCAGTGCTTCTCCAGCTCGCGCCACAGCAGGTCGCCCAGCTCGCCGGAGCGGGCCAGAGCGGCCCCGTCCTGCACCTCGGCGCGTATGGTCAGCGCGTCACGATGGCCTTTCTTGGTTATGACCACCTGGAAGTTGAAGCTGAGGTCGGGCACGCGGCCGATGGCCTCCTGTATGTCGTTTACGAACAGGTGCGCCCCCCCGACGTGTATGCGGTCGTCGCAGCGGCCGAGTATCTCGAAGAGCGGCTCGCGCTTGCCGCAGGGGCAGGGCTTCAGCACCCAACGCCCGAGGTCGCCCACGCGGTAGCGTATGATCGGCATGTGCTTCTTAGAAAGGCCGGTCACCACCAGCTCGCCTATCTCGCCCTTCTTCACCGGCTCCAGCGTGTCCTGGTCCACGAACTCCACGAACTGGCTCATCGCGAACAGGTGGTGCTGACCCTTCACGCAATGCGGGCACTGGAAGCCGACCACGCCGGCGTCGGCCGTGGCGAAGGCGGCCGAGCGCACTTTCACGCCGGGGAACACGCCCTCGAAGAAGCGCACCATCTCGGCGCCCACGTACTCGCCGCCGTAGAAGATGTACTTGAGCGGGAAGTTGTACTTCCCCCTGTTCGCCTTGGCGAACTCCGCGAGCTTCACCAGGAAAGACGGCAGGCCCACCACGGCGGTGGCCTGGAAGTCGTGCAGGTAGCCCACTATGTTCTCGAGCGGCAAATTGCTGCCCACCGGCACCGAGATGGCCTTGGTGTAGGAGATGGCCTTCTCGACGGAGAGCCAGCTTGACCACAGGTTGCCGGCCACGAAGAGGTTGGCGATGATGTCCTTCTCGCCGAGGCCGCCGGCCTCCATGGCGTAGGCCAGCATGCGGCAGGTGTGGTCGTACTCGTGCTGGTCGTAGAAAACGTACTTGGGCTGGCCGGTGCTGCCGCCGCTGGCAAAGAAGATGCCGCGCTGCACCTTGCCGGTCAGCAGGTCGGCGCTGTCGGGCGGGGTGTTCTCCAGCACGTGATGCTTCTCGAGGAAGGGCACCTTCTGGAAATCGGCCAGCGCCGTGATGCGCGGCACGCCCTTGAAGTGGCGCGCGTAGAACGGGCTGCGCGAGCGCGCGTGTTCCACGAGCTCGCTCAGGCGGTCGAGCTGCGAGGGCACTTCCTCTATGGGCAGCCAGTTCACCAGCGACATCATCGGGAAGATCCCGTCGTGAGGCGAGCCGTTGGCCTCCTCCAGCATCTTGCCCAGCTTCACCACGCGGGCTATGCCGGCGGGGCCGAGGGTCTCGAGCACTTTCTTGCGCTCTATGGAGCCGCCCACGCCCACGGTCTGTATATAGCCGCGCATGGGCGCTATCAGGTCGCGCACCTGCTCCACGGTCTCCACGGTCTTGACGTAGAGCACGCGGTTGAGCGGCGAGACGCGATAAACGGGGTCCTTCTCGTAGATGACGGTCCAGTCGGTGGACGGGGCCGAGCTGACGTAAGAGGCGTCGCCCAAGGCCTGGTCCACGCGGGCGAGTTCCCTGGCTCGGGTTATCTCGGTCATCTCGTCCGGGGAAAGTTTGCCGGGCGGCAGCTCGGCGGCCAGGCGCGCGAACTGCGGCGCGGCTTCCTTGAGGAAAGAGGCGGCGAGCTCCGCGTGGCGGGCGGCCGGGGCCACCAGGTAAAGGGTATGCAGCGACGAGCAGGCGGCCTGGTCCCACAGCGAGGCGTCCAGCGCCGCGCGGCGGGCCACCTCGGCCATGCCCTCGTTCTTCACGCAGCTCTCGAAGACCACGCCCACGCTGGTCTTGGGGCCGAAACCCTCCACCCGGACGTCGATTGGGGCTATCTTCCGGTAGGCCTGCACGGCGTCGTAGCCGCCCCAGACGAACACGGCGTTGACGCGCTTCAGCGCGGCCTCCTCGAGGCCGGGCGTGCCGCCCTTCCAGCTGAGCACGGCCACGCTCTTCGCCAGCACGCCCTTCTCGTCCACTTCCCTGACGGCGTCCATGAAGAGGTTCATGAAATTGGAACCCGACGAGGAAAGCTTCACGATGTTGACGTTCTTGGTGAGCAGGCCGAGCACGACGGAATCCAGTATACCGAGGAAGACGTTGCCGGCGCCGACGTGCAGCACCACGCCCTTGGGCATGGCGCGTATAAGGCCGGAGTAGCCGCGGCGCTCCACCGGCGCCTCGAGGGCGTAGGGCAGGAACAGCTCCATGTTCATGCGCTTGACCAGCGTGTGCTTCTCGAGGATCTCGGGGATGAAATCGAGGCTTTTGTCTATGACGGGGCCGGAGAAGGTTATCTGGCCTTTGAGCATCTTGAGCGCGGCGGCGCGGTATTTGCCGCCTTTGCCGAAGAGGCGGCCGGCTTTGGACAGGGTGTCGGTTATGTACTCGCGCGACACGCCGCGCAGCAGCTCGCGCGCGGCCTGCGCCCGGAGGCCCACGTCCTCTATCTCGGCCGGCGTCCACGCCGCCTTGTCGCAGCTCTTACCGAACAAATAGGTGTTGTATGTCTTCATAACATGGTGGCGGCGCTGACGGCGCAGCCCTTGAGTTTCTTCACGCCCGCGCGGCCGTGTATCTCGAGCACCGGGCCTTTGAGGCCGCAGGAGCAGCGCTCCCTCACCACGCCGAAATCAGAAGACAGCACCGACAGCGACGGGTAACTGGTCAGGTAAGGCGTGATGAACTGCAGCAGGCCCTTCTCCCCGTAACCCAGCGGAACCAGCGTACCGGGGTGGCGCGCTATCACCCGGCCGTAGTTCGGTATATGGAAGTGCCCCAGCCGGCAGTCCACGTAAGGCACGCCGTGCTCCACCATGCCGAACAGGTCGCGCACGTTGGCCACAGGGATGCCCAGGCTGTCGGCTAGTATCTTGCGGTAGACCTTCTTGTCTATCGCCTCGTCGGAAAGGGTCTTCCAGCCGCCGCCGGTCACCACGCTGCTCGCCGGGTTCAGCCGCGGGTTGCGGCCGTAGCGCTTCTTATATTCCTCGGTGAGCTTCAGCGCGAAGGCCGGGAAACCTACCAGCCGCACCAGGCGCCCGGCGGCCTCGAACTTCTTCAGGGCCGCCACCGCGCCTTCGATGTCGAAATAGAAATCCTTCTTCTCCCTGCTCCAGCGGAAGGTGTAGAAGATCTCCCCCTTCTTCGTAAAGCTGGTCAGCAGCTTGTCGGTCCAGGCTGTACCCAGGTCCTTGGCCACGTCCGGGTCGTAGGTAAAGCAGATATAGTCGTGCTCGCGCTCCAGGTCGGTGAGGCCCAGGCCCTCGAAGACGCGCCAGGCCATGCGGCGCACGCGCATCAGGGACCCGCGGTCCAGCTGCATGCGGCTGCGCTGGCCCGACGTGCCGCTGGACTTGAGCTCCAGCGCTATCTTCGAGCAGGGCAGCGTGGTCAGGTTGCGTTCCTTGAGCGCGGAAACGAAGAGGAACGGTATGCTGGCGACGTCGCGCTCGGTCTTCACCGAGGCCGGGTCGAAACCCTCGGCGCGGTAGAGCGCCTTGAGCACCGGCGCGCGGGCGCCCTGGAAAGCGAGCGAGGCGCGCATCGCGGCGAGGAAAGCCTTCGAGGTCTTAGGGGAATAGTCGAAGGCCGCGGTCTCGAACAGGGCGTCGGCGGCGGCCCGGCTCTTCAGCGGCTTATGCGAGGGCGGGAGGCGGTCCTCCACGGAAAGGTCTGCCATGTCTGCTGTCTCCTTATTTCCGGTCGGACTTGAAGGCCAGCTCGACGTAATTCTCGCGCCAGAGTTTCAGGTATTCCCTGAGGAAGTTCTTGTAGAGCGAGATGATCTTGACGTTGCGGAAGTCCAGTATCTCGAAGGTGCGCGAGAACACCACGCAGTCGTAGCGGCGCGGCCCCATGCGCTTGGCGCAGGGGAAGTAGGCGCTCGGGATGAAGCGGGCGTCCATCGCGTCGCGCTGCAGTTCGGGCGAGTAGGCGTCTATCATCACCTCGAGGTAGGCCATGTCCATCTCGCTGACCTTGTGGGCCACGCTCTCGAGCACGGTGGCGAAGCTCTTCTCGTTCGTGACGCCGCCTATGATCACGCTGTACTTGTCCTTGTGACTGTAGGTCAGGTACACCTCGGTGCCCTGGTCCGGGGTTATCAGTATCAGGTTCGGCTCGTGGAACGGCATCACGATATGCTCGAAGAAACTGTTGTGCTTTATCTTCTTGTAGCGGTTCTTCACGAACTCCGGGGCGGTTATCATCTCGAAGTTCAGGAGCGGGATGCGCTTCGAATGGTCGCTGTAGATCCCGGTCACGTCCTTCGTCACCGGCCGCTCCAGGTTGACCTGGCGGCGGACTATGTCGTAGAAAGGCTCCAGCTCCGGGATCATCACGGGCTTCTTGCGCCGGCGGGCCAGCGCCCTCTCGGTGAAATAGGCGGTGAGGCAGTGGGTCTCGTTGTCCTGCACCTTGTGCGTGTTCGGGAAGATGCCCAGCTTGATGAAGCCCAGGTTCTCGGTAAGCTTCTGCGGCGCGTAGTTGGCGGTGCGGGTGGTGGCGTAGACCAGGTCCACAAGGTCCTTGCCGTGCGTGATGTGGTCCAGCACGAGCTTCATCATGGTATAGGCCAGGTCGTGCTTGCGGAACTCCTGGCTCACCACGGCGCCCAGCGCCTTGGAATAGCGGTAATTGAGGTCCAGCTCGTAAACGAGGCTGCCGACTATGCGGCCCTGGCAGTCCGCCACCATCCAGTAGCAGTCGTCCGACTCGATGGCGTGGCGCATCTGCTCGCGGTCCATTATCATCGGTATAGGGTAGGAAGCGCCGTACACCTCGGAATAAAGCATCTGTATGCGGCGCATGTCCTGCACGCGGGCGAGCCTTATCACGATGTCGGGCTTGCCCTCGGTCCTGATGACGCTCTCAAGTTTCTTTGTAGCCATATATGGTCCCCGGGGCTTCTTCAGCCCCAACTATAATATAATATACCAAACTCCGGCGGGGCTTAAATATGAGTTAGGTCATGTCCCGGCCGGGCCAGGAAATATGAAGATCAACAGAACAACCGTCCTTGCCGCGCTGCTGCCGCTGCTCTGCGGCTGCGCCTCGTTCAATTCGGGCGACATACTTGTGGAACGCTCCACCGCCCGCGCCATGCTGGCCGACACCGCCATAACCCCGTTCGCGGAGATAGAGGTGTCCTGGCTGGCCTACCCGTACCGCTCGCCCACGGACTCCATCGGCGAAGGCTCGGCCTCCCGGCCGGCGCAGCGCATAAAGCCGCTGCCGCCGCTGCCCGAGGAACTCTCCTCGCTGACCCGCCGCGCCAGGGAGGTCTTCTCCAACGCCGGCCTTTACGACAAGGCGAAGGGCAGGGGCGTGCTCAGGCTCGAGCTCACCACGCTGAACCGCTGGACCTACGCCGACCTGTGGAACTCCTACTTGGTGGACACCGGCTTCATCTTCATACTGCCCTCGTCGCTGCGCTCCAAGTACCTGCTGACGGCCGACTTCACCGCCGGCGGCAAGGCCGCGCGCGTCGAGACCGCCGGAGCGCAGAAGACCACCTTCCACCTGCTGATGGCGCCGCTGTACCCGTTCTTCCCCCCAGGCCGCCGCGAGGACAGCCTGCTCAAGCAGATGCTCTGGCGCTCGGCCACCGACGTCTACGCCGCGCTCAAGCAGCGCGGCGGCGTGCCCGGCGAGCTGCCGCCGCCCGCGCAGCCCAATGACGAGACGCCCGGCCGGCTTTCCGGCCCGCCGGTGACCCCCGACCGCACGTGGCTGCCCGACGACGGCAAGGCCTCCGCCCCGGACGGCGCGGCCATAAAGCCCGAGACCCCGGACAAGACCTGGGTCGTACCCGCGAAGGACGGGCAGGCCGCGCCCGAAAAGGAAATAAAACCCGAGCCGGCCGACAAGACCTGGACGGCCCCGGCCCCGGCGGAGGAAAAACCCCGCGCCGCCGAGCCGCAGCAGGAAAAGCCGGCCGTCACGGCGGCGCCAGCCCCCTCTTCTTCGCAGCAGGACGACTAGCCCCGAGGCATAAAAAAAGCCCCGCGCAGGCGGGGCTTTTTTTTGCGCCGTCAAGTTCAGTTGGCGGGCTTTTCGGCCGGTTTCTCCTCCGGCGCGGCCGGCTTTTCCTCCGGCGCCGGGGACTGCGCCGCGGGCGCGGCCTCCTTCTGGGCCGCCGGCGCCGCGGCGGGCTGGGCATCCGCGGGCAGTTTCGAAAGGGCGTCCTTGGCGTCGGCCAGGAACACGCTGTCGGGGTTGTCCTTCACGAACTTCTGCAGCGCCGCTTTGCCGCCGGCTATGTCGCCGTCCAGCACCAGCTGCACGGCGTCGCCCAGCTGCTTGCGCTCGGCCTCCAGCTTCTTCTGGGCGGCGTCGGAGACGCTGCCCTTCCAGTACAGGGCTTTCGGGTCCGAGCCCTGCTTGGCCCCGCGCACGGCGGCCACCGCCGAGACGCGCGTCTTGCTGGAAAGCTTCTTCTCCACGCGGGTGCGCAGACCCTTCAGCATATTGCCGTACCAGCTCTTCCAGTCGCCCTCGGCCGCGTAAACGGCGTTCACCGAGAAGACCAGCGCCAGCGTTATCATCAATTTCCTCATAATAATTACCTCCTGGTGGCGGCCGCTATTTCAGCAGCTTGTCGCCGGTGCTCTTCACGGCCGGGTCTATCTTGGCCGCGCGCTCGGAGAAGGTCTTAACGTCTTCCTTCTTGCCCTGACGTTCGGAGAGCCTGGCGAGGTTCAGCCAGATCTCGGCGTCGTAGGGGTCGGCCTTGGCCGCGTCGAAGTAGTACTTGCGGGCCCCGTCGTAGTCCTTCTTCTCCAGCGCCAGGTTGCCCAGGTTGTTGAGGGCGGCCGGGTTGAAAGGCTCGGTGTTGAGCACCTCGCCGAAGTACTTCGCGGCCGCGTCGGCCTCGCCGCTGGTGGCGGAAAGTATGCCCAGGTTCAGGTTGGCGTCCGCGTCGCCGGGGTTCTCCAGCAGTATGCGGCCGTAGTACTCCTTGAAGTACTCGTAGCGGGCCTTGGTCAGGCCGGCCACGGCCTCCTTCACGCGGGTGAGGAACTTCGCCTTGTCCGGGTAGTTCTCGTCGGCGCTCTCCGGCAGCGTCACCGGCTCGAACTCGGCCCAGGCGGAACGCGTCTCTATCACGCGCACGTCCTTCTGGTTCTGGCGGTAGAAAGCGGCGGCGTGCTTGACGGCTTCGTAGAAGTCCTTGCCCACCATCGTCTCTTCCACTCCCACCCACCAGGTATTGTCGTACTTTATCAGGTACTCCTCGGGGACGCCGACCTCGCGCGCGTCGGACGAGCCGGTGTCGAACATCAGGCTGATGTGCGCCGGGTAGTCCAGCAGCGCGGTGCGCACGCCGGAGGCCTCGAAGATGGCCGCGAACAGCGCGGTCAGGTCGTCGCAGTCGCCGCTCTTGAGCTTGAGCGTGCTGCGCGGGAACTGCACGGTGTCCAGCGCGGCCTCGCCGGAGGACTTCAGCACGGAGTAGGGGTTCACGGGGTCGGCCAGGTAGCTGAGGCCCTGCTCGCCCAGCGCCTCCCACACCATCAGCGCGGTCAGCGTATTCTCGTTGAGGAACGAAGCGCTGTCGGCGATCTTAGCCTTCTCGTTCAGCGCGAAGCGGCTGAAGCCGAACACCGGCGTGTCCTTCGGGGTGATGAAGTTCGCGAGGCGCTGCGGCTTGTCCCAGACGATAGCGTTCTTCGAGAGCACCTTCACCGGCTTGTTCAGCGTGAAGGTCTTTTCGGCGCCGTCCTGGTAGTAGGTCAGCGTCAGCTGGCACTGTATCGGCGTGTCCTCGGTGATGTTCAGCACGCGGTTGTTGAGCGTGGCGGACAGCGGCACCTCGGCCTGCGAGCGGGCCTTCACCAGCGGCACCACGGTGTCCGACGGGAAGTCCATGAAGTCCTTGAAGTAGAACGACAGTTTCACGTTGGTGAAGTCGGCGTCGGTGTTGTTCTTCACGGCGACGCTGGCCACCGGGTTCTTCTGGTAGAACTTGTAGTTGGCCGAGAAGATGTAGTTGAGCTGGGGCGCCACTATCTCCATCGGGGCCACGTTCTTGTTCTCGGCCGCGGCCTCGGGCTCGGCCGGCTTCGGGGCTTCCGGCGGCTTGTAGTAGGCCTGCGCGGGCAATGAGAGCCCGCCGCGGGCGCCGCTGACGGACAGGCCGGCGGTGTAATAGTAGTAGGTGGCCTCCTCGGTGAGCGAGGCGTCCTCGAAGGCCTTGTCCTTCGGGGCCGCTATCTCCTTGAGCTCGCCGTCGAAACCCTTGGAGCGGTAGACCTTGAAGCCGTCGGTCCAGGCGTTGGCCTTGGCGCGCCAGCCGAGCTTCACGCTCTTCTCGCCGGCCTCGGCCTTCAGGTCGAAAGGCTCCTCGGGCAGGTAGCTGATGTCGAACGCCAGTATGCGGGCGTTCTCGGGGTCGGAGATGTAGATCTTGTCGTTGCGGAAGGCCAGGTGGGCGGGCGCCCACAGTTCGCGCTCGCCGCGGCCCTTCGCGAAGAAGCTCGCCGTGAACCTGCCGTCCGCGTCGAAGATCTTCACGTTGTAGGTGCCCTTGTCCAGCACGTAAAAGAAGCCCTTGCCGTCGTAAACGAGCGCGGCCGGGTCCTGCATGCTGCCGGAGTCGTCCCAGACGCGCAGGAACTTGCCCATCGCGTCCATCACCACGACCTTCTTCAGCGCGGCGTCGAGGATGTAGACGTTCTTGCCGTCGTCGCAGCGCACGGCGACCGGGTTCTGCAGTATCACGTTGCCGAGCTCCGGGCCGGCCGCGAACAGGAAGATGCCGTCGGAGCTGAAGGCCTTTATCTTGCGGTTCTTCGTGTCCGCCACGTAGATGTTGCCTTTCGGGCTGACCGCCACGGAGGACGGCGCGCGGAACTGGCCGTCGCCCGAGCCGCTCTCGCCGAACTGGTTGGAGAAGCTGCCGTCGGCGTTGAAGATCTGCACGCGGTCGTTGCCGGTGTCGGCGACGTAGATCATGCCTTTCTTGTCGACGAAGAGGCCGCGCGGGGCGCGCAGCTGGCCCTGCAGCTTGCCCTCGCGGGCCAGGGTCTTCTTGCCGGTCCCGTCGAGCAGCGCGAGTTCCCGGGCCTCGGGCAGCCAGGCCACGGCCTTGCCGTCAGGAGTAACGGAGAACACGTCGGCCTTGAAGGCCAGCTTGGCGGAGGGACCGCTCACCATGAAGCGGTCCAGCAGCGGCGCGGGGGCCATCTCGGGGGTGGTGCCGGAGCTCTCCAGGTTTATGGCCACCACCTTCTTGTTCTCGTCGTCGCAGAGGTAGATGTTGCCCAGTTCGTCCACGGCGATGTCGCGCAGGTTCTTGAACTCGCTCTTGCCCTTGCCGCGGGTGCCGAAGGTGCCGATGGTCTCGCCGAGCTCGGAGAACTCCTTCACCTTGCCTTCCTTGGAATTTATGAGGTACAGCAGGCCGTGCGCGTCGGGTGCGGCGCCGTTGTTGGCCACGCTGATCTCGCGCAGCAGCTTGCCGGAGCGGTCGTACTTCTGCAGCAGCGCCTTGTCCGGGTCGGAGACGTAGATGTCGCCGGAGCGGTTAAGCGCTATCTTGGCCGGGTTGATCTTGCTGACGCCGTCGTTCCTGAGCGTGGGGAAGCCGTAAAGGTAGATGCCGTCGGCGTTGAACACGTCGACGCGGGAGGCGCCGGTGTTGGAGACGTAGAGCCTGCCGTCGGGGCCGTAGGCGAGGCCGCGCGGCCCGTCGAGCTGGCCCGGGGCCGAGCCTTCGCCGGAGAAGGCCCACAGGAACTTGCCGTCGGGGCCGAACACGGCCACGCGGGAATTGCCGGTGTCGGCGGCGTAGAGCCGGCCGCCGCCGAAGGCCAGCGCCTCCGGGGCCTTGAGCCCGGCCTCGAACTTGCCGGTCTGTTTCCCCTCGGCGTCGAAGGCGAACACGGCGTTGGCCTTGGAGTCGGCCACGTAGGTGCGGCCTCCGGATACTGCCACGGCGGCCGGGCGCATGAAGCCGGCGCTGGTGATCTGCGCCTTGAACTCCACTTTCTCGTAAGCGGACGCCTGGCCGGCCAGCATAAGGAAAAGGGCCGGGATGATGATACGGTTCATGGTACTGCCTCCCCTGAAGGTTCGATACCCGATTATTCTATTAAATTTAGCCGGCGGTCAACCTCATATTTTCCTCATTTGCTTTGGCCGTCGGGAATATCTTACGATAATTGCGCGGCCGGCCCCGCCGGCCAACTATGGGAAAAGAACTCTTGCAGCGCTGCGAGCGTACCGCCGCCAAGGTCAGGCTTCTGACCGGGCCGCTCTCCGGCGCCGCCATGCTGGCCTTCCTGGCCGCCAACCTGCTGATGCTGAAAGGCGAGTTCTCCTACGACGCCTGGGCCGCGCTGCTGCCCGGGCCGCTGGCAGCGGCGGCGCTGCTGGCCCTGCCCATCCTGCCCGCCGTTTACCTCGCGGCCGCGCTGGTAGGCCGCGCCGCGCACGCCGGCGCGGAAGGCCGCCCCCGCGGTCCTCGCGCGCGCACCCTCTGGGCCATGGGCGCGGCCGTGCCCTGCCTGGCTTATGTCGCTTTCGCGCTGCTTAACGCCGACCACGACGCCGGCCGTTTCCAGGCGGCCGCCGCGGCGCTGCGCTCGCCCCTCTTCGGCGCCGCCTACATAGCCGGCCCGCTCGCCGTTATCTACGGCCTGAAGACCGCCCTCTACCGGTGGCTGGAGCATTCCGGCCTGCGCCGCTTCGGCGGCGCGCTGGCCATAAAGGCCGCGGCCATGGCCGCCGCCACCGTGATGTTCCTCTCCGCGCTGCTGCCGCTCTACTTCTATCTCGACCTCGATCTGAAGGTCGCCGAGCTCGGCGGCGGCATAGTGGAGATAAGGTGATGCCAGGTTACCTTGAACTGCTGGACCTGCCCCGCCCGGCCTCGGGCTGGCGGCTGGTCTCGCGCGACGGCGTGCGGCCTTTCTCCGCCGGCGGGCGCGAACTGCTGGAGGTCTCCGACGACGCGCTGGCGCTGCTGGCCGGCGAGGCCTTCCGCGACATCTCCTTCCTGCTGCGGCCTGCGCACAACGCGCAGGTGGCGGCCATACTGGCCGACGCGGCCGCCTCGCCCAACGACAGGTACATGGCCTGGTGCCTGCTCGAGAACGCGGCCATAGCCGCGGATTTCGAACTGCCTTTCTGCCAGGACACAGGCACGGCCTGCGTCATAGCCCGCAAGGGCGCCGGGGTGCTGACGTCGGGCGGCGACGCCGCGGCCCTCGCCGCCGGCGCGGCCCGGGCCTACGCCACGGAGAACCTGCGGCTCTCGCAGCTGCTGCCGCTGGACATGTACGCCGAGCGCAACTCCGGCGACAACCTGCCCGCGCAGGCGGACATACACGCCGGGCCAGGCCTGGCCTACGACTTCCTCTTCATCGCCAAGGGCGGCGGCTCGGCCAACCGCACAGCCCTGTTCCAGGAGGCGCCCGCGCTCCTTAAGCCCGAGGCGCTCAAACCTTTCCTCGCCGAAAAGCTCCGCGCCCTCGGCACCTCGGCCTGCCCGCCCTACCACGCGGTTTTCGTGATAGGCGGCACCTCGCCGGAGACCTGCCTTGAGGCCGTGAAGCTCGGCTCGGCAGGCGCCCTCGACGACATGCCTTTCTCCCCCCCGCCCGGCGGCGGCCCTTTCCGCGACGCCGACCTGGAGGCCTGGCTGGCCGAGGCCTCGCGGGGCTTCGGCCCGGGCGCACAGTTCGGCGGCACCCATTTCGTCCACGACGTGCGCGTGTTCAGGCTGCCGCGGCACGCTGCCTCGCTGCCGATAGGCCTCGGCGTTTCCTGCTCGGCCGACCGCGCCGCCCTCGGCCGCATAGACCAGGACGGGGTCTGGCTGGAAGAACTGGACCGCGACCCCGCGCGTTTCCTCACCCCGGAACTGCGCGCCGAATTCTCCGGCCGCGGCTCCGCCGTGCCGGTAAACCTGGACCGCCCGATGGCCGAGGTGAGGGCGCAGCTCGCCGGGCTAAAACCCGGCACGCGCCTGGCCTTGAGCGGCCGGCTCATAGCGGCGCGCGACGCGGCCCACGCCCGCTTCATGCGGCTTACAGAAGAAGGCAAGCCGCTGCCGAAATACCTTTTCGATCACCCGGTATACTACGCCGGCCCCGCGCGCCAGCCGGCCGGCCTGCCCTGCGGTTCCTTCGGCCCGACGACGGCCGGCCGCATGGACGCCTACGCCGGGGCGCTGATGAGCCGCGGCGCGGCGCTGGTGACCTTGGCCAAGGGCGGCCGCTCCGAGGCGTTCCGCTCCGCCTGCCGCGCGCACGGCGGTTTCTACCTGGGCTCGCCCGGCGGCCCCGCCGCGCTGATAGCCCGGCACATAAAGAGCGCCAAGGTCATCGACTATCCCGACCTCGGGATGGAGGCCGTGCGCGAACTGGAAGTCGCCGACATGCCGGCCTTCCTGCTGATGGACGACAAGGGCTCCTGCCTTTACGACCGCTGACCCCTTGTGCGGGGGCCGGATTATTTATATATTTACGGGACATGGGAGAGGGGAAGCGTTCTATTGCTCCGTTCTTGTTCCTGGCGGCCCTGCTGGCCGCCGGCTGCGACGTGCCCATAGGCACGCCGCAGGAACGCCTGTTCAAGGCCGCGAAGAACGACTACACCCGCATAACGGTCAAACTGCTGGACGCCGGGGTCAGTCCCGACAGCAAGGACCAGGCAGGCTGGACCCCGCTGATGTGGGCGGCAGCCAAGGACAACCTGGACACCATACGCATACTTGTGGCCCGCGGCGCGGCGCTGGACGCGCGCAACGACAAGGGCGAGACGCCGCTTCACATAGCCTCGCGCTGGAGCCGCACCGAGACGGTGAACTTCCTGATAGCCTCCGGCGCCCGCGTGGACGCGCAGGACCGCCTGGGCTGGCCGCCGCTGATGTGGGCCAGCATGCAGGGCCGCACCGAGATAGTACGGGAACTGGCCGCCGGCGGGGCCAACCTGGAGTTCAAGGACGTCAACGGCAACACCCCGCTGATGATGGCCGCCAACCGCGGCCGAGCCGCCACGGTGCAGGCGCTGCTGGACCTGGGGGCAAACCCTTTCAAACTGAACCGCGACGGGGAGACGGCCGCCGACCTGGCCAGGCTCAGCGGCTACCCGGAACTGTCGGCCGCGCTGGCCGCCGGCTCGTCGAAGATGCCCGCCGCGGAACAAGGACGGAAAAGATGGAAAAGAAAAAGCGCGGCTTCACGCTGATAGAGCTGATGGTAACGATAGCGATAATCGGCGTGCTCGCGGCCGCGGCGGTGACGCGTTTCGCCGGCATACTTTCCAAGGCAAAGGAAAGCGCCACGCGCGCCGGTCTTACCTCGCTGCGCTCCGCGCTCAACATCTATTACGGCGAGAACACCCTTCACCCCTCCGACGACCTGACGTCGCTGGCCGCGTCAAAACGCTACATTGACAATATCCCGCTGGCCAAGCTGCCCGGCACCGGGCATCCCGACAGCTCCGCCGTCGCCGTCATGTCCTCGCCCGACGCCTCCGGCGACGCCGGCGGCTGGGCCTACGTCAACGACCCGGCCTCGCCGGAGCACGGCGCCATCATAGTGAACTGCGTCCACGCCGACGCCGCGGGGCGGCCTTGGAGCGCGCAGTGAACCTCGCGGCCATACGCCGCCTGGACCCTTACCGGCTGGAACTCCCGCCTTCGTTCAAAGAAGGCATGACCGGTTCCGCCGTGATCTACGCCGACGAGAAATTGGAGGCCGTAATAGAACCGGCCGCGCTGGAACAGGCCGCCAACACGGCCACCCTGCCGGGCCTGGCCGGCAGCGCGCTGGCCATGCCCGACATACACACCGGCTACGGCTTCCCCATAGGCGGCGTCGCCGCCTACCGCGCCTCCGACGGCGTGATCTCCCCGGGCGGCGTGGGCTACGATATAAACTGCGGCGTGCGCCTGCTGGTCTCGGCCCTCGAGGCCAAAGGCGTGATGAAGGACCTGGAGAAACTGGCCGCCGCGCTGCGCTCGCGGGTGCCGGCGGGCCTCGGCGCCGGCGGCGGCATTATACTGGCGAAGAAGGACCAGGAAGGCCCGCTGCTCAAGGGCGCGGCCTGGGCCGTGCAGAACGGCTTCGGCCGGCCTGAGGACCTGGCCCGCGCCGAGTCCGGCGGCGCCATGCCTGAACCCGACCCCGGCGAGGTAGGCCGCAGGGCCATGGAACGCGGCCGCGACCAGCTGGGCACGCTGGGCTCGGGCAACCATTTCCTGGAACTGCAGGAGGTCACCGACGTTTACGACGAGGCGGCGGCCCGCGCCTTCGGCGTGTTCAAAGGCCAGCTGACGCTGATGCTGCACAGCGGCTCGCGCGGCCTGGGGCACCAGGTCTGCACGGATTTCATCGCCGTGATGCGCGGGGCCGCGGAGCGCTACGGCATACCGCTCGCCGACGGAGAACTGGCGGCGGCGCCTTTCCGCAGCACCGAGGGGCAGCGCTATTTCGGGGCCATGCAGGCCGCGGCCAACTACGCCTGGGCCAACCGCCAGGCGCTGGGGGCCATCGCCCGCGAGGCGATCTGCGGCGCGCTGGGCCTGGGCGAGCGCGCGCTGGACCTGCGCCTGGTCTACGACGTGGCGCACAACATAGCCAAGTTCGAGAAGCATATGGTGGACGGCAGGGAGACCGCGCTGATAGTGCACCGCAAGGGCGCCACCCGCGCCTTCGGCCCCGGTCACCCGGAACTGCCGCCGGCCTACGCCGCCGTGGGCCAGCCCGTTATAATCCCCGGCGACATGGGCCGCGCCTCCTACCTGCTGGCCGGCACCGCCAAGGCCATGACCGACACCTTCGGCTCCACCTGCCACGGCGCGGGGCGGCTGCTCAGCCGGCACGAGGCGGTGCGCCGCGCCCGCGGCCGCGACATAGCCTCCGAACTGCGCGGCCGCGGCATCTGGGTGGCCTCTTCCGGGGGCTCCACGCTGGCCGAGGAGATGCCCGAGGCCTACAAGGACGTGGAGGACGTGGTGCGCGTGGTAAGCGGCGCCGGCATAGCCCGCAAGGTAGCCAGGTTCAGGCCTCTCGTCGTGATAAAAGGGTAGCCGCGGCTAATTTATATAATAACCGCAGCGCCCATGAAACACCATCACTTCTTCCCCGTCTTCCTGCTGCTGGTAGCCTTCTACGTGGGCCTGCACGTCTACATAGCCCGCTGGCTGGCCAAAGCCTTCGAGCTGACGCAGCCGCACGCCTACTGGCTGCGCGTCGCGCTGCTGCTGGCGGCCTTCGCCTCGCCGGCGGCCATGTTCCTGCGCCGCCACTACCACGGCCCGGCGCTGGACCTGGTCTACAACGCCGCCTACGCCTGGATGGGCGTGGCGCTGATAGCCGCCACCGTGCTCTTCGCCTTCCAGCTGGCCGGCCCGCTGCTGGGCCGCCTGCTTACCCGGCCGCAGACCGCCTGGACGGCCCTCGGCGCGCTGGCGCTGTCGCTGGCCTGGGCGTTCTACTCGGCCTATTCCCGGCCGGCGGTGAAGGAAGTGGAAGTGGCCATAAAGGACCTGCCGCCGGCGCTCGAGGGTTTCAAGATAGCCCAGATCTCGGACATGCACGTGGACTCGGAATGGAAGCTGCACCAGTACGCCGAGGTGGTGGACTCCATAAACGCCGCCGCGCCGGACCTGGTGGTGATAACCGGCGACCTGATAGACCCGGGCCTCACCTGCCGCGAGCGCATGGGCGGCATTACCGGCCGG
>CALMZU010000135.1 GCA_937870775.1 uncultured Elusimicrobia bacterium
ACAACGCCGTCACCGCTCAGGCCGCGCCACAACCGGTCGAACAGGCCGCGCCCCGCCAACCCGCCCCCACCCTTAACGAGGTGGCCTTCGAGGCCAGGCTGGGCCAGTACCTTAACGAACTGCGCAAGTCCGGCAAGATAAAGAAGGACGAGCGCACCGCCTGGGCCGTGTACGACCTCACCGACAACACCAAGCTGGCCGGCATAAACGAAGAATCGCTGCTGCAGACCGCCAGCCTCATGAAGCCCTTCATCGCCCTCGCCTATTTCCACGAGGTGCAGCAGGGCCGCCAGCAGTACACCGACAAAGCCCGCCGCCTGATGGTGGAGATGATAAGGGATTCAGACAACGCCTCCGCCGACTGGTTCATGCGCCTCCTGGGCGGGCCCGCCGCCACCGAGAAACTGCTGAAACAGAACTACGGCCACATCTTCCGCGACATATACATGGTGGAATACATCCCCCGCAACGGCCGCACCTACCGCAACAAAGCCTCGGTGCGCGACTACATGGCCTTCCTGCACTCGCTGTGGGAGGACCGCATACCCTACTCGGATGAAATAAAGCGCGTGATGATGCTGCACAAGCGCAACCGCCTCACCACCAGCGCCCGCGGCATGCCGCAGGACACCGAGGTATACGACAAGACCGGCACCACCAGCCGCCTCTGCGGCGACATGGGCATACTTGTGGCCCGCCGCAAGGACGGCAAGCGCTTCCCGTACATTGTGATAGGACTTATTGAGAAGACCAGCCCCGCCAGCCGCTATTTCTCGTGGATGAGGAACCGCGGCGACATCATAAGGCGCGTGTCGGTAATGGCCTACGAGGAGATAGCGTCCAGGCACCACTTCAACGCCCCGGACGCCGTCATGGCCGAGGTACAGGCCCCGGCGCAGGCCGTCCAATAATTAAAGGAAAAGGAACTTCATTATGACGCGCTCCCGGCTCCACTGCCGGGCATTGTCCGCCGCGTCGCCGCAAACCTCGCGGAAAGTGCCGTAGAGGGCAGCGTCCGCCGCGCGCATAGCGGCGGAATTCCCCACCACCACCAGCAAGCGGTCGTTCTTCCTGAACTCGGCCAGCGAGCCCATATAATCTATCAGCGCGTCCCAGTTGCGGCCGAAATCCCCCGGCAGGGCCAGCGCCGCCGCGGCGTGGTCCATCAGCTCTTCCTTGGTCTTCATAGCCGCGCCGTCCAGCCTCAGCACGGCGAAACCGGCCGAAGCGGCCGCGGCCGCCAGGGCCTCGCCTTCGGCGGCGGACAGGTCCGCCACGTCGGGCTGTTGCGGGGTCTTAAGGAAATTTTCGTCCATAAAAAAAGGATCACGGCCGCAGCCGTGATCCTTATCTTACCAAAAGACCCGCTTACTTCACTATCGTCAGCGGGATGGAGGTCTTGTAATGGTCGGGGGTGTAATAGATCTTCTCGCCGCCGCCGATTATGATGCGCTCGGGACCGCGGGCGCTCTGCATGGTGCCGCTCATATAGGTCTTGCCGCCTATCACTATCGGCTCCGCGCCGTCGCCGGTCTTGCGGCCGGGGACTATCAGCGTATACTCGCGGTAGAAGCCCTTGGGGGCCTGGGGCATCTGGCCTTCCTTGTTCAGGTTAACCACGCCGTCCTGCGAGTAGGGCAGCGGCTGGCAGGTGGAGATCTTCTCGAGCAGCGCTATGATGGCGGTGGTGCGCTTGACGTCGTCTATCTTGGGGGAGAAATCGCGGCCGGGCTTTATGGCCGCGCTGGGGGTGCAGTTGGCGTTGCCGCGGGAGGCTTCGTCCATCTCCACGGCGCGCAGCAGCGGGGTGGGCAGGTCGGCGGTGAGCTGCTCCACGGGAACATTGGAAAGCGAATCAAGCAGCGACTTCGCGCTCGCGGCATCGTTGGCGGCGAAAGCGGAAAGGCCGCTGAACAGCATGGCGGCGGCAATGAGCAGAGCGGGCTTGGTGTTATTAAATATTTTGCGCAGGTTCATGTTATTTCCTCGACTCGCTTCTTTCGACTACGTTTATATTATCAACGATAAGCCGCAATTGCGCATGGGCAAAAGGACCTATATAGGCCTAGGCCTTAGGACCCAATTCGCGAAGATATTTATATATGAAGGTCAGCTGTCCTGCAGCCGGCGCAGCTCGCGGTCGGTATCGCGCAGCCGCATGGTAACCACGGTAGCCAGCCGCTGGAAGAAAGCCGCGCTGGCCGCCGGGTTCTTGTCCATCACCGCGTCAAAGGCCTCGCGGGTTATCACGTAAAGGTCGGAATCCGTAATAGCTATGGCGTCGGCGCTGCGCTCGGTGCGGTTAAGGAAGGCCACCTCGCCGAAGAAATCCCCCGGCCCGAACACCGCCAGGTGATGCTTGCGGTGCGTCTCCTTGAGCGGCAGCACCACGCGCACGCGGCCGCGGCGTATCAGGTAAAGCTCGTCGCCCATCCCCTTGCGCTGGAAAACATGATGCCCCAGCGGCACGTGCACCTCGCGGAAAGCCTCGCGCAGGCCCTTGAGCGAGGCCTGGTCTATGCCGCGCAGGAACTCTATCTCGCCCAGGTCCAGCTTAACGCCGTAATGCAGCCGGCGCACCCCGGCCTCCTCCAGCGTCTTGTCCTCGGCCCATTCCAGCGCGTCGTGCAAAGTGTCGAACACGCGGCCCGCGCCGCGGCTGTGCGTAAGCCCCAGCTGCTTAAAATAGCCGCTCAGGTCCTGGCCAGTCGGCAGGCTGGCCGGCAGATGCGAGAACACCAGCGCCCCGCCGCGCTCCGCCATGATGTCCGCTATCTCCTCCAGCATGTGCACCGCGGTAAAATCCACCGACGTGACGCGGCGCATGTCCACTATAAGCCGCCGGCACACCTTCAGGTCGCGCTCTATCTCGGTAAAGAACTGGTCCGTCGTGCCGAAGAACAGGCTGCCCTGCAGCTCCACCACCAGCGTCTCCGCGCCGCGCTCCAGGAGCACCGCGCGCTCGCGCGGCAGCCGCTGCTGCTTCGACGAGATCTCGAGCCCCGTGGCCTTG
>CALMZU010000136.1 GCA_937870775.1 uncultured Elusimicrobia bacterium
ACGTAGTCGCCGTCGCAGACCGGGTTGCCGGCGTTGTCGCGGCCGTCCCAGTAGGTGGCGGTGGTGACGCGGCGGTCCTTCTGCTCGACGAAGCTGCGCAGCAGGGTGCCGCTGGCCAGCGTCGGAGGGGCGGTGTTCACGCTGGTGAAGGTGGCGCCGGGGGAATAGATGTTGACGTACACCGTGGCGGCCTCGGTCAGCATGTAGCTGATCGTCGCCACGTCGGTGGACGAGGCGCCCAGCGGCTTCAGGGCCACGTCGGTGATCTGCAGCGGGTCCAGTTCCATATAGACAGTGGCGCCGTAGGCGTTGTCCAGGCCGAAATAGTCGTAGGACTTGGCGTTGATGAAGGCCACGTAGTTGCCGGAGGGCAGCATGGCGCCGGTGTCGTCGCGGCCGTCCCAGTAGTCGCCGTTGGTCAGGGTACCGTCGGGGGTGCCCTCGCCCACGCGCGGCGTGTCGTTGATCAGCGTGCGCACCGGCGTGGAGAAGTTGGCGTCGGTGGCGTCGAAGAGCTTTATGGTGGTGCTGGCGCCCTTGCTGAGACGGTACAGGATGTTATAGGGCTGGGCGGCCACGCCGGTGATCTTGCCGACCACAGTGGGGCTCGAGCGCACGACGTGCACGTTCACCACGTCCACGGTTATCGGCATCTGGTTGGCGCCGGGATAGGCCGCGGTCTGCGTGATGGAGATGTTGCCGGCCGTCTCGCTGACCTGGTTGGTGGTGACCTTGGCGCGGAAACCGAACTGGCCGTTGGTCTTGCCGAACAGGCCGTTGAGGTTGTAGGAACCGTCCCAGTTGGCGCAGTAGGTGCCCACGGTGACCTTGTAGCCCGGGCAGGCGGTAGTATCGGGGCAGTTGCACTGGCCGATATTGTACATCGAGATGGTCTTGAGCGGCGGGGTCGAAGAGGTGTCGAGGGGGTTGGAACCGGAGGCGTACTTGAAGATCTCGAAGGTCAGGTCGTCTATGCCGAAGGTGGTCGGGGTGCTGGCGACCACGCACTGTATGGTGGCGCAGAGCTTGAGGCAGTTGCCGGGGTAGACGTTCTGGCCGGCGCTCAGGCGGGGCTGCTCCCACTCTATCTTGGAGGACCAGATCGACGGGTCGGAAGCGGCGCCGGTGGCGTAGTTGTAGGTGGCGTAGGAGACGTCGTAGCCGGTTATGCCGTTCTGACAGAAGGCGTCGTCGGTGCCGCCGACGTTGAACCTGGTCTGTATGTTGGTGACGTAGAGCTGCTGCGCGGCGGCGGAAGCGGCCAGCCCCGCGAACAGAGCGCAGGCGCCAAGGACGGAGATCAGTCTTTTTGCCATATCATCCTCTCGAAAAACGGAAAACGGCGTAAACGAAAAACCAACCCTCGCAGGTTAATTGTAAAATTCTCGCATTTTCCTATAATAAAATCAATAATTATTATCCCCCCGCCCGCTTCTTATTTATATAGTTTCAGGGAATACCGTTTCAGTTCATAACCTCCGGCCAGTTCCCCCGCCTTTTCCACGGTCCAGAGGGTGTTGCCGTCCGCCCAGAAGGCCGAGGCCTTGCCGCCGAACTCCTGCGAGGAAACTTTCCTGAAAACGCCGTCCTTCAGCGCGTAGCGGCGCAGCACGTTCTTGCCGTCCAGCGTCCACAGTTCGCCGTTGAACCACTGCATGCAGGAAAGGCTCCTGAGGCCCTCTAGCCGGTAGGTGGAGGCGGCGCCGGCCTCGGGGTCAAGGCCGTACTTGTACAGCAGGCCGGAGGCCGCGTCGAAAGCCCACAGGTTGTAGCCGTCCCAGGCGGCGCCCTGCGGCGCGGGTCCGGGGGTCTTGGCGCTCCCGGTTACGCGCCCGTCGGAGAAATTCTGCCTGGCGTAGCGCAGCTGCGCCATGTCCAGGGTCCACAGGCCGCCGTCCGAGGCGGTCAGCGCGCCGGGGCGCAGGGTCTCGCCGGCGGGCACAGGCAGCACGCGCAGCGTGGCCAGGTCCTTCGCGTCCTTCAGCGACAGGCCGCGGTTCCAGTCGGCCAGCCAGACGCCGTCCTTGGTCACGGCCAGGCCTGACGGGTTAGGCAGTTCCAGCGGGGCGCTGGAGAGCAGCTTGTAATGGACCTTGGCGCGCCAGGAGTAGATCTGCCAGGCGGCGCCGCTCATCAGCAGCAGGCCGGCCAGGCCCACGGCCGCGGCGCGGATCACGCCTTTGCGGGCCTTCTGGAAATTGGAGTCGGGCCCGGCGGAGACGAAGACGCTGGGCAGCTCCACGCCCTTCAGCGCGTAGAGCTTGAGTATCTGTGTGACCTTCTCGGACCACTGCGTGGTCTCCTTGAGCATGTCGGCGAGGCCGGCGACGTTCTGCACGCCCTTGGCCTCCTGTTCGCGCATCTTGAGGGTCCAGGCCTCGCGCTCGGCGCGCAGGCGCTCCTCCCACACGGCGAACTCCTGCCTGTGGCTCTCCCACACGGAGCGCTCGCGGTCCCAGAGCTCGCGCCACTGGGTGCGCTCGGCGTCCCAGTTGGTCCTGGTGGTCTCCAGCTGTGCGCTGAGGTCCTTTATGCGGGCCTCGAGATCTTTCATCTTCGCCTGGTCGTCGCGGCGGTTCTTGCGCTCGGCGAGCAGTTCGGCGAGGGTCTTCTCCACGGCCTCTTTGGAGTCGCCCAGCTTGGCGCTCAGCCCGGCCTTCGCGTCGGCGAGGTCGGCCTTCTCCACGGACTGCGCGTCGAACTTCCCGCGCCACTCGTCGCGTTCCTTGCGCAGGGCGTCTATGCGGCCCTGCAGGTTCACCATCTCCACCTTGCTGCGCTCGAGCAGCTCCTTCAGCAGCGCGACGTCGCGGGCGTGGTTCTTCTTCTGGGTCTCTATCAGCTTGCCGGATTCCTCCAGGTGCAGCGCGGCGGTCATCTCTTCGTTGATGGCCTTCTCGCGGGCCTCCTGGTAATGCTGCTTTATCTCGCCGAGGTGGGCGCGGATCTCCTCCAACTGGGCGGTGAGGTCGCGTATCTGAGCGTCCTTGGCGTCCAGCAGCGAGCGCCACTCGGTCTCGGCCTTGGTGTAATTGTCGCGCAGGAAGCGCATGGTGTCGCGGTCGGCCTGGCGTATGTCGGGGGGCAGCGGCGAAGAGTCCGGGACGTAGTCGTGCCCGGAGACCTTTTTCCACATGTCGTTGAGCTGCCTGTCTATATCTTTGCTATCCATAAATGCCCCGCGGCCGCCCGCCGCTGGTGGTCCTTTTACTGTGTAAAGTCTACAAATCCCCTATTAACCGCCCGTGGCTTAATTGTTAACAAAATGTTACGCCAGCCC
>CALMZU010000137.1 GCA_937870775.1 uncultured Elusimicrobia bacterium
TCGCTGCGCCTGGCGCCGGCGCCGCGCCGCGCGGCCTCCGCCGCCTGCTGGGCGGCGCTGGGGCTTATGTTCGTCTGGTCCGCCGCCGGCACGGCGGACTACATGGCCTGGAACCGCGCCAAAGCGGCGCTGGCCGCCGGCGCGCCGGCGCGCGGCATAGAGGCCCGCGCCTTCTACAACGGCTTCGACCGCTACGGCGAGCTTTTTTACGAGGAGAACATGGCCGCGCTGAAGAAAAGCCGGCCGCTCTCGTCGATAAAACCCTACGACTGGATGGGCGGCCCGGTGTTCAGGGCCTACACCTCTTTCGCGCCTTTCCCCGTCACCATAGCCGGCGGCTCCGGCGGCGACTTCCAGCTGGCGCTGAAAGCCGAGTACCGCACCCCGCTGGCCCGCGGCCCGCAGTACCTGTACCTCTACCGCAAGAACGGCCTCCCGTTCTCCCTCCCCGCGGAGTGGTAGTCGGGACGCGCGCGGTCTTTTTGTATACTATTAGCCTGCGATGAGGAATATAGCCGCCTGCCTCCTGATCTTCTGCGCCGCGGCCGGCGCGGGGACGCCCAAGTACGCGCCGGTAAAAGGCGCGCTCGCGGTGCCGCTTTCCGACGACAATTCGTACCTGCGCAACCCCGCCGCGCAGGCGCCCGACTACTGGGCGCTGGCCTCTTTCTACGTGCCGCAGCATAACGGCTATTCCTGCTCGGCCGCCTCGGTGTCCATGGCGCTCAACGCGCTGCTGAACGCGCGGCGCGCCCGCGGCGACGACGAGAAGAACATAGACCAGGTGCAGCTCGCGGAGAAAGCCCCCGGCGTGCACTGGAAGGAACTGCTCTCCGAAGAAGGCTGGGAAGGACGCCACGGGGTAACCCTCGCCCAGCTGGGGCAGGCCTCGCGCGAGGCGCTGGCCGCCTACGGCGCCGCCGGCTATACCGTGAAGGTCTCCACCGCCGCCGGGGACGCGGCCGCCGGGCTTGAGGCTTTCCGCCGCGCGCTCGCCGGCAACGAGAAGAACGCCGGCGACATCATGCTGATACATTTTTCGCAGGAGCTGATAACCGGCGCGCCCGGCGGGCCTTACCCGCACGTGTCGCCGGTGGGCGCCTACGACGAGAAGACCCGCCGCGTGCTGATCATGGACGTGGACAGGGAATGGTACGAGCCCTACTGGGCCGCCGACGAGCAGGTGTACCGGGCCATGGCCCAGTCCACCAAGGCCTTCGGCCGCGGCGGCTGGGTGACCATAAGGCGGAAATAAGGACTATATGGCTGAAACAAAAGACGACAAGAAAGTTATCTACTCGATGGTGGGCGTCAGCAAGTACTACGACAAGAAGGCCGTGCTGAAGGACATCTACCTCTCGTACTTCTACGGCGCGAAGATCGGCGTGCTGGGCCTCAACGGCTCGGGCAAGAGCTCGCTCCTTAAGATCCTCGCCGGCAAAGACACCGATTTCAAAGGCGAGACCGTGCTGTCGCCCGGCTACACCGTGGGCCTGCTGGAGCAGGAGCCGCAGCTTGACCCCGAGAAGACCGTGCGGCAGATAGCCGAGGAAGGCCTGCCCGAGGCCATGGCCGCGCTGAAGGAATACAACGACATCAGCGAGAAACTGGCCGAGCCCATGAGCGACGAAGCGATGAACAAGCTCATAGACCGCCAGAGCAAGGTGCAGGAGAAGATAGACGCGCTCAACGCCTGGGACATAGACAGCCGCCTCGAGCTGGCCATGGACGCGCTGGGCTGCCCGCCGCCCGACACGCTGATAAAGAACATCTCCGGCGGCGAGAAGCGCCGCGTGGCGCTGTGCCGCCTGCTCTTGCAGAAGCCGGACATCCTCCTGCTCGACGAGCCGACCAACCACCTGGACGCCGAGGCCGTGCACTGGCTGGAGCACCACCTGAAAGATTACGAAGGCACCATCATAGCCGTCACGCACGACCGCTACTTCCTCGACAACGTGGCCGGCTGGATACTGGAACTGGACCGCGGCGCGGGCATACCGTGGAAGGGCAATTACTCGTCGTGGCTGGAGCAGAAGGGCGAGCGCCTGCGCCAGGAAGAGAAGGCCGAGACCGACCGCCAGAAGACCCTTAAGCGCGAGCTCGAGTGGATACGCATGAGCCCCAAGGCCCGCCAGTCCAAGGGCAAGGCCCGCGTGAACGCCTACGAGGAGCTGATGCGCCAGGACACCGAGAAGCTGGGCCGCGAGCTGGAGATCTACATCCCGCCGGGGCCGCGCCTCGGCAATCTGGTCATAGAGGCCAAGAACGTCACCAAGGCCTTCGGCGACAAGGTGCTTTTAGACGACGTTTCCTTCTCGCTGCCGCCCGGCGGCATAGTGGGCATCATAGGCCCCAACGGCGCCGGCAAGACCACGCTGTTCAAGATGATCACCGGCGAGGAGAAACCCGACTCCGGCGAGTTCAAAGTGGGCGAGACCGTGAAGCTCTGCTACTCCGACCAGCACCGCTCCACGCTGACGGCCGGCAAGAACGTCTGGGAGGTCATCTCCGGCGGGCTGGACCTGGTGAAACTCGGCAAGATGGAAGTTAACTCGCGCGCTTACGTGGCGCGGTTCAACTTCAGCGGCCAGGACCAGCAGAAGAAGGTGGAGGTGCTCTCCGGCGGCGAGCGCAACCGCGTGCACATGGCCGTGATGCTCAAGGAAGGCGGCAACGTGCTGCTCCTCGACGAGCCCACGAACGACCTGGACGTGAACACCATGCGCGCGCTCGAAGAGGCGCTCGAGAACTTCGGCGGCTGTGCCGTCATCATCAGCCACGACCGCTGGTTCCTGGACCGCGTGGCCACGCATATCATGGCCTTCGAGGGCGACAGCAAGATCTTCTGGTTCGAAGGCAACTTCAGCGAGTACGAGGAGGACCGCCGCAAGCGCCTGGGCGCCGCGGCCGAGACCCCGCACCGCGTAAGGTACAAGAAGCTCACCAGGCCCTAGGGGGCGAAAAGGGGAAAAACATGGCTGAACCTATTGGCTTCACCAGCAACTACGCCGACAACAGCAGCGAGGCCGGCTTCCAGTTCACGTTCTTCTGCGAGAACTGCGGCGAGGGCTACAAGACCCGCTTCATAGAGTCGAAGACCTACGGCAAGCGGAAGTTCTTCAAGGGCCTCGGCGACCTGATAGGCACCGTGGCCGACCTGGCCGGCCGCGGCGGCATAGGCGGCGCCATAGAGCGCGGCACCGACGCCATCAGCGAGAAGTTCGGCGGCATGTCGCCCGAGTGGCGCAAGGAGCACGAGGCCGCCTTCGAGCTGGCGCAGGGCGAGGCCAAGGGCCATTTCGTGCGCTGCCCCAAGTGCAGCAAGTGGTACTGCCGCAACTGCTGGAACGAGCAGGAAGGCCTCTGCGTGGTGGACGCGCCGCGCGTTAACGTGGAGGTGGCGGCGGCCCGCTCGCGCAAGATGGCCGAGGACATAGAGGCTGCCGCGGCGGCCACGCCTGTGTTCAAGGGCAAGATAGAGAGCAAGCAGACGGTCTGCGCCAAATGCGGCAAGCCCGCCGGCGAGGGGAAGTTCTGCGCCAACTGCGGCGCCTCGCTGGAGATGCCCAAGTGCCCGTCGTGCGGCAAGCCCTGCCAGCAGGGGGCTCGGTTCTGCGGCGAATGCGGCGCCAAGCTGTAA
>CALMZU010000138.1 GCA_937870775.1 uncultured Elusimicrobia bacterium
GACCTTTCCTACGACGAGGCCGTAAACGCCCTGGACGGCAATATCTGCCGCTGCACCGGCTACGCTTCGATAAGGAACGCGGCCCGCGCCCTCTGCGACGGCCTGGCCCGCATAGACAGAACACCCGCCCGCCGCGCCGAGGCCATGATAGCCGCCGGCGTGCTGCCCGACTATTTCCGTTCCATACCCGGCCGCCTCGCGGAACTCAAGGCCGACCCGGCCGCCGCGGCGAAGGACGCCGTGATAGTGGCCGGCGGCACCGACCTGTTCGTGCAGAGGCCGGAACAGCTGCGCGAGAGCGAGCTCTGCTTCCTCTCCGCCCGCCCCGAGCTCTCATATGTCCGCGAGGAGGCCGGCTTCATCAACGTCGGCGGCGCCGCGTCCATAGAGGATTTCCGCGTCTCCCCCGCCGTGCGCGCGAATTTCCCCTCCCTCGAGGCGGACCTGCTGCTGCACTCCTCGGCCATACTGCGCAACAAGGCCACGCTGGCCGGCAACATAGCAAACGCCTCGCCCATAGGCGACGCCACCATAATACTGCTGGCCCTGGGCGCGCGGCTGGTGATAACCGGCGGGCGCGGCGCCCGCGAGGTGCCGCTGGAGAAGTTCTACCTCGGCTACAAGAAGACCGACCTGGCCTGCGGCGAGCTGATCAGCGCCATAAAGATACCGCTGCCCCGCCCCGGCTCGCGCTTCCATTTCGAGAAGGTGTCGAACCGCACCACGCTCGACATCGCCGCCGTGAACTCGGCCATGCTGCTGAACGCCGGCGACGGCGGGGCCATAACCGATATACGCGTTTCAGTCGGCGGCGTTGGCCCGGTGCCCATGCTGCTGGGCGGGCTGGAGGCCATGCGAGGCATGAAGCCCGGCGCCGAAGCAGGCGAGGCCCTGGCCGCAATAGCTCTTAAAGCGTCCAAGCCCATAGACGACATACGCGGCTCGGCCGAGTACAAGCGCCTGCTCGCCGGCCAGCTGATGAAAGCCCATTTCCGCGCGCCGGCCGCCAAGGAGGCCATATGAGGAACGACGACACGCAGATGCACGTGCGCGGCAGCTCCCTTTTCGTCGACGACATCCCGGCCGGCCATGACGCGCTGCACGCGGTACTGTTCACCTCGCCGGTGGCCCGCGGCCGCATACGCTCTCTCGACGTGAGCAAAGCCGCGGCCGCGCCCGGCGTGGCCGCCGTCTACACGCACAAGGATGTGCCCGGCCTCAACCAGGTGGGCCACGTTTTCAAGGACCAGCCGCTCTTCGCCGTGGACGCCGTGGAGTACATAGGCCAGCCCATAGCGCTGGTCGTGGCCGACACGGCCCGGGCCGCCCGCCGCGCCGTTAAACTGATAGAGGCCGACGTCGAGAAGTTAGACGCGGTCTTCGACCCGCGCGAGGCCGCCGCCAAAGGCCTGATACACGGCAAGAAGCGCACCGTCGTTAACGGCGACCCGGACGCCGCCTTCGCAAAAGCTAAGCACGTGGTGCAGGGCCGGCTGGCCAGCGGCCCGCAGGAACATTTCTATTTCGAGACGCAGCGCGCCCTCGCCGTGCCCGGCGAGCACGACACCATAAAGGTGCACGCCAGCGCCCAGTCCCCCGGCGCCTTCCACCACCATATAGCCGAGGTGCTGGGCATACCCATGCACAAAGTGGAACTGGACATCCGCCGCCTGGGAGGCGGCTTCGGCGGCAAGGAATCCACCGCAGTCTGGATAGTGGCCCCGGCGATGGCCGCCTTCCTGCTGAAGCGCCCGGTGAAGCTGGCGCTGGAGCGCAACGAGGACATAGCCACCACCGGCAAGCGCCACGCCTACGAGTACGATTACAAGCTGGGCCTCGACGCCGAGGGCAACATACTGGCCTACCAGGTGGACCTGTACCAGCACGCCGGCGCCTGCGCCGACATCTCGCTCGCCGTGCTGGGCCGCTCCTTCCTGCACGTCTGCGGCTCCTACCGCATACCCAATATACGGGCCACCGCCGTAAGCTGCCGCACCAATATACCGCCCAACAACGCCTTCCGCGGTTTCGGCGTGCCGCAGGGCACCTTCGCCATAGAGGCGGCCATCACCCGCGCCGCCGAGGAACTGGGCCTGAAGCCCGAAGTGCTGAAGCGCCGCAACCTCTTAAAGGACGGCGACACCCTGCCTTACGGCGTGAAGCTCTCGTCGGTAAACGCCGCCCGCTGCTGGGAGACCCTGGAGGTCTCGGCCGGCCTGAAGGCCCGCCGCGAGGCGGTGGAAGCCTACAACAAGGCCCATACGGACACCAAGCGCGGCCTCGCCGTGGTGCCGGTCTGCTTCGGCATCTCCTTCGCGCAGACGGCCCTCAACCAGGCCAGCTCCCTCGTGAACATCTACGTGGACGGCAGCGTGGCCGTCAGCACCGGCGCGGTGGAGATGGGCCAGGGCGTGAACGCCAAGATACGCATAGTGGCCGCCCGCACGCTGGGCGTGCCGGTGGAGCGCGTGCGCGTGGACACCACCAACACCTCGCGCATACCCAATGCCTCCCCCACGTCGGCCAGCTCCGGCGCGGACCTGAACGGCATGGCCACCAAGTACGCCTGCGAGCGCCTGCGCTCCCGCCTGCTGGATTTCGCCGCCGAACAGCTTAAGCTCGAAGTCTCCGCCGTAGATATAAAGGACGGCGAGGTGACGGCCTCCGGCAAACCCGCAGGTCTCGGCTGGGACAAGCTGGTGAAAGACGCGCAGTGGGCCCGCGTGGACCTGGGCGAGCACGCCTTCTACGCCACGCCGGACCTGCATTACGACATGGAGACCGAGCGCGGCCGGCCCTTCGCCTATTACAGCTACGGCGCCTCGCTCACCGAGGTGCTGGTGGACTGCCTGCGCGGCACCTATTCCATAGAGGCCGTCGACATCGTGCAGGACGTGGGCGAGTCGCTCTCCCCGGCCATAGACCGCGGCCAGATAGAGGGCGCCGCGGTACAGGGCATGGGCTGGGCCACCATGGAACAGCTGCGCTACGCCCCCGACGGGCGGGTGCTTACCGGCGTGAACGCCTACAAGGTGCCGGACATAAAGTTCGTGCCGCGCCGCTTCGAGATAACCCTGCTGAAGGATTCCAGCAACCCCTATGCGGTCTGCAACTCCAAGGCCATAGGCGAGCCGCCCTTCGTGCACGGCATAGGCGCCTACCTGGCGCTGGGCGACGCGCTGCGCGCGGTGCGCCGCGACAGGGACCTGCCCTCGCTGCCGCTCACGCCGGAGAAGGCCTTCATGTACCTGCACGCGCCCGCCCGCTAGGCGCCCGGAGGACCGATGAAGAAGAAGATCAAGGTAAAATACTTCGCGCTGATAGGCGAGCGCCGCGGCATACAGACCGACGACTACGAGACCGAGGCCGGCACGGCGCGCCAGCTGCTGCACGAGATAGAGGCCGGCCGCGTCATACCGCTTACGACCAACATCACCAAGGCCATCATCAACGACAAGTTCGCCGACTGGGACGACCCCATAGCCGACGGCGACCTGGTAACCCTCCTTTCCCCCTTCTCCGGCGGCTGAGGCGGGGACACGATATAAAAAAGAACGCCGCGCCTTTTCAGGGGCGCGGCGTTCTTATTTGGCCTCGGCCTTACCGCTTAACGGCCTTTACGGCGGCCAGCACCTTCTCCGGCGTGAACGGGAAGGCGTTAAGCCTGGCCCCGGTCGCGTTGTAGATGGCGTTGGCAATGGCGGGCGCTGGCCCGTTGATGCAGATCTCCGACACGCTCTTAGCGCCGAAGGGCCCGGTCTCCTCGTAAGAGGGCACCAGTATGGCCTTCACCGGCGGCCGGTCGCGCATCGAGTAGATGTGGTAGTCCGCGAAAGACGCGTTCTTCATCTTCCCGTTCTCGTCGAAGAGGTACTCCTCGGTGAGCGCATAGCTGATGCCGTTCAGGGTGCCGCCCTCGGTCTGGCCCTCGCAGAGCGTCGGGTTCACCGCGGTGCCGCAGTCTATAGTGGACACGTAGTTCAGCACCTTCACAAAGCCGGTCAGCGTGTCCACCTCCACCTCGGCGTAGTGCGCCGCGAAAGGCGGCGGCGACTTCTTGGTGATGTGGGACGCGGTACCGATGATCTGGTACTGGTTCCTCTGGTACAGCGAGTAGTTCGCTATGTCGGAGTACGACACCTTCTTCGAGCCGTCCTCGTTCATCACGTGGGCGTCCTCGCAGTGCACGTCCTCGGTCTTCAGGCCCAGCATCTCGGCGCCGGTGGCCAGTATCTGCCTCTTGGCGTCGGCCGCGGCCTTGCGCACGGCCTCGCCCGACAGGTACGTGGTGGACGAGGCGTAGGCGCCCACGTCGAACGGCGTCATGTCCGTGTCGGACGAGTACACTATCATCTTGTCCGTCGTGGTCTCGAGCTCCTCGGCCGCTATCTGCGCCAGCACGGTGTCCGAGC
This sequence comes from uncultured Elusimicrobia bacterium, assembly GCA_937870775.1. Classification (GTDB taxonomy): domain Bacteria; phylum Elusimicrobiota; class Elusimicrobia; order Elusimicrobiales; family UBA9959; genus UBA9959. Next base: position 4,413 of record CALMZU010000138.1, read on the forward strand.
CGGTGCCCAGGTCGGTGGCGCCCACGTTCAGGTTGAACGAGCCGTCCTCGTTTATCTTTATGGTAGCCGCGCCCATGTCTATGTCCGGTATGGACGAGCCCTGCATCAGGCAGCACATGCCGATGCCGCGGCGGTAGCGGCCGGTCTTCTGGCGCCAGTCCTGACGCTTCTCCCAGCCTATGGCCTCCGCGCCCTGCGTTATGCACTCGGCCAGCGCGTTGGAGCCCACGGTCATAGGCGTGCCCTCGCGGCCCTCGCCCAGCGCCGCGAAGATCGGCGAACCCTCGCCGGGGCGTATATGGTTCATCTGGCGGAACTTCACCGGGTCCATGCCTATGGCCTCGGCCATCATGTCCATCTGCCTCTCGATGGCGAAGAAGGCCTGCGTGGCGCCGAAGCCGCGGTACGCGCCGCCGACGGGCAGGTTGGTATAGTACGACTTGCCGTCGAAGAGTATGTTCTCGCAGTGGTAGAGCGGCAGCGTCTTGCCGCCCGAGCACGACACCACGGTAAGGCCGTGGCCGCCGTAGGCGCCGGTGTTGTTTATGCACTCCAGGCCTATGGCGGTTATGGTGCCGTCCTTCTTAACGCCGGTGCGCAGGCGTATGCGGAACGGGTGGCGCGTGCGGCCGGTGCGGAAGGTCTCCTCGCGGTTGAAGCGCCACAGACAGGCGCGGCCGGTGCGCAGGGCGCACATCGCGGCCACGTCCTCCAGCAGTATCTCCTGCTTGCAGCCGAAGCCGCCGCCTATGCGGGGCTTTATAACGCGTATCTTCTGCACCGGCACGCCCAGCGTGCGGGCCACCACGCGGCGGCAGTGGAAAGGCACCTGCGTGGAGGTGGTGATGACGATGCGGCCCGACGGGGCTATCTGCGCCATCGTCGTGTAGGGCTCTATGGGGCAGTGCTGCGCGTAGGGCGTCTCGTAGGTCTCGTCGAACGTGAAGTCCGCCTCGGCCATGCCCTTCTTGAAACTGCCGGCCTCGCAGCCCACGTGGGCCACCAGGTTCTTCTTGGGCTCGTAGACTATCGGTATCGGCACGTGGGCCTCGGGCTCGTCGTGTATCACCGGCGCGTCCGGCGCCATGGCCTCGTCCAGCGTGAAGACGGGCTTAAGCACCTCGTACTTCACCTTTATGGCGGCTATGGCGGCCTCGGCCTGCTCCTCGGTCTCGGCGGCCACGGCGGCCACGCGGTCGCCCACGAAGCGCACCTTGTTGTCGAACATGAAGGTGTCGTAGGGCGACGGCTCGGGGAAGCCCTGGCCGGCGGTGCAGTGCACGTTCCTCGGCACGTTGCCGTGCCACAGCACGCACTTCACGCCGGGCATCTTCTCGGCCGCGGACACGTCCACGGACTTTATGCGGGCGTGCGCGTGCGGGCTCCACAGCATCTTTATCACCAGCGCGTCGTTAGGCACGAAGTCGGCCACGTAGGAATCGCGGCCCAGCGCCAGCTGCATGGCGTCTATCTTGGTGACGGAATGGTTTACCTGCTTGAACTTCTCGGCGAGCGGGTGCCTCTTCATTTCTTCCCCCTTTTCGCGGCGGCGGGCTTCTTCTCTCCGGGCTTGCGGTCCAGCACGCGGCGCAGGGCTATCCAGATCTTCTCGTAGCCGGTGCAGCGGCACAGGTTGCCGTCCATGTACTCGCGGGCTATCTCGTCGGTAACGTCCTTCTCGGCTTCCATCAGCGCGGTGGCGCTCATGACTATGCCGGGGATGCAGTAGCCGCACTGCACGGCGCCGGCGGCCACCAGCTCTTTCTGGAACTCGCCTGGGTTCTCGAAGGTGCCGGAGCTCTCGATCGTGCGCACCTTGCTGCCCTCGGCCTGCATGGCGTACATCAGGCAGGCGTACACGGCGCGCCCGTCCATGATGACGGTGCAGGCGCCGCAGGTGCCCTGGCCGCAGCCGTACTTGGTGCCGCGGTAGCCGTTGCGGCGCAGCAGGGCCAGCAGCTTCTCGTCGGGGCGGGTCTCGAACGTCTTTTTTACGCCGTTAAGCGTGAAGGAAACGGTATTGGTGCTCACCTTGCTCATTTCGTCCTCCCGCGGGCGAACTCGGCGGCCCGCTCCAGCGCGTCGGTTATGGAGACCTCGGCGAGGTTGCGTATGTACTCGGCGCTCATGCCTTCCTGGCCGCACCACTTAACGTCGGTGCAGGCGGCGGCCGCGGCGCGGAAAACCTCCGCGGTCGGCTCCTTGCCGGCGAGGGCGGCTTCCACCAGGCGCAGGCGCCTGGGGAACGGTATGGCGGAACCGGCGGCCACGCGGGCGGACTTTATGGTCCCCCCGTCGAGCTCCAGCAGGGCGGCTATTGTCACCATGGAGAAGGCGGCCGCGTTGCGCGACACCTTCACCGAGCCGAAGCCGTGATGCGCCTTAAGAACGGGGATCTTTACGGCGGTCAGTATGTCGCCGCCCGCGAAGCGCCTGGCCGGCTGCGAGGCGAAGAACTCGTCGGCGGGCACCTCGTCCTCCTTCTTCTTGCCGGTGTACACGGTCATAACGGCGCCCATGGCCAGCAGCACCACCGGCAGGTCGGCCCACGGGAACACGCGGCAGATATTGCCGCCTATGGTGGACACGTTGCGTATCTGGTGCGTGGAGATGCGGCGGCAGATCTCGTGCATGGCCCAGCGCTCGCCGCGGCGGCGCTGAATGTCGGCCAGCGGCGTGGCGGCGCCTATCACGAAATAATTGCCGTCCTGCTTGATATAGGAAAGGCCCAGCCGGGTGATGTCCACGGCGGTGACCGGCGTTTTGCCCTGCATGAAATGCAGCGCGGTGCCGCCGGCCAGGGGCATGCCTTTGGGCCCCAGTTCGCGCAGCACGTCCCGCGCTTCCTTGAGCGTAGCGGGACGGATGAATTCAGACAGCTTCATATGTGGTCCTTTTACTTTAATTTCGCTAAATACTTTAAAGAATATAGCAGATTCCTCGCGCCCGATAAAGCCCCGCCCCGGCGTAAAACAAAAGGCCGCGGGGATCAGCCCGCGGCCTTT
>CALMZU010000139.1 GCA_937870775.1 uncultured Elusimicrobia bacterium
GAGCCGGCGGTTTTGCTTTGGGGCGGCGCGGTTTATTTGGCGCGGCCGATGAGGCGCAGGAGGCCGTCGAGGATGGTGTAGGGGTTGGGGGGGCAGCCGGGGATGTAGAGGTCCACCGGGATGTCCTTCGGGATGCCGACGCATTCGGGGTGGCCGGCGTAGGGGCCGCCGCTTATGGCGCAGGCGCCGCAGGCTATAACTACCTTGGGCGAGGACACGGCGGCGTAGGTCTTGCGCAGGGCCAGTTCCATGTTCTTCGTAACGGGACCGGTAACCAGTATGCCGTCGGCGTGGCGCGGCGAGGCCACGAACTGTATGCCGAAGCGGCCCATGTCGAAGGCCAGCGTGCCCAGCACGTTGCAGTCCGCCTCGCAGGCGGCGCAGCCGCCGGCGCTCACCTGGCGCAGCCTGAACGAGCGGCCGAAGATGGACGTAAGCTCGCGGGCCAGGGGCTCGGCGCGCTTGTAGTCGCCGCGGCCCACCAGCAGGGCGTCGCGGCTGCCGGCGCAGAGCTTGTACTCGCGGCTGAACTCCACGGCCTCGGGGGCGGCCTTGGCGCAGGCGCCGCAGAAAACGCAGCGGCCCAGGTCCAGGCGGCGCTCTTCGGTAAGTATGGCGCCGTAGGGGCAGGCCGCGGCCGCGCGGTTGAGCGGCGCGTCCTTAAGGCGCGGCAGGCCCAGGTAGCGGTGCGGCATCTTTACGTCTTCCGACGGGAAAGGGCGGGTGCGGTAGCCCTGGCGCAGGCGCGCTAGAATGGCTTTGAACATTACAGGTCCCTCCCGCAGTAGGAAAGGTTGAAGCTCTTGTTGCAGAGCGGGAAATCGGAGATCTCGCCGCCGCGCAGTGCCATGGCCAGGCCCTGCCAGTTGTGGAAGGACGGGTCCACTATCTTGTAATGGCGTATGAGCCCGTCGGGGCCGGTGACGGCGGCGTGGCAGATCTGGCCGCGCCAGCCTTCGGTAAGGCCCACGGCGGCGGCGTTGGGCTTCAGCGGGCCGAACTCGGCCTCTATGGGCCCGGCGGGCAAATCGTCCAGCCAGCCGGCCACCAGCTCGGCCGATTTCTGTATCTCCAGCCAGCGCACGTAGGCGCGGGAATAAACGTCGCCGCTGCCGGACACCGACATGGTGAAATTCTCGTAAGGGCCGTAGGGGAAGTTGCGGCGGGTGTCCAGGCCCACGCCGCTGGCGCGCGCGGCCGGCCCGACGAGGCCCAGGCCTTCGGCGGCCACCTTGTCCACCACGCCGGTATTGCCCAGCCTGTCCGTCACCGAGGCGTTCTCCCACAGCAGCGACACGGCGTCCGCCGTGTCGCGGTAGGTGGCCTCGAGGCGCAGCTTAAGTTCCTTTATCAGCGCGGGGTCCAGGTCGTAGTTCACGCCGCCGGGCTTGAGCATGTTGCGGCCGAAGCGGTTGCCGCAGATAAGGGCGGTCATGTTGAGGAAGTCGCCGCGCAGGCGGCCGCAGAAAGAGGCGGTGGGCAGGTAGGCCACGTCGCCGGAGATGGCGCCCAGGTCGCCGGTGTGGTTGGCCAGGCGCTCGAGCTCCAGCATTATGCCGCGCAGCAGCTGCGCGCGGCGGGGCACGTTAACGCCGGAGAGGGCCTCCATGGCGGCGCAGTAGGCCCAGCCGTGGCCTATGGTGGTGTCGCCGGCCAGGGTCTCGGCGTAATGTATGGAGCGGGGGCCGGGCCCGCCGATAAAACTGCGCTCCACGCCGCGGTGCTGGTAGCCCAGCATGATCTCTAGGTGGAACACTTTCTCGCCGTGGCACTGGAAGCGGAAATGGCCGGGCTCTATAACGCCGGCGTGCACGGGGCCAACGGCCACCTCGTGTACCTGGCTGCCGTGCACGGTGAAGTAGTCCGCCACGCCGGGCACCGCGCCGGGCGTGTTGAAGCGTATGGGCTTGAGCCAAGGGTGGCCCTCGGGCTTAAGGCCGTGCTGCTCGTAGATCTCGCGCTCGAAGAGGTGCAGCTCCGGGAAGTGGGGGGTGAGGGCGCGGAAGGAGCCCGCCGCCGGGGCGGAGTAGGCCTCCATCACGCCCTCGCGGTCGAAGCCTATGACCATCACCAGGCGGTATATGCCGTTGTCCGGCAGCGCGAAATAGGCCAGCGCGCGGCCGCCGGCGGCCAGGCGCGACGAGACGGTGTCCAGGAACAGCGCCGGGTCTATTTCAATGGACGAGAGATCGAAACTGGAGAGGTGGTCTATCTTCACAGCGCGCCTCCCATGCCGGCCGCGGCCGACGAGATAAGGCTGTTGAGCCAGGCGGGCAGGTAAAGGCCCAGCGCCACGACGAGGATGAAGAAGGCGGCCGCCGGGGCCAGCATGCCGGCCGGCTCGGCGAAGGGTTTCTCGCCGGGGCGGGGCTCGCGGGTGCCGTAGATCATGGAGATGAAGAAGCGGGCCATGCCGGCGAAGAGTATGGCCAGGAAGACCAGGAAGGCGGCGGCGGTCCAGTAATGGCCGCGCAGCAGGGCCTCGCGCAGTATGGTGAACTTGGCCAGGAACACGCCGGAGGGCGGCGTGCCGGTGATGATGAAGAAGCCGGCCAGCCACAGCATGGCGGTGCGCGGCGCGCGGGCGCGCAGGCCTTTCACGTCGGCTATGCGCTTGGTCTTCTCGGCGGCCAGCACCAGGCCCGACGTGAAGAACAGCCCGGCCTTGGCCAGGGAATGGCTGAAGGCGCCCAGTATGGCGCCGAAGGCGGCCCCGCCGCCAAGACCCGCGCCCAGGGCCAGTATGCCCATGTGCTCTATGCTGGAATAGGCCAGCATGCGCTTGTAGTCGCGCTGGCCCAGCATGAAGAGAGCGGCGGTGAGCACCGAGAACAGGCCGAAGAGCACCAGGAGCCCGCCGGTGAAATCCGCGAGGCCGGCGCCGGCGCAGACGGCGTTGGCGCGCAGTATGCCGAGGAAGGCGCAGTTAAGGAGCGCGCCGGAGAGCAGCGCGGACACCACGGCCGGCGCCTCGCTGTGCGCGTCGGGCAGCCAGGTGTGGAAGGGGGAAAGGCCCATCTTGGTGCCGTAGCCGACGAAGAGGAAGATGAAGGCGGCCTTGAGGAGCGGCTTGTCCAGCGCGGCCGCGCCGGCCATCAGCCCGCCTATGTCCAGGCCGGCGCCGTTCTTAAGGGCGGCGGCGCCGAGGAAGAGGTTGCCTACCAGCGCGAGGGCGATGCCCACCGAGCAGATGAGCAGGTACTTCCACGTGGCCTCGAGCGAGCGCTTGGTGCGGTGGAAATAGATGAGCGGCGCGGAGAGCAGGGTGGTGGCCTCGACGGAGGCCCACAGCAGGCCCATGTGGCGGCTGGAGGTCACCGCCGTCATGGCAGCCAGGAACAGCAGCAGGCAGCCGGTGAACACGGCCTCGGGCGCGTTGTTGAAGATGAAGCCGTCGTCGGAGTCCTCGCCGGGGTCGCGTTTCTCGCTGGCCAGATAGGCCACGGCGTAATGGGAGGCGCCGAGGAACAGCACCGACGTGATGCAGAGGAAGACCATGCCCAGCGGGTCGAAGGCGAACCATACCGAGACGCCCTGCGCCCAACCCGGCAGCGCCGCCGAGAGCGAGCCGCCCAGGAGCAGGTCTGCCGCGCAGAGGGCGGTGAGCGCGGCGTGCAGCCAGGCCGCGGACACCAGGAGGCGGCGGCGGGCGGCGTCGTTCCTTATAATGAAGGCCAGCACGCCGGCGCAGAAGGGGACCAGGAGCAGGGCGTATATCATTTGCCGTACTCCCCGCGGCGCCAGTCCGAAAGCTCGGACAGCTCCGCCGTGTCTATATGGTCGAACTCGCGGCTGATATGGAAGATGGCTATGCCCATCACGAACACGGCGACGAACACGTCGAGCAGTATGGCCAGCTCCACCATCATGGGCTGTTCCACGAACAGCGCCAGGCCGAAGATGTAGATGCCGTTCTCGATGACGAGGTAACCCAGCACCTGGGTGATGGCCTTGCTGCGGGTGGTGATCAGCATGAAGCCGGTGAAGATGGTGGCGAGCGAGGCCGGCACTATCCAGGCCACCTCGGTCTTGGGCAGCGGCAGGCGCGAGCCCAGCCACGACGAGGCTATGAAGGCGCCCAGGCAGAGCATGATGGAGGCCGGGTAGGTGATGAGCGGTTCCACGTCCTTGTGGGCGCCGCTCTTGTCGCGGGCGCGCATAAGGAGCCACGGGAAGATGGCGCCCTTGAGCAGTATGATGACCACGGCGAAGACCAGCGCGCGCGAGGCCGGGCCTTCCGACGAGGCCAGGAGCGGCAGCAGGCCGGCCACCACGCCCTGCGCGGCCACCAGCCTTATGCAGACCGAAAGCGAGCCGGTCACGGCCAGCGCCAGGTCCAGCAGTATGATGAAAACGATTATCAGTTCGGCTATGGTATGCATCAGCGTCCCATCTGGAATATCAGGGCCAGCGCCGAGAAGGCGAAGGCGGTTATCAGCATGTACGGCACCTTTATCATCCGCAGGCGGGCCATCACGGACTCCACCACGCCCACGGCGGCGGCCACGGCCACCATGAAAAGCAGGAAGACCGCGGTGTCGGCGGCCCAACTGCCGCCGCGCGGCAGCACCATGCAGGCTATCAGCGCGCCGAACAGCCACAGTTTGAGCGAGGCGCCGTAAAGTATGTAGGCCAGCTCCGGCCCGCTGTGGTCCAGCACCATCACCTCGTGTATCATCGTCAGTTCCAGGTGGGTGTTGGGGTCGTCGGCGGGCACGCGGGAGTTCTCGGCGAGGAGCACCATGAAGAAAGAGGCGGTGAGCAGTATCAGCACCGGCGCGGCGGCGGCCCAGGTGGCCGAGGTAAGCGTGCCGAACATGCCGGCGAGCGAGGTCTGGCCGGTTACGCGCGACAGCGCCGCGAGTCCCAGGAAGAAGGCCGGCTCGGCGAAGACGGCGAACTGCATCTCGCGGCTGGCGCCCATGCCTTCGAAGGCGGAGCCGGTGTCCAGCGCGGCGAGCACCGTGAAGAAGCGGGCCAGGCCCAGCAGGTAGATGAGGAAGATGAAGTCGCCCTCGAAGGCGAGGAAGGACTGGCGCCCGGCGAAGGGCAGCACGGCGAGAGCGGCCACCACGGCGCTCACGGCTATCACCGGGCCGCCCTTGAACACCCACGTGGTGGTGCGGCTGTACACCGGAGTCTTCATGAAGAGCTTGTAGAGGTCCCAGTACAGCTGGCAGAGCGGCTGGCCGCGGCGGCCGGCGAAAAGGGCCTTCACCCGGTTTATCACGCCGAGCAGCAGCGGCGACAGGAACATCACCGCGAGGAACTGTATGAAGGGCTTTATAATTTCCATAGCAAGAGCCCTATCAGCGTGACGATTATGTACATGATGTAGATCTGGAGCCGGCCGTGCTGCAGCCAGCTGAAGCGGTAGGCCAGCTCGCGCAGGCGCACGGCCACCGGCGTGTAGAGGGCGTTGTAGAACACCGGCTGGGCCTCGGCGGAGAAGGCGGCCTTGGCGGGGAAATATTCGGAGATCACCGGGTAGCGGCCTATCTTGCGCAGTATGGGCTGGAAGAAATCCGTGAGCGGCTGGGCGAAGGAGGAGGCGCCGTACTGTATGCGCGAGGTGGGGGCGGCGTAGCCGCAGTCCCAGGTGGGGCCGGAGGCCGGGCTGCGGCCGTGCAGGAAGAAGCCGCGCTTGGCGGCGGCTATAAGCCCGACGGCGGCCAGTATGAGCCCGGCGGCCGAGACGTAGATCAGCGGCACCGCGGCGTACACCTCGGCCTCGGCGGAACCCAGCGCCGCCGCGGCGGCGGCCGAGAGCGGGCCCACCATCAGCGGCGAGCCCAGGCCGGCCGCGAGGCACAGCAGGGCCAGGCAGAACATCGGCGCGGTCATCAGCGGTGAGGATTCATGCGCGTCGGCGGCGCGCACGGCGCGCGGCTCGCCGAGGAAGGCGGTGCCGGCGGCGCGGGTAAAAGCGGCGGCGGCCAGGGCCCCGGCGGCGGCCAGCGAAAGGCCGGTGAGCACGCCGGCCAGGGCCAGCGGCCCGGCGGAGTTGAGGCCGCGGAAGGAGGCGATATATATAAGGAACTCGCCGGCGAAGCCGTTGAGCGGCGGCAGGGCGCAGGCGGCGGCGGAACCGACGAGGAAAAGCAGCGCGGTGCGCGGCATGCGGCGGCCAAGGCCGCCCAGGGCCTCCAGCTCGGCGGTGCCGGCGCCGTGCAGCACGGAACCGGCGCCCATGAAGAGCAGGCCCTTGAAGAGCGAGTGGTTAAGCACGTGCAGCAGCGCGCCGGAGAAGGCCAGCGCGGCGAGGGCCGGGCTGCCGTACACCTGCGCCGCCACGCCGAGGCCGAGCGCCATCATTATGATGCCGACGTTCTCTATGCTGGAATAGGCCAGCACGCGCTTAAGCTCGTGCTGCGCCAGCGCGAACAGCGCGCCCAGCAGGCAGGACACGGCGCCGACGGCTATCAGCGTCCAGCCCCACCATTCCTGCCAGGGGTGCAGGAAGCCCATGATCCTTATGATGCCGTACACGCCGGTCTTTATCATGACGCCGCTCATCACGGCGGAGACGTGGCTGGGCGCGGCGGGATGCGCCTCGGGCAGCCAGACATGCAGCGGTATGAAGCCGGCCTTCAGGCCGAAGCCGCAGAGCGCCAGCAGGAAGGCCGCGCCGGCCGCGGCGCCGGAGAGCGGGGAAAAGGAGGCGAAGTCCAGCGTGCCGGCCCCGGCGCCGAGCAGGCAGAAGGCGGCCAGCAGCATCAGCGCGCCGGTGCCGCCGGCGGCGAGGTAGATGAAGGCCGCGCGGCGGGCCTGTTCCTTCTCGTGGTCGAAGAGCACCAGCAGGAAGGAGGAGGCGGCCATCAGTTCCCAGCCCAGCATGAAGAGCACGGCGTTGGCGGCGGTGAAGACCAGCATCATGGCGGCGGCCAGCAGGTTGAAGGCGGCGGCGGCGCGGCCCAGCGGCTTGGAGGAGCCGGCCAGGTAGCCGCAGCCGTAAACCGCGGAGAAGGCGGACAGCACGAAGACCGGCAGCAGGAAAAGGGCGGCCAGCGGGTCCAGGCTGAAAGAAAGCGAGCCGAGCGGCACGGGCCAGGCGGCGGCGAAGGTTTCTGTGGAACCGGTGAAAACGGAGTTAAGGGCGGGCACCAGCCCGACGGCGGCCGCGGCCACGGCGCCGTAGGCGGCAGCGTCCTGCGCGCGGCGCGGGTTGCCGGAAAGGCACAGCGCCAGCGCGGCGCTGCCAAGCAGTATCAGGAAGGAAAACAGCAGCAGAAGCATTTAAAAAATAAAGAACCCGGTAAATTCAGGCCGAAGGGCTAATACAATTTTAAATCTATATCCTTAACGTGTCAAACCGCTATTTTTTTACCTGCGGCACGTAGGCGCCGTAGCCCTGCGCCTCCATGTCCTCCAGCGGCACGAAGCGCAGCGCCGCCGAGTTGATGCAGTAGCGCAGGCCGCCGGGGGCGGGACCGTCGTCGAACACGTGGCCCAGGTGGGAATCGCTGGAGGCCGAGCGCACCTCGGTGCGCCGCATGCCGAGAGAGGCGTCGGAGCGGGTCTCCACCTTGGCGCCGGCGGCGGGGCGTGTGAAGCTGGGCCAGCCGGAGCCGGAATCGAACTTGTCCGAGGAGAGGAACAGCGGCTCGCCGCTTATCACGTCGACGTAGATGCCGGCGCGGTGGTTGTCCCAGTACTCGTTATGGAAGGCCGGCTCGGTGCCGCATGATTTGGTGACGTTCAGCTGCAGTGGGGTGAGCTTCTTAAGTTTCTCGTCCATGTGCACGGCCTCCTTGTGAGGGGAACAGGCGGCCAGGGCCGCCAGCAGCAGCGCGGCCGCGTACTTCATGGCTTGCCGGCCCGGCGGCAGGCCACAAGGTCCACGCCGAGGCCGAGCAGGTCCGCGGCCACCACGGCGCCGGCCTTCACCGGGGTGGTTACGGTGAGGCGCCGCACCGCGGCGGCGGCCTCGGCCAGGCGCTCCAGCGGTATGGGCCCCGACGTGCGCACCGGCAGCATTTTTATGTCCAGCCCGCGCGTGAGCACGCAGGTGGTAAGAACGCGCAGCGGGGCCTCGGTCTCGCGGCGGGCGTATTCGGCGCCCCGCGGGCATTTGTTGCCGCTCACGGAAACGAAGGCCTTGCCGTCGGCCTCTATCTCCAGGCGGCAGCCCTTGGGGCAGGAGATGCAGGTGATGACGCGCTTCATACCGGCTCCTCCGGCGAGGGGGAAGCCCCCAGGTATTCGGCGGCCAGGCGGCCGGCCAGCGCGCTGTCGGCGGTAACGGAGTCGGCCAGGTCGTAGACCTTGAAGGCGTTGCCGCAGGCGAAGAGGCCCGGCACCGACGTGAGGTTGACCCCGGCGGAGACCGGCGTGTTGTTGCGCCTGTCCACCGCGCCGCCGGCCATTTCCAGCAGTTCGTTCTCGGGTATCAGCCCGACGGAGACCAGCACGGTGTCGCAGGCTATGTCGAAGGAGGAGCCCGGCTCGTCGGAGCCGTTCTCCGCCACGCGGGACACGGTAACCTTGCTTACGCGGTCAGCTCCGTGTATGAACGAGATGCGGTGGCGCAGGTACAGCGGTATGCCGAAATCGTCGAGGCACTGGGCCACGTTGCGGGCCAGGCCGCTGGGCTCGGGCTTTATCTCCACCACGGCCTTCACCTTAACGCCCTCGAGAGTAAGGCGGCGGGCCATGATAAGGCCTATATCGCCGGAGCCGGCTATCACGGCCTCGGTGCCGGGCAGCCAGCCCTCGATGTTCACCATCTTCTGGGCGAGACCGGCCGGGAAGACGCCGGCGGGGCGCATGCCGGGTATGGTTATCATTTCGCGGGTGCGCTCGCGGCAGCCGGTGGCCAGTATGACGGCGCCGGCCTTCACGTCGACGAGGGCGCCGGGGCGCAGGTAGGACAGCTCAAGGGAGCCGTCCAGCTTCGAGACGAAGGAGTTGAGGCTGACCTCTATGCCCGGGTCCTGGCGCACCAGGTCGGCGAAGCGGCCGGCGTACTCGGGCCCGGTGAGCTCCTGCTTGAAATAATGCAGGCCGAAGCCGGGGTGTATGCACTGGTTCAGTATGCCGCCGAGGCAGGAGTCGCGCTCCAGCAGCAGCACGTCGCGCACGCCGGCCGCGCGCGCGGCGAGGGCCGCGGCCATGCCGGCCGGGCCTCCGCCCACTATCACCAGTTCGCGCCGCATCAGTTGCGGCGTATGTCCGCCGACGGGGCGCTGGCGTACATGAAGGCCAGCATCTCCGCCGAGACGTCGTTGAGGAAGGTCACCAGGTAGTCGCGGCGCTTTACCGGCGCCGGGGCCAGGCAGCAGTCGCCGGCCTCGATGTCGTAGATGGAGAAGGCCTCGCGGCCGCGCAGCTTCTTCTTTATGAACTTGCGGGTCTTGGGGGTGGAGGCTCTCAGGTAGATGAGGTTCATAAGCGTTCTCCCTTCACTATCTCGGAACCGGGGCCGCGCTTGGTAAGCGCCGCAGCGGGCAGGCCCAGTTCCTCCTGCATTATCTTCATGATGCGCGCGGTGCAGAAGCCGCCGTGGCAGCGGCCGGCCTGGGCCCGCGTGCGGAACTTCACCCCGTCGAGCGTTGCCGCGCCGCGCTTGACGGCGGCGCGTATCTCGGCGGCCGAGACCGTCTCGCAGCGGCAGACTATGTCGCCGTAGGCCGGGTCCTGTTCTATCAGCCGGCGTATCTCCTGCGGCGTGGAGGTCTGCAGCCGCGGCGCCGGGCTGAGCCGGCGCACGGCCCCGTCGTCGATATTATCCAGTTCCAGACCCTCGGACTTAAGCAGCTCCGCCACCATCATGGCCACCGCCGGGGCGGCGGTGAGGCCGGGGGACTGTATGCCGGCCGCGTTCACGAAGCCGGGCGCGGCCGCCTCGCGGCGTATCACGAAATCCTTGCCGCAGGCGGGGCGCAGGCCGGCGAAATAGGCTATGATGTCGCCGGCCGAAACTGAAGGCACCAGGCGGCGGGCGCCGGACAGCACCTCTTCCAGGCCGGCGGCCGTGGTGGAGAGGTCCTCCTTGTCGGCGGTCTCGTGGGCGGTGGGGCCTATCATGGGATTGCCGTCGGAGGTCTTGATCATCAGTATGCCCTTGGAGGAAGCCGAGGGCAGCGGGAAGATTATATGGTTGGCGATATGTTCGCGCTTCCTGTCGAGCAGGTATTCCTCGCCCTTGCGCGGGCTTATTTTAAAGGAAGGGGCGCCGGCCAGCGAGGAGACCTCGTCGGCGTAAAGCCCGGCGGCGTTCACAACGTAGCGGGCGCGGAAGGTGTCGCCGCCGGCGGTCAGTTCGAAAGCGTCCCCGGCGCGCTTTATGGCGGTGACGCGGCGGCCGGTCTTCAGTTCGGCGCCGTGCAGCAGCGCGCTCTCCACCAGCGCGTGCACGAAGCGGTAAGGGCTGATCATGCCGGCGGTGGGGGCCAGCAGCGCGGCCTTGACGGCCGGGTTCAGATTGGGTTCGTTGGCGTCCAGCCAGGCGCGGTCCACCAGGCGCAGGCCGGGCACGCCCAGGGCCTCGCCGTCGGCCTTTATGCGCTCCAGCGCCGGGACCTCGGAGTCCTCGAAGGCGACTATCAGCTGGCCGCACTGCCTGAAGTCCAGCGCCAGCTCGTCGGAAAGTTTCTCCCTGATGAGGCGGTTGCCTTCCACGCAGAGCCGGCCCTTCAGCGAGGCGGGGGGATTCTGCGTGCCGGCGTGCACTATGCCGCTGTTGGACTTGGAGACGCCGAAGGCCGGCTCGGCCTCCTTCTCTATCAGGAGCACCTTGGCCCCGCGGGCCGAGAGCTCGCGGGCCACGGCGGCGCCGGTAACTCCTGCGCCTATGACCGCCGCGTCGTAGATCATAGGTCTATTCTACAAAAAAGGCCGCCGGCTTTTTGCGCTTGATAAGGTTCCTGTCTTTAATTATAATTATCGGGTGGAACGGCAACCTATAAAACAGCCGCCCGCCGGCACCGTTCCGCGGGGGAAAAATTGAAAGCATACGCTTTGATACTGGCGCTCGCGGCGCCGGCGGCCGTTCTGGCCGCGCCGGTCCCTAACGACGAGGCCGAGTTCTTCAGTCTCGAGAAAGCCTCTCTCGAGGAGACCCTTAACACTCCCACCTCGGTGGCCACGCGCTCGGCCATGCGCTTGCGCGAGACGCCGGGCCTGGTCACCGTTATTAACGCCGAGGAGATACAGGCCATGGGCGCCCGCGGCCTCGTAGACGTGCTGCACATGGTGCCGGAGTTCTCCTTCGGCACCGACGTGCAGGGCAACCTCGGCCTCGGCGTGCGCGGCAACTGGGCCAACGAGGGCAAGGTGCTGCTGATCTGGGACGGCCAGGTCTACAACGAGACGCTTTATTCCACCATACAGTTCGACCGCTTCCCGGTGGACCAGATAGAGGAGATCGAGATAATCCGCGGCCCCGGGTCCGTGATGTACGGCGGCTTCGCCGAGCTGGCCGTCATAAACATAAAGACCAAGACCTGGCGCACGCTGAAGGGCGGCGAGGCCTACGCGGCCTACGGCCAGGGGAGCAGGGCCCGCTTACGGGATTACGCCGGTCTCTCTTATAACGACAAGCTCGGCGATACCGAGGTGTCGGCCAAGGCCTTCTGGGGCGAAGGGCAGCGCAGCGACGGACGTTATACCGACGTCAACGGCTACTCCTACAACATGAACGGCAACTCGGCCATAAGACCGAAGAGCGTCAACCTCTCGGCCTCAGGCAAGGACGCGTCCATCAGGCTGATCGTGGACGATTATTCAATGCGCGAGCGGGACCATTACGACGCCGCGATGTCGACCGGTGACTCGAGGCTCGCCTTCCCGTCCGCGTTCGCCGAGGCCAGGTACTCGCTGTGCCTGCCGGGCATGCTGCGGCTGGAGCCCAAGCTGAACTACGCCCGTGCCATGGCCTGGCAGCAGAAGACCCCGTCCGATATCGCCTACGACAAGGAGACCGAAAGGTTCACCGCCGGACTGACGGCCTTCTACAAACCTCTCTCCGCAGCCGAGTTCACCGCTGGCGGGGAATACTACCACGACGCGGTCAACGTCCATTCCATAACAGCCCCGGCCGGTCAGTACTCCGACGGGGCGGACAGCGTCATCTACGACAACTACGCTTTATTCGGCCAGGGCAATTTCGCCATGGACCTGGTCAACCTGAACGCAGGCCTGCGCTACGACAAGCACAGCCAGTACGGTTCCTCGCTGGTTCCGCGGCTGGCCGCGACCAGGGTGGCCGGCGATTTCAACTTCAAGGCCATATACAGCCGCGCCTTCAGGGCCCCCTCCATAGAGAACATAAGGCTGAATCCCGGCATAAAGCCGGAAAAGTCCGCGACCGGGGAACTGGAGGGCGGATACAAGGCCTCGGAGACGCTGTACCTCTCGGCGAACATCTTCCATACGCGTATAAAGGACCCAATAGTGTACATCGCGTCCGGCAGCTCCGAGACATATAAGAACTACCCGCGCACCGGCACCAAGGGCTTAGGCCTGAACATGAAGTTCAAGGAGGGGGGCCTGCGGGCGGACTTCGGCTACTTCCACTATTTCACCGACTGCAACAGAGTGGACATCTACTCGGTGCCCGGCCGCGGCTCGTACATGCTGGGCTTCCCGAAGCATAAACTGACGGCTTCGGCCTCGGTGCCGCTGGGCCCCGGCCTCAGCGTGAATCCCACCGCGATATACAACTCGAAGCGCTACGGCTATTCCCGCGGCGCGCTGAAGGTCTTCGGCGAGCGCGCCGTGTTCGGGCTGAACTTCCTGATGAAGGACAGGCCCGCGAAGGGCCTGGCGCTGAGCCTCGGCGTGAGCGATATGTTCAACGCCGGATATTCCTACGTGCAGCCCTACGACGGCGGCCATGAGGCCCTGCCGGCCCCGTCGAGGGAGGTCTTCGCCAAGGCGGTGTATGCTTTCTAGGATAACCGCCATTACGGCCGCCTGCCTGGCGCTGGCCGCCCCGGCCTCCGCCGGGGAAGGCGTAGTGGCCCTGCTGGCGCAGGCCGGTGGGGCGTACATGGAGGGCTTCTCCGCCTTCCAGGCGGCCTACGGCTCAGAGGTGAAATATTTCGACGTGTCCCGGGGCAAACCCGACCTGCCGGCCGGGACCAGGACGGTAGTGGCCTTCGGCGGCCGGGCGGCTTCGTCGGAACTGCCGCCGAACGTGAACCTGGTCTACGCCATGACGCCGGGACTGTTCATCAAGCCGCGCGGCGGCGACGGCAAAACGGTAAAGGTCGCCCTGATACCCAATTTCGACGTAACGCTGGCCGCGCTGCGCCGCCTGCAGCCAGACATGCGCCGGCTGCGCATCTTCTGGATGGCCCCGGAGCTGGGGCGTTTCTCCGACCTGGTAAAGAGCGAGGGCGCTAAGCAGGGAATAGAGGTAACCCACGTGCGCGTGGACTACGCCGAGGACCTGCCGGCCCTGCTGCGCCGCTCGCTCGGAGGTACGGACGCCATCTGGCTGCCGCCGGACCCGCTGCTGATAACCGCGGAGACAATAATGATGTTCAAGGAGTTCTCCGCCGGGAACGCCATTCCTTTCTACGCCTCCAGCAAAGGCCTGGCGCGCGACGGCGCGGTCGCCTCGGTGGGCGTCAGTTTCGCCGTCATGGGCGTTACGGCCGCGGAAACCGTAAAATCCCTTGAGACCGGCGCCAACCCGCCGGCGCTGATCTTCCCCCGAAAGGTCGAGATAGCGGTCAACGCGTCGGCCGCGCGCCGCTGCGGGCTGCAGCTGCCCGCGGAGGCGGTCAAGGCGGCGGATTACTTCTACCCATGAAACTATACGCTAAAATAGTGACTTTCGTGCTTGCGCTGATAAGCGTGGCGCTGTGGGTGGACATCAGGTTCACCCGTAAGGCCGTCACCGAGGCCATGAGCGCGCAGATAGCCGACGCCGCGACGTCGGCCGCCGCCGACCAGACCGGTCCCTTCCAGCAGGCGCTGTCCTCCGGCCGCGAGCTGGACGGCATAAAAGCCCTGCACGCCTTCACGCAGAAGACCGGCGCGGCCTACGCGGCGCTGGTCTCGCCGGAGGGCGTGATAACGGCGCATACCAACGTGGCGCTGGCGGGCAAGCGCATGGACGACCAGCTTATCCGCAAGGCCTCGCGCGCCGGGACAGCGATGTTCCGCCGCGTCCTCTACAACGGCGAAGAGGTGGTGGACGTGGTGATACCGGTGCCGCGCCACAAGCGCGCCTCCGGCGAGGACATACTCTTCGAGGGCCTGACCGGCGACGGCGGTCTCGAGGGCTTACTGCGCGCCGGCCTGCCGCTGACCCCGGCGAAGAAGGCCGAGAAGGACATCATCTTCAAACTGCTGACGCTGGCGCTTATAATCTCGGTCACAGCGCTGGCGCTGTCGGCGCTGTTCTCAGGCCTGATACTGCGCCAGGTCGCCTTCCTCGGCGAGGGCATAAGGAAGGTCCGCGCCGGCGACTACAATTTCTCCGTGCCGGTGGTCAGCAAGGACGAGCTCGGCGAGGTGGCGGCCAGTTTCAACAAACTGACCCGCGGCCTTTCCGAGACCACGGTCTCGAAGGAGTACCTGGACTCGCTCCTGGAGAGCATGCCTGACCCGATGATCATTACCGACGAGGAGGGCCGCGTGCTGAAAGCCAACCGGGCCGCCTCCGAGTTCTCCGGCTACGATTTCCAGCCGCGCGGCTCGCACGACCTGAAGTCGATGCTGGAGCCGCAGGCCGAGGGCGGCGCCGAGCCCTTCAGCCTGCTGGCCTGGAGCGGGCACATAAAGGAGCTGGACATGTGGCTGCTGGCCAAGGACGGCCGGCGCCTGCCCGTGATGCTCTCGGCCGCCTTCACCGGCGGCGAGGGGAACAGGCAGGTGGTGATGGTGCTCAAGGACACGGCGCAGCACAAGGAATCGGAAGCCAGGCTGGCGCTGTACCTGAAGGAGGTCGAGACGGTGAACAGCGAGCTCGACGCCTTCGCGCACACCGTGTCGCACGACCTGAAGGAGCCGCTGCGCGGCATAGAGATGTTCTCGGGCATGCTGCTGACCGATTTCGCGCCGAAGATGGACCCGCAGGCCGCGGACTACCTGAGCCGCGTCTCGAAGGCCTCGGGCCGCATGCGCCGCCTGATAGACGACCTGCTGAGTTACGCGAGGGTGTCGCGGGTGCGCAACCCTTACGAGGACGCCTCGACGGGCAAGCTGGCCTCGGAGGCGGCGGCCGGACTCTCCGAGCTGATAGAGGAGCGCAAGGCGCTGGTCACGATAGCGCCGGACCTGCCCGAGATCTACTGCGACCCGGTGAAGATCCGGCAGGTCTTCCAGAACCTTATCAGCAACGCCCTGAAGTACAACGACAGGCCGCGGCCTGAGATCGCGATCACGGCGGAGAAGTTCGGCGAGTATTTCTGGAAGTTCTCGGTTAAGGACAACGGCATAGGCATACCGAGCCAGTACTTCGAGGAGATCTTCAAGATGTTCAAGCGCCTGCATTCGCGCCAGGAGTACGGCGGCGGGACCGGCGCCGGGCTCGCGATAGTGAAGAAGATCGTGGACGAGCACAGCGGCAAGATCTGGGTTGAATCTGAAGAGGGGAAAGGCTCGGTGTTCCACGTGCTGATCCCCGCGGACCTGCGCCGGCGCGCGTAGACAAGGAGACGATATGGCCATGGAGAGCGAGAAGCTCAGCATACTGATGGTGGAGGACAACGAGGACGACGTGCTTATAGCGCAGCGCGCCTTCAGGGAGTTCAAGGTTATCTCCGGCGTAAGCGTGGCCCGCGACGGCCAGGAGGCGCTGGACATGCTTTCGGCCACCGGCCGCATGGCGGGACAGAAACCGCTGCGTCCGTCGCTGATACTGCTCGATATCACGCTGCCGCTGATGGACGGCATAGCCGTGCTGAAGCGCCTCAAGAGCGACGCCGCGCTGAAAGGCATACCGGTGGTGATGCTGACCACCTCGTCGAGGCACGAGGACATAGTGCGCAGCTACGAGAACGGCGCCGCCGGCTACATAACCAAGCCGGCCTCGATAGAGGAATTCCTGGACCTGGCGCGGAAGTTCGAGATGTACTGGGTCACCGTCTCCAAGCTGCCCTGGTGATACTATGGCCGACAACGAAAAGATACGCATACCCGACATCGCCGTACTTAAGTGGCGCAACATCGCCGACCTGCTGGCCGAGGTGGCCGGCGTGCCGGCAGCTACGATAAACATAGCCGAGGAGGACTCCATACGGATGATAGGCTCCGGCAGGCCGGAGGCCGCCCCTTTCGACAAGGACACCGTCGTGAAGGTGAAGCCCGGCCAGCGCTATTATTTCTCGGCGGTGATGCAGACCCGCGAGAAGCTGGTGATCCCCGACGCCACGAAGAGCGACTTCTGGAAGGACAGCGACACGCTGAAATCCGGCTTCGTGGCCTACGCCGGCGTGCCCGTGTTCCAGCCGGACGGGGAACTGTTCGGCTGCCTCTCGCTCCTTGACCGCAAGCCCAACGAGTTCAAGGGGCCCGTACTGAGGCTGATGGAGGAGTTCGGCGAGATCATCACCGGCCACCTGTCGCTGATAGCCAAGAACCTGCAGATGGAGCGCGACGCCAAGGAGATGCGCACGCTGCAGGGGCTGATCCCGATCTGCGCCAACTGCAAGAAGATCCGCGATGACAAGGGTTTCTGGCAGAAGGTGGAGGTCTACCTGGAGGAGCACTCCAAGGCGCGCTTCACGCACGGCCTCTGCGAGGACTGCATACAGAAGCTCTACGGCGCCGAGAAGTGGTTCCAGAAGGAAAAGAAGGAAAAGGACAAAGGCAAGGGCAAGGGCGCCTAGCCTAGAACACGCCGAGGTGCTCGAGGAGGATCTTGAGGCCTATGGCGACGAGTATCAACCCGCCGGCGGCCTCCATCTTGTTCTCGAAGAAATGGCCGCCGGCGGAGCCTATTTTAACGCCGGCGAAGGTCATCAGGAAGGTGACCAGGCCTATCACCAGCACCGGGCCGGCTATGGAGACCTGCAGCATCGAGAAGGTGAGGCCGACGGCCAGGGCGTCTATGCTGGTGGCTATGGCAAGGACGGTAAGGGTGCCGGTGTCGAAGGGGCAGGTCTTCGACTTGCCTTCGCACTCCTCTTCCTCCTTTATCTCGAAGGCCTCCCAGACCATCTTGCCGCCCACGGCGGACAGCAGCACGAAGGCCACCCAGTGGTCCCAGCCGGAGATGAAGCTCTTCATGCTGAGGCCGGCCAGCCAGCCCACGACGGGCATCACGGCCTGGAAACCGCCGAAGAACAGCCCCATCTTCAGCGCGTGCGGCAGGTGCAGTTTCTTCATCGTGGCGCCGCTGGCTATGGCCACGGCGAAGGCGTCCATCGAGAGGGCGAGCGAGAGGAGCAGGACTTCGAAGATCTTCATACGACGATTATACAAATAGCGGCGGGAGCGCTTGAAGGGGGGCGCGGCATTTAATATATTAACCTTATGAACCCATTGAGCCTTATTAGACAATTCATACAGGGCCTGATGAACGACACGGCCCCGAACCAGATCGGCGGCGGCATAATGCTCGGCGTGCTTATCGGCCTTATGCCCAAGGCCACGCTGACGGCGCAGCTGCTGATAGTGCTGCTGATGGCGCTGCGCGTCAACATACCCATGGGCCTGCTTGCCGCCATAGCGGTCAGCCTGCTGAACCCGCTCTTCGACAAGGTGACGGACCCCATAGGCTACGCGCTGCTCACCGCCGAGGGCCTGCGCCCGCTGTGGACGAAGATGTACAACATGCCGCTGGTGCCGTGGACCGGCTTCAACAACACCGTGGTGCCCGGCGGCATAGTACTGTGGGCCGCGCTCGCGGCGCCCATCTATTTCGCCGGCCGCCGCGTCGGCGCCTTCTACAACGAGAAGTTCCGCGACCGCGTGATGAACTCGAAGATAGTGAAGGGCATGAAGGCCTCGTGGCTGCTGGACTGGTACTTCAAGGGGGCCAACTGATATGCGCTGGTCATACATAGCTCCCCGCCTGGGACTGCTGGTCATACTGTGGGCCTTCTTCTTCTTCGCCTTCGACCCGCTGCTCAAATGGGGCCTGGTGAAGGGCATAGAGAAGGGCGCCGGCGCGAAGGCCGAGATAGCGTCGCTGCATACCACCTTCCTGCACCCGTCGCTCAAGATAACCGGGCTCGCCGTGGCCGACTCCAAGGAGGAGTACAGGAACCTCCTGGAGTTCTCCGAACTCTCGTTCTCCGCCGAGGGCGCGCCGCTGCTGGAGAAGAAGCTGGTGGTGGACGAGGCCGCGCTGAAGGGCCTGAAGTTCGGCACCGCGAGGAAGACCTCCGGCAGGCTGCCTTTCGTGAAGGAAGAACCGTCGCCGATGGTGGACGCGATGGTGGCCGAATCCAAGGGCTTCGCGCTGGACCGCGTGGCCGACGTGAAGGGGGACTTCGCGGCCGACTACAAGGTGGACCCCGCCGAACTCGAGTCGGTAAAGCTCGCCAAGGAACTGGAGGCGAAGTACGACAAGGATTACAAGGACATAGCCGACCGGGTCGACCCGAAGAAGTACCAGGCCGCGCTCGACGAGCTGAAGGCCCGCTACGAGAAAGCGAAGGACGAGAAGAACTTCGCGAAGCAGGCCAAGGACTACGCCGAGATAGCCAAGGAAGTTAAGAAGGTCACCGACCAGTTCAAAAAGGACAAGGCCGAGGCCCAGGCCGCCATAGCCGCGGCGAAGGACGCCTTCAAGGCCGTCGACGAGGCCAGGAAGAAGGACACCGCGAACGTGATGTCGAAGATGAAGCTGCCCTCTCTGGACAAGGCGAGCCTCGCCCGCATGCTGGCCGGCCCGGCCATAGCCGAGCGCACGGCTCAGGGCATGAAGTGGGCCGCCATGGCCCGCAAGTACATGCCCGACAACAACAAGGGCGTGCTGAAGAACGAGGCGAAGCGCGGCCGCGAGGTGCACTTCCCGAAGGAACACAGCTACCCGACGGTGCTGGTGCGCCGCGTGTACGTCTCCGGCGAGCTGGGCGCCGAGGACCCGCTGGACTATTCCGGTTCCATCGAGGGCCTCACGACGCAGCCTTCGGTGTACGGCAGGCCCACCACCGCCGAGGTGAAGGGCGCCAAGGGCGCGCGCAGGCTGGACTTCCGCTGCTCGGTGGACGCCACCGGCGCGGAAATAAAAACGGATTCCTCTCTCCTGTATTCCGGTATCCCGGTCAAACAGATGAGCTTCGGCTCCGCCTCCTCGCTGCTTGTGAACGTGACCGGGGCCGCCGCCGCCTTCGACGGAAAACTGAAGACCGCCGGCGCGGCGCTGGACGGCAAGGCCACGGTGAAGCTGACCGGCGCGGCCTTCAAGGCCGACGCCTCGAAGATAAAGATGGAGCAGCTGCGCACCGCGGTGGAGTCCTCTTTCGCCGGGCTGAACTCGGCCGTCATTGAGGCAGGCATAGCCGGCACGGTGAAGGACCCGAAACTCTCGGTGGACACCGACCTGGCCGCGGCCCTCTCCAAGGCCTTCAGCGGCGCGCTGGGCGCCGAGGTAAAGAAGGCGCAGGAAGAGGCGCAGAAGAAGATAGACGAGGCGCTCAAACCCTACCGCGCCAAGCTGGACTCGCTGGCCTCGGCCAAGCAGGCCGAGCTGGAGGGGAAACTGAAGGACGCGGAGGGGAAGGTGAGCGGCCAGGGCGAGAGCCTGCTGAAAGGCCTGACGCCGGCCAAACTGAAGCTGCCCAAGATAAAGTTCTGACGAGAGCCGGTTATATATAGGAAGGGCCCGCCTCAAACGGGCCCTTCAGTTTTCTCCGGCGGCGGCGGATAATAGGAGGATGGCGCCCGCCCGGTTATCTTACTATAGGCCCGAAATAGGCCTTGACATTCTCAGCCTCTATCGGTATACTATTATCGATATAAGTTTATCGATTGGAGGCTAACGTGGAAAACCTGCCCATAGACCCGGCCGCCGGCGGCGAAGAACGCGCTCCCATAGCGGAACCCACCCTGCGCCGGCTGCCCGTATACCACAACTACCTTAAGAACCTCGACTCCTCGAAGACCCACGCCATATCCTGCACGCAGATAGCCCAGGACCTGCACCTGACCCCCATACAGGTCAGGAAGGACCTTGCCTGCACCGGGATAGTGGGGAAACCCAAGACCGGCTACGACACACAAGCCCTGCGCCTCGCGATAGAGGATTTCCTCGGCTGGAACAACCCCAACGACGCGCTGCTGTTCGGCGCCGGCCACCTGGGCCTGGCGCTGCTCTCCTACGACGGCTTCGCGAGCTACGGCCTGGACATCGTGGCCGCGGTGGACGCCGACCCGGCGAAGCAGGGCGCCGGCCCGCGCGACAAGAAGATACTGCCGCTCGAGAAGGCGGCCGGCCTGATACGCCGCATGCACATCAAGATCGCCATCATAGCCGTGCCGGAGGCCGCCGCGCAGTCCATTGCCGACCTGTGCGTGAGCTGCGGCATAAAGGCCATCTGGAACTTCGCGCCGGCCAAGATCACGGTGCCGGCCGACGTGACCGTGCAGCACGAGAACCTGGCCTCCTCGCTGGCCGTGCTGTCGAAGAAACTGAGCCTGCGCGGCGAATAGATCCTAACATCACCCCCACGGAGAGGATATGCCCGACAAAAAAATAAGGAAGTTCGAGAAAGTCTGCGAGATACTTGATAAGAACGGCCGCGACCCGGCCCGCCTGATCCCGATACTGCAGGCGGTGCAGGAGGAGTACCGCTACCTGCCGCAGGAGATCATGACCTATATAGCCACGTCGGTGGGCGTCTCGCCCGCCCGCGTCTACGGCGTCTCGACGTTCTATTCGCATTTCGCGCTGGTGCCCAAGGGCAAGTACGTGATCCGCATCTGCGACGGCACGGCCTGCCACGTCAAGAAATCCACCGGCCTGCTGGATGCGCTGCGTTCCAGGCTGTCACTGAGCGAGACCAAGCCCACCACCGACGACATGCTGTTCACGGTGGAGACCGTCTCGTGCCTGGGCGCCTGCGGCCTGGCCCCCGTGCTAGTCGTCAACGACGAGGTGCACGGACAGATGACCCCCGAGAAGACCATCGCCCTGCTCGATTCGATCATAGCCAAGGAGAAAGAAAATGTCCGCTAAAGATAACAAGTCAGACCTCGCGGCGAGGGCCGCCTCCTATAAGGCCCGTTCCGCGGGCATCAAGCGCCGCGTCGTCATCTGCGCCGGCACCGGCTGCGTGGCCAACGGCTCGCTGAAGGTATCCGCCGAGTTCGAGAAGGAATGCGCCGCGGCCGGCCTCGACGTGACGGTGGAGCTCAAGCCCGAGAGCAAGGGCGTCTTCGTCTCGCACAGCGGCTGCCAGGGCTTCTGCCAGATGGGCCCGCTGGTGACGGTGCTCCCCGACGACATCATGTACACCAAGGTGAAGCCGGAGGACGTGGCCGAGATAGTAAAGGAGACGCTCGCCGCGAACCGCGTGGTGGAGCGCCTGCTCTACGTGAACCCGGCCGACGGCAAGCATTGCCGCGGCGCGGGGGATATCCCCTTCTACAAGAAACAGCACCGCTTCGTCCTCAAGGAATGCGGCCTGATAGACCCCGAGAACATCGACGAGTATATCTCGCGCGGCGGCTACGAGGCCGCGCGCAAGGCTTTCCTGGAGATGACCCCCGCCGGGATCTGCGCCGACATCCTGAAGAGCGGCCTGCGCGGCCGCGGCGGCGGCGGCTTTCCGTCGGGCCGCAAGTGGGAGCTGACCCGCGTGCAGCCCGGTCCCAAGAAGTACGTGATCTGCAACGGCGACGAGGGCGACCCGGGCGCCTTCATGGACCGCTCCGTGATGGAAGGCAACCCGCACAGCGTCATAGAGGGCATGCTGATAACCGCCCGCGCGATAGGCGCCGACGAGGGCTACGTCTACGTGCGCACCGAGTACCCGCTCGCCGTGAAGCGCATGCGCATCGCCATAGCCGACGCCGAGAAGGCCGGCGTGCTGGGCAAGGGCGTCTTCGGCACCGGCCACGACTTCACGCTGCACGTGATGGAAGGCGCCGGCGCCTTCGTCTGCGGCGAGGAGACCGCGCTGATGGCCTCCATAGAAGGCCGCCGCGGCATGCCGAACCCCAAGCCCCCGTTCCCGGCCCAGAGCGGCCTGTGGGGGAAACCCACCGTCATCAATA
Organism: uncultured Elusimicrobia bacterium; assembly: GCA_937870775.1. Classification (GTDB taxonomy): domain Bacteria; phylum Elusimicrobiota; class Elusimicrobia; order Elusimicrobiales; family UBA9959; genus UBA9959. The sequence continues at coordinate 22,123 of CALMZU010000139.1, forward strand.
ACGTCGAGACGCTGGCCACCGTGCCGCTGATCCTGGCGATGGGCGCCGAGGCCTACGCGAAGACCGGCAGCAAGGGCTCCACCGGCACCAAGAACTTCGCGCTGACGGGCCACGTGGCGAACACCGGCCTCATCGAGGTGCCTTTCGGCACCACGCTGCGCGAGATAGTTTTCGACATAGCCGGCGGCGTGACCGCCGACGGCGGCAAGATCTGGAACGAGGGCTTCAAGGCCGTGCAGATCGGCGGCCCTTCGGGCGGCTGCCTGACGGCGGAGCACCTGGACCTGCCCATGGACTTCGACTCGCTGAAGAGCATAGGCGCGATGGTCGGTTCCGGCGGCCTCGTCGTGATGAACAAGAACACCTGCATGGTGGGCATAGCCCGCTATTTCATGCAGTTCACGCAGAACGAGTCGTGCGGCAAATGCGTGCTGTGCCGCGAGGGCACGAGGCAGATGCTCGCGCTCCTCGACGACATCATGGAGGGCCGCGCGACGAAGGACACCATACCGCTCTTGAAGAAGCTCGCGCTCGCGGTGCAGAAGGGCTCGCTGTGCGGCCTCGGCAAGACCGCGCCCAACCCCGTGCTCTCCACGCTGCGCTACTTCCCGGAGGAGTACGCCGCCCACGTCGAGCACAAGCACTGCCCGGCCGGACGCTGCAAGGCGCTGGCCAAGTACGAGATCGTGCCTGAGCTCTGCAAGGGCTGCACGCTCTGCTCCAGGAAATGCCCCGTCGGGGCCATTTCCGGCGAGCCCCGCAAGGCGCACAAGATAGACGGCGCGAAGTGCATAAAGTGCGGCGCCTGCGCCGAGGCCTGCAAGTTCAAAGCTATAAAAGGCGGTAAATAAAAATGAAGACCAGCCATCTTAAAGTCGACGGAAAGACCGTAAAGATAGAAGGCGAGCGCAACCTGCTCGAGGTGATACGCAAGGCCAAGATAGAGCTGCCGACGTTCTGCTACCACTCGGAGCTCAGCGTGTACGGCGCCTGCCGCCTGTGCATGGTGGACGTAGCCGGCCGCGGCATACAGCCCGCCTGCTCCACGCCGCCCGAGGACGGCATGGTGGTGAACACCTCCACCGAGGAGATACGCGAGATGCGCAAGATCGTGGTGGAGCTGCTGCTCGCCAGCCACGAGCACGGCTGCCCCACCTGCGCGAAGAGCACCACCTGCCAGCTGCAGAGCCTCGCCAAGCGCCTCGGCATAAAGGAAGTGCGCTTCAAGGCCAGGAGCCCCGAGGTGCCCAAGGACGAATCGACGCTGTCCTTGTCCCGCGACCCCAACAAGTGCGTGCTGTGCGGCGACTGCGTGCGCATGTGCCACGAGGTGCAGGGCATAGGCGCCATAGACTTCGCCCACCGCGGCGTGAAGGCTACCGTGATGCCCGCCTACGGCAAGGACCTCGCCGAGGTGGACTGCGTGAACTGCGGCCAGTGCGCCCGCGTGTGCCCCACCGGCGCCATCACCCCGAAATCCGAGGTGGAGGACGTGTGGAAGGCCCTGGACGACAAGAAGAAGACAGTGATCGTGCAGATAGCGCCTGCCGTGCGCGTGGCTATAGGCGAGATGTTCGGCCTGGAGCCGGGCACTACCTCCACCGGCCAGATCGTGGGCGCGCTGCGCGCGATGGGCTTCTCCAAGGTCTTCGACACCTCTTTTACCGCGGACCTCACCGTGGTCGAGGAGGCCGAGGAGTTCCTGGAGCGTTTCACGAAGGGGGAGAAGCTGCCCCAGTTCACGTCGTGCTGCCCCGGCTGGGTGACCTACGCCGAGCAGTACCACCCCGACCTGCTGGGCAACCTCTCCACCTGCCGCTCGCCGCAGCAGATGTTCGGCTCGCTCGCCAAGGACATCCTCTGCGAGGAGCTCAAGCTGAAGCGCGAGGACCTCGTCGTCGTGTCCATCATGCCCTGCACCGCCAAGAAGTTCGAGGCGCACAGGGAGGAGTTCGCGCATGACGGCGCCCGCGACGTGGACCACGTGATAACCACGCAGGAGCTCGCCCGCATGATAGAGGAGCGCGGCCTGCAGTTCCGCGGCATAGAGCCCGAGTCGTTCGACCTGCCGTTCGGCTTCAAGACCGGCGCCGGCGTGATATTCGGCAACTCCGGCGGCGTCAGCGAGGCGGTGCTGCGCTACGCCGGCGAGAAGCTGGGCATCACCGGGGCCCGCACCGCCGAGTTCATGGCCGTGCGCGGCGAGGAAGGCGTGCGCGAGGTCACCGTGAAGGCCGGCGACAAGACGCTGCGCCTCGCGATAGTCAGCGGCCTCGCCAACGCCAAGCGCCTGATCGAGAAGGCCCGGAAGGGCGAGGCGGGCTACGACCTGATAGAGGTGATGGCCTGCCCCGGCGGCTGCATCGGCGGCGGC
>CALMZU010000140.1 GCA_937870775.1 uncultured Elusimicrobia bacterium
TTCCTTTCCGACGCCCAGCTTAAGGCCGAGGCCGACCGCTGCCTGTACTGCGAGGAGAAGCCCTGCAAGAAGGCCTGCCCCGCCGACTGCTCCCCCGCCGACTTCCTGATGGCCGCCCGCCAGATGGGCAAGTCCGACATCAAGCGCTCCGCCGCGCTGATCATGGGCCACAACACCTTCGGCGGCGTCTGCGGCGCCGTGTGCCCCGACTGGTTCTGCGTGAAGGCCTGCTCGCGCAAGCTCTTCGACAACCCTATCAACATCCCCGCCGCCCAGGCCGCCATTGTGCAGAAGGCCAAGGAGCTCGGCGTGATGCCCAAATTCAAGAAGGCCAAGCCCAACGGCAAGAAGGTCGCCGTCGTAGGAGCGGGCCCCGCGGGCTTCGCCGCAGCCGGCACGCTGGCCCAGCTGGGCTACAAGGTGGAGGTCTTCGAGAAGGACAAGAAGGCCGGCGGCGCGGCCAACCTGATACCGGACTTCCGCCTGCCCAAGGAAGTGCTGAAGACCGAGATAGATTTCATAAAGACCCTCGGCGACATAACCGTGAAGACCGGCTCCGCCGTTAAGGAGCCGGCCGCGCTGCTTAAGAAATACGACGCCGTGATAGTGACCGCCGGCGTGGAAGAGCAGCTGAAACTCAACATCCCCGGCGAGGAGCTGGGCGTGGAAGGCCTGGAGTACCTGCGCAACGCCGCCAAGTACAAGGTGAAGGGCCGCAACGTGGCCGTGATAGGCGGCGGCGCCGTGGCCGCCGACTGCGCCATGAAGGCCCTGGAGCTGGGCGCCGCCCGCGCCGAGATCTTCACCCGCAAGAACATAGGCGACATACAGCTGCCCGAGCACGAGCTGCGCGACATACTTAAGAAGGGCATCAACATAAACGGCCGCAGCCGCATTACCGCTATACTCAAGGGCGGTAAGGGCATAAAGGTGGTGCGCCTCGACGACAAGAGCAAGGACATAGCCGGCACCGAGCAGGTCCGCACCGACCTGCAGTTCACCGTGCTGGCCATAAAGAACATCCCCGTCTTCAAGGACGCGGGGGTCAAGGGCGTTTTCCTGGCCGGCGACTGCCGTAACGGCGCCGCCACCGTGGTGGAAGGCGCGGCCTCCGGCAAGAACGCCGCCATGGCCGCCCACGCCTATATGCAGGGCGCCAAGGCCCCGGCGGTGAAGGACGACAAGAAGAGCACCGTGATCCTCGCCGGCCGCGACCTGAAGCCCGTGGACCTCACCACCGACTTCTTCGGCCGCAAGCTGAAGTCCCCGTTCATCATCTCCGCCTCCCCGCACTCCGACGGCTACGACCAGGTGAAGGCCGCCTACGAGGCCGGCTGGCCGGGCGTGGTAATGAAGACCGCCTTCGACGGGCTGGAGATACACATACCGTCGGAGTACATGGTGACCTTCGACCAGGACACCTATGGTAATTCAGATAACGTCTCCGGCCACCCTCTGGACCGCGTATGCAAGGAAGTGGCGCGCCTGGTGAAGGAATACCCCGACCGCCTCACCGCGGCCTCCACCGGCGGCCCGGTGACCGGCAACGACGAGTTCGACAAGAAGGGCTGGCAGAGCAATACGCTAAAGCTCGAGAAAGCCGGCGCGATGGCCATAGAGTACTCGCTCTCCTGCCCGCAGGGCGGCGACGGCACCAAGGGCGACATAGTCTCCCAGGACCCCGAGCTCGCGGCCAAGATCATAGGCTGGGTGATGGAAGTCTCCAACCCGGAGATACCCAAGCTCTTCAAGCTGACCGGCGCCGTCACGTCGATCTGGCAGGTAGTGAACGCCATAAAGCAGGTGTACGCCAAGTACCCGCACAAGAAGGCCGGCATCACGCTGGCCAACTCCTTCCCGGCGCTGGCCTTCCGCGACCGCATTTCCGGCAAGGGCAAGTGGGAAGAGGGCATGATAGTGGGCATGAGCGGCATAGGCGTGGCCCCCATCAGCAACCTCACCATCTCCAAGGCCGTGGGTCTCGGCGTTCCGATCTCCGGCAACGGCGGGCCCATGGACTACAAGGGCGCGGCACATTTCCTGGCGCTGGGCGCGAAGTCCGTGCAGTTCTGCACCGTGGCGATGAAGTACGGCTACGGCGTTATCGACGAGCTCGAGAGCGGCCTCAGCTGCATGCTCGAGGAAAAGGGCTATAAGTCCGTCGGCGACTTCATAGGCTGCGCGCTGCCGCAGCCGGTCACCGGGTTCATGGAGCTCACCAACATAAAGAACATCCCCGAGGCCGACGCGGACCTGTGCCGCCACTGCGGCAACTGCGAGCGCTGCGGCTACCAGGCCGTGAAGCTCGACGAGAACAAGGTGCCGCAGTTCGACGCGTCGAAGTGCGTGGGCTGCTCGCTGTGCGCCAAGAAATGCTTCTCCGGCGCCATCAGGATGCGCAAGCGCACCGCCAAGGAATGGGCGGTCTGCCCCGAGAAGCACTGAGGAAAACATGAAGAACTACAAGAACATACTGATAAAGAACGGCACCATAGTGACGCTGGGCGCGAGGAACCGCGTGCTCACCGGCCACGCGCTGCTGATAGAGAACGGCCTGGTGAAGAAGATAGCCCCGCAGAAGACGTTCAAGGGCAAGTACGCCAAGGTCATAGACGCCTCCGGCAAGGTGGTTATGCCGGGCTTCATAAACGCGCACATGCACTTCTACAGCACGTTCGCGCGCGGCCTGGGCAAGGCCGCCCCGTCGAAGAACTTCATGGAGGTGCTCAACAACCTCTGGTGGCGGCTGGACAAGAAGCTGACCGACGCCGATTCCTACTACAGCGCCGCGATACCGCTGATCAACGCGATACGCAAGGGCACGACGACCATCATAGACCACCACGCGAGCCCTTTCGCCATACGCGGTTCGCTGGCGGCCGTTGAGCAGGCCGTGCGCGAGACCGGCCTGCGCGCCTGCCTGTGCTACGAGCTCTCCGACCGCGACGGCAAGGAGACCATACAGCAGGGCCTCGACGAGAACACCGACTTCATAAAGGCCTGCTCCGCCCGCAAGGACAACATGGTGAAAGCCATGTTCGGCCTGCACGCCTCGTTCACCATCTCCGACGAGACGCTGGAAGAAGCCGCCTACCGCGGCCACAAACTGGGCGCGGGCTTCCACATACACACCGCCGAGTCGCAGGCGGACCAGCTGAACTGCGAGTCGCAGCACAAGATGCGCGTGGTGGAGCGCCTGCGCGACTTCGGCATACTGGGCCGCAAGTCCATAGCCGCGCACTGCGTGCACGTCAGCGAGCGCGAGGTGGAGATCCTGAAAGAGACCGGCACCGCCGTGGTGCACAACCCGCAGTCGAACGCCAACAACTCCGTGGGCATCGCCGACGTGACCGGCCTGATGGAGAAGGGCGTGCTGGTGGGCCTTGGCACCGACGCGATGACCGTCAACATGATGGAAGAGGTTCGCGTGGCGCTGTGGCTGCAGCATTTGAAGCGCGACCCGTCGCAGGGTTTCATGGAGGTCTCGAAGGCGCTGCTGGTGAACAACGCCGAGATAGCCAACCGCTACTTCACCGGCCTGGGCGAGCTGAAGGCCGGCGCCGCCGCCGACCTGGCCATCATAGACTATATCCCCCCCACGCCGATGGACGCGGACAACTTCAGCGGCCACCTGATCTTCGGCATCAGCCAGAGCACCGTGGACACCACGATAGCGGCCGGCAAGGTGCTGATGGAGGGCAAGGAGCTGAAGCTGGACCTGGACGAGGAGGAGCTGTCGCGCAAGTCGGCGGAGCTCGCCAAACGCCTCTGGAGCCGCTTCTAATAAGGATAGATAAAAAATGCGCGATGGAAGCCGGCCAATGGCCGGCTTCCCGCTTTTCCGGGCCTCATCCCTCGGAGATATAAGATTTTCAAATTATAAGTTTTAATAATAAAATTCTGGCCATTTTCTCATATTGATGGCGGATATTGCACGGCCATTAATAATAATATATTGTGGAATAATAAGGCCGCGCCCGCACCGGGCCGACGGAACTGATCTTTATAGCAGTACGGAACAGCTCTTTTGTATTCGCAAACTCTATGGAGGCTTAATGAAACAGAACATCGTTGAGAAGATCCTCACGGCTCACCTTAAGGAAGGCGAGTTCATAAAAGGCAGCGAGATAGGCATCCGCATAGACCAGACCCTCACCCAGGACGCCACCGGCACTATGGCCTACCTGCAGTTCGAGGCGATGGGCCTGAAAGAGATAAAGACCGACCGCTCCGTTTCCTACGTCGACCACAATACCGTCCAGGTCGGCTTCGAGAACGCCGACGACCACAAATATCTGCAGACCGTGGCGGCCCGCTACGGCGTGGTCTATTCCCGCCCGGGCAACGGCATCTGCCACCAGGTTCACCTGGAGCGCTTCGGCAAGCCCGGCACCACGCTCTTGGGCTCCGACTCCCATACCCCTACCGGCGGCGGCATAGGCCAGATCGCCATAGGCGCCGGCGGCCTCGACGTGGCCGTGGCGATGGGCGGCGGACTGTTCTACACCGCGGCCCCCAAGGTCTACCTCGTTAACCTCACCGGCGAGCTGCAGCCCTGGGTCACCGCGAAGGACGTCGTCCTCAAGATGCTCGAGATCCTGACCACCAAGGGCAACGTGGGCGTCATGCTGGAATACGGCGGGCCCGGCGTTAAGACCCTTTCCGTGCCGCAGCGCGCGACCATAGCCAACATGGGCGCCGAGATGGGCGTCACCTGCTCCGTCTTCCCCTCCGACAACGTCACCAAGAAGTTCATGAAGGCCCAGGGCCGCGAGGCCGACTGGAGCGAACTGAAGGCCGACCGCGGCGCCAAGTACGACCGCGTGATAGACCTCGACCTGTCGGCGGTGGAGCCGATGGCCGCCTGCCCGCACAGCCCCGGCAACGTCAAGAAGATCTCCGAACTCGAAGGCAAGCCGGTGGACCAGGTCTGCATAGGCTCCTGCACCAACTCCTCCTACCGCGACATGATAACCGTGTCCGAGATAGTGAAGGGCCGCAAGGTGGTCCCGACGGTGAGCCTGGGCATAGCCCCCGGTTCGCGCCAGGTGCTGCAGATGATGAGCCGCAAGGGCGCGCTCACCAACCTGCTGGACGCCGGCGCCCGCATACTGGAGAGCGCCTGCGGCTTCTGCATAGGCAACCACTTCTCCCCGAAGAGCGCCGGCGTGAGCCTGCGCACCTCCAACCGCAACTTCGAGGCCCGCAGCGGCACCAAGGACGCGCAGGTGTACCTGGTGAGCCCCGAGGTGGCCGCCGTGGCCGCCGTCACCGGCAAGTTCACCGACCCGCGCAAGGCCGGCATACCCTACCCGAACATAAAGGAGCCCGCCTCCTTCCTCGTCGACGACAGCATGTTCATCATGCCGTCGGAGGACCTGAAGAAGACCGAGGTGTTCCGCGGGCCCAACATCGGCGAGCCGCCGAAGAACGACAGGATGCCCGAGAGCTTGAACGGCACCGTGGCGATACACGTCGGCGACAAGATCACCACCGACCACATCATGCCCGCCGGCGCGCGCCTGAAGTACCGCTCCAACGTCCCCGAGTACGCCAAGTACGTCTTCGAGAACGTGGACCCGACCTTCCACAAGCGCTGCCTGGAGAACAAGGCGGCCGGCCTGCACAACGTGATAGTGGCCGGCGAGTCCTACGGCCAGGGTTCCAGCCGCGAACACGCCGCCATGTGCCCCATGTACCTGGGCGTCAAGGCCGTGGTCGCCAAGTCGTTCGAGCGCATACACGCCGCGAACCTCATTAATTTCGGCATAGCCCCGCTGACGTTCAAGAACCCCGCGGACTACGAGTCCATAAAGGCCGGCGACAAGCTGACCTGCGGCGACTGGCGCGCGGCTTTCGCCGAGGGGAGGCCGGTAATGCTGAAGAACGAGCGCACCGGCGCCTCGATAGAATGCGTGTGCGCCCTCTCCGGGCGCCAGAAGGCCATCCTCACCGCGGGCGGCCTTCTTAACCAGACCACCGGTAAATAAAGGAAAACTATGGCACAACGTGCGATAAGGGAATACGAAGGAAAGAAGATACTCTTCGACGGGCTGGCCAAGACCATCCCGTCGTTCAAGGGCAAGTCGGAGAAGCTGGCGCTCGTAACGCCCGACACCGACCCCAAGAAACTGGTGAAGGACCACCCCTGGCTGCTCAAGGAGAAGCTGGTGGCGAAGCCCGACCAGCTGTTCGGCAAGCGCGGCAAGCACGGCCTGCTGTGCCTCAACGCCGACTGGAAGACCGCCTGGAAATGGATCTCCGACAGGATGGGCAAGACCGTCACCGTCGGCAAGACCACCGGCGAGCTGCACACCTTCCTGATAGAGCCGTTCACCCCGCACCACGAGGACTCCGAGGAGTTCTACGTGGCCATAAAGGCCTTCCGCGACCACGACATGATATACCTCTCCAACAAGGGCGGCATATACGTCGAGGAGAACTGGGAGAAGGTGAAGGAGACGCAGGTCCCGATACTCTCGTCCGTCGACGAGGTGAAGCTGAACGTGCCCGACTTCGGCAAGCGCAAGGCGCAGGTCGAGGAGTTCGTGCGCGCGCTGCACAAGGTGTACGCCGAGGGCCACTTCACGTACCTGGAGATCAACCCGTTCACCTTCAACGGCGACGAGATAGTGCCGCTCGACTTCGTGGCCCGCGTGGACGACACCGGCGCCTTCGAGTGCACCAAGATCTGGGGCGACCTGGAGTTCCCCTCCTCCTTCGGCCAGAAGCACACCAAGGAAGAGGAGTTCATCCGCTCCCTCGACGAGAAGACCGGCGCCAGCCTTAAGCTGACGATCCTGAACCCCGAGGGCCGCATCTGGAACATGGTGGCCGGCGGCGGCGCGTCCGTGATCTACGCGGACACCGTCTGCGACCTGGGCTACTCCAAGGACCTCGCCAACTACGGCGAATACTCCGGCGACCCGTCGGAAGAGGACACCTACCAGTACGCCAGGACCATACTCGACCTGATGACCCGCAAGAAGGACGCCAAGGGCAAGGTCCTTATCATCGGCGGCGGCATCGCCAACTTCACCGACGTGGCCAAGACCTTCAAGGGCATCATAAAGGCCCTGAAGGAATACCAGAAGAAACTGGTGGACGGCAAGGTGAAGATCTACGTGCGCCGCGGCGGCCCCAACTACAAGGAAGGCCTCGCCAACATGCGCAAGCTGGGCGAGACCCTGGGCGTACCGATAGAGGTCTACGGCCCCGAGACCCACATGACCGCCGTCGTGTCGATGGCGCTGGGAGGTAAGAAATAATGAAACCCGAGCTTTTCACCAAGGATACGACGTCCATCGTCTACGGCTACCATACCAACGCGATACAGCGCATGCTGGACTTCGACTACGCCTGCGGCAGGAAGACCCCTTCCGTCGCGGCGATAGTTAACCCCGGCAGCGAGGGCGTGCACAAGGTGTTCTTCGGCAAGGGCGAAGTGCTGCTGCCGATCTACAAGGACTTCAAGACCGCCGCGGCCAAGCACCCCAAGGCCGACGTCGTCGTGAACTTCGCGTCGTTCCGCTCCGCCTTCGACAGTTCCATGGAAGCGCTGAACCACCCGAACATACGCACCGTCTGCGTCATAGCGGAAGGCGTGCCGGAGCGCCGCGCGCGCATACTGGCCGCCACCGCCAAGAAGCTCGACAAGATGGTCATCGGCCCCGCCACCGTCGGCGGTATAAAGGCCGGCTGCTTCAAGATAGCCAACACCGCGGGTACCTACGACAATATCGTGGAGTCCAAGCTGCACCGCCCCGGTTCCGTCGGCTTCGTGTCCAAGTCGGGCGGCCTCTCCAACGAGTGCTACAACATCATAGCCCGCAACACCGACGGCCTGTACGAAGGTATAGCCATCGGCGGCGACGCCTACCCCGGCTCCACGCTGATGGACCACATACTGCGCTACGAGGCCATACCGGCCGTTAAGATGATCGTCGCGCTGGGCGAGATAGGCGGCACCGAGGAGCTGCGCATCGTCGAGGCCCTGAAGG
>CALMZU010000141.1 GCA_937870775.1 uncultured Elusimicrobia bacterium
GGGGCAGGAAGCCGAGGAAGACGAAGGAATCGCAGGGCAGGCCGGAGCCGGCGGCCGCGGTTATAACTGCGGAGGGGCCGGGCAGCACGGTGACCTTTATGCCGGTCTGGCGGGCCAGGGTGACCAGCCGCTTGCCGGGGTCAGATATGCAGGGCGAGCCGCCGTCTGTCACCAGCGCGGCCGTCTTGCCTGAGCGCAGCCAGGCCATGGCGCCGGCCAGCGAGCGCTCGTCGTGCTCGTTGTAGCGGAAAAGTTTCTTCTGTATGCCGTAATGGTTCAGCAGGTTAAGCGTGCGCCGGGTGTCCTCGCAGAACACGGCGTCCACGGCCTTCAGGGTGTCGAGGGCCCGCAGGGTGATGTCCTGCAGGTTGCCTATGGGGGTGGGAATTATGGCGAGCACGGATCACTTGGCCGCGGGCGGCCAGCCTTCCTTCTCAAGTTTAAGGAAGGCCTTCACCACGTCGGGGTCGAACTGTTTGCCGGAGCCCTTCACCAGCTGGTCCTCGGCTATGTCCACGCTGAGCGCCTTGCGGTAGGGGCGGTCGCTCCTCATGGCGTCCCAGGCGTCTATCGTGGCCACTATGCGGGCGCCGAGCGGTATCTCCTCGCCCTTGAGGCCTTCCGGGTAGCCCATGCCGTTGAACCACTCCTGGTGGTACAGCACCATCTGCGAGACTGGGCCGAGGAAATGTATGGGGGAGAGGATCTGGTAGCCTATAGCGGGGTGCTTCTTTATCTCCTCGTACTCCTCCTGCGACAGCTTGCCGGGCTTGGAGAGTATGGCGCCGTCTATGCCTATCTTGCCGATGTCGTGCAGCAGCGCGGCGTACTCAACGTAGCGCAGCATCTGCTCGGGCATGTGCAGTTCCTCGGCGAGGCGGCGGGCCTTCTGGCGGGCGCGGCCGGCGTGGTCGCCGGTGTAGGAGTCCTTGGCGTCTATCACGCGGGCCAGCGTCTGGACCATCTCGAGGTAGAAGTTCTCCAGGCTTTCGTAGAGCTTTATGTTCTCGAGCGTGATGGCGGTCTCGCCGGCCAGCAGCGTCAGGAACTTCAGGTCGTAGTCGGTGAAGGATTCCTTTTCGACGGAGAGGTGCAGGTTCAGCACGCCGAAGGGTTTGTCCTTGAGCTTGAGCGGTATGGCTATGAAGGGCTCTTTCTGCTCTTCCTTGCCTATGAAGTCCTTGTACTGGGTGTTCTGGGCCGGGTCGGTGACAAAGATGGTCTCGCCGGTCTGGAAGGCGCGGCCGGCTATGCCGAGGCCGGGCTTTATGCGGGTGTTCTCTATGACGTCCTTGGAGATGTTCCTGGAGGCGCAGATGCGGAGTTCGTCGGCTATGGGGTCGTGTATCATCAGCGAGCCGCGCGGGGAACTGATGAGCTCGCAGGCCGACTCGACGACGGTCTGGTAGAACTCCTCTTTCTTTATCTCGCCGGCGTTCACTATGCCTATCTCGTGTATGGTCAGCAGGCTGGTCAGCAGCTCGTCGAACTTGCCCCAGGTGGTCTTGAGCGGATTGTCGCGCCCGTCGGCTTCGGGGGAGGGTTTATCGAGCTTCAGGTCGTAGACCTTGCGCAGCAGCGTGCCCACCGCGAACAACAATATGAGGATGACCAGCGAAAGCAGGTATATCATCAAGGATAAGATAGCACAAAGATGGCCGCCGAAGCCAATAAGAAGGATATCGATAGGCCCCGGCGTTGTGCGCCCTTCCGCAAAAGTCTATAATTAAGCGATGAAACACAGCGCCTTGCGTATCCTGGTCTGCGGCGCCTCCGGGCGCATGGGGCGCGCCGTCCGCGCCGAGATAGAGGCCTCGCCGGCCTATGAGGCGGCGGGCTTCGTGGACAGCCGGCCCGGCCCGGGCGTGCGCCCGCCTTCCGAACTGGCCGCCCTGCTGGCTTCGGCCGACGCGGCGGTGGATTTCTCCATGCCGGCGGCCTCCTGCGCCTGCGCCGCTGCCTGCGCAAAGGCGGGCAGGGCCTTCGTCACCGGCACCACCGGTTTCGACAAGCGGCAGCTTGCCGCGCTGAAGGCGGCCTCGCGCCGCGTTCCCGTTTTCGTCTCGCCCAACATGAGCCCCGCCGTCAACCTGACCTTCGCGCTGGCCGAGCTGGCCGCCCGCAGGCTGGAAGGCTTCGACGTGCACGTCCACGAGGCGCACCATTCCGCCAAGAAGGACGCCCCCTCGGGCACGGCGCTGCGCTACGCCGAGCGCATAGCCCGGGCCCGCGGCGGGGTCATGCCGCCGGTCACCAGCGTGCGCGCCGGCGACATAGTGGGCGACCATACGGTGCTTTACGCCGGGCCGCACGAGCGCGTTGAACTGACGCACCGTGCGCATTCCCGCGTGCTGTTCGCGGCCGGCGCGCTGAAGGCCGCCGCCTGGGCGGCCGGCCGCAAGCCAGGCTATTACGACTATTTCGACCTGCTCGACCTGAAGGGCCTGCTGGCCTGAACCGGAGGATTATGACCAAGACCGAACTTCTGAACTGGTTCCTTTTCGCCGTGGGCGTCTTCACCGCGCTGATCGTCTACGTCTCCTACAGGAAGAGCGCGGCCGTCATACAGCCGGCCCGCAAGCCTGGCCTCGCCTACTGCCCGGACCAGTACAAGCTGGCTTTCGAGACCGTGGAGTTCGCCACCGCCGACAACGTCAGGCTGAAGGGCTGGTTCGTGCCGGCGCCCGGCGGCGATGTCGGCTGCACCATAATCTTCTGCCACGGCTGGGGCTCCAACCGCGGCGAGATGCTGCGCGACACCTGGTTCCTCGCCGAGCAGGGCTTCAACCTCCTCTACTTCGACTTCCGCGCCTCCGGCGAGAGCAAGGGCTCGGTGTCCAGCGTGGGCTACCTGGAGACCCGCGACTTCGACGCGGCCTACGAGTTCCTGAAGGCCAACCGCCCGCACGCGGCCGAGAGCGTGGGCGTGTTCGGCACGTCGATGGGCGGCTCGGTGGCGATGTACGCCGCGGCCAAGTACCCGGAGATAGCCTGTCTGCTGGCCGAGAACACCTTCCTGACCTACAGCCGCGTGGTATCCAACTGGAGCTGGCGCCGCCTGAAGACGCCGTACTTCCCGCTGGTGTGGCTGACGCTTTTCTTCGTGCGCCGCAAGCTGAAGGCGGACCCGGAACCTTACAGCCCGTTCTACAGCGTGGCCGGCGTCAAGGTGCCGGTGCTTTTCATCAACGGCGACAACGACGACCTGGTGCCCATGCAGGACGCGGAGACGCTGTTCGGGATGTGCCCTTCGGAGAAGAAACAGATGTGGGTGGTGGCCGGCGCCTCGCACGCGAAATGCGCCGAAGTGGGCGGCGAGATCTACCGGAACAAGGTCTCCGCGTTCTTCAAAGAGAACCTCCGCGAGCCGGCCCCGGAGAAGCTCCCTCCGTCGGAAGAAACCGCCCGCCCGGCGTGACCGACGGGGTGTCCGACGGAAAACGCTTGCATTCCCCGCGGACATTGTGTAAGATTTACTCAACATCCCCGACGGGGATAGAAATTCCCCGGTGTTTGGGGGGTAAGAAACGGAGGAAGTTAAAATGGCTGAAATGATACAGAAGGTTGGTCTGAAGCGCGAGAAGGGCTACCTGTACTTCATCGACAAGAAGGGCGACATATCCTGCGCGCTGATGGCCCGCGGCAAAAAGAAGGGCGGCAAGGCCAAGACCGCTGTGAAGGTGGGCCTGAAGAAGGAGAAGGGCTTCCTGTACTTCATCGACAAGAAGGGCAACATCTCCCGCGCCATCATGAAGAATTCCGGCAAGAAGAAGAAGTAATCCTTCTTAATCTTGACGAACCGCCCGGCCTCAAAACCGGGCGGTTTTTTTATGCCCCGCTCCCCGGCCGGTACGGCGGCGACGCCTGTGGTTTTGTAGAATGTGTGGTATGAAGATCTTATTGATGATGCTGATGGCGGCGGTGCCGGCTGGGGCGGCGGAAGTGGTGGTGATGCAGGAGGCGCCGCTGCTGCAATTGATGGCGGAGCGCGACAAGGCCTGCCAGCCGGTCTCCATAGGCGGGCAGAACTTCCTGGCCACCGTGAATTTCGACGAGGACTGGGAGAGCTGGCTTACGCTGAAGCCGGCCGGCGGCGGCCTGGGGGCCGGCGCCTGGAAGGAGGCGAACCTGGCGCAGGGCGCGGTTTACCGCCACGACGGGCTGGAGATAAATATAAAGGAAAGCGGCGACGTCATAACCCTGGCCACCGCCGCCGGCGATAAGGCTGAGATCAGTTCCGCCGGCCTCTTCGATAAACTTTACAACGATTCCATGAAGTTCACCTTCGGCGGCGCCGTGACCTACGCGGTGTTCCGCAACGTCGCGCCTTTAAGCGAGGACGAGGGCACCGTTACGCTGCGCCGCTCGCCCGAGGGGCAGTACTTCTACTCTGTCACCCGCGACGCGCAGATAGTTCAGGAGCCGCGCTGGCTGCTGGCCGTTAACGGCGTGCTCTACGGCCTGCGCGCCCCCGGCGCCTCGCTGCAGTTCGTCTCCAAGGAGATAGAAGGCTACAAGCCTTTCCTCCAGCCGGAACGGGCGCGCTGAGAACCCGGGCGCAAAAAAAGGGCGGCCATTGGCCGCCCTTTTTTATTTGCGCTGTTTAGTTGCCTTCGCCGGGTTCGGCCGGAGGCTCGCCCTGCGGCGCTCCATCGGGACCGCCCTCGGGCGCTCCGCCGAAGCCTTCGCCGCCGGCCGCCCTGCCGCCCATGCG
>CALMZU010000142.1 GCA_937870775.1 uncultured Elusimicrobia bacterium
AGCTGTCGCGCGGGGGGACGGATGGCCGCTGAACGGCCTCGCGTCTGCGCGGTGGTGCTGAACCTCTGCGACAGGCCCTCGCTCTTGTCCTGCCTCGCTTCGCTCGAGATCTGCGGTTACGCGAACCTGCGTACCGTCGTGGTACGCAACGGGCCTTTCGAGGAAGGCCTCGAGGCCGCAGCGCGGGCCGTTTCGCCGCGCCTCGACCGGCTTATATTCACGGGGTTCAACCTCGGTTTCGCCGCCGGCAACCGTCACGGCATAGAGGCGGCCCTGGCGGGCGGGGCCGATCACGTGTTCCTGCTCAACGACGACGCCGAGATAGAGCGCGGGGCGCTGGACCTGCTGGTGGACGAGCTTTCGGCCAGGCCCGGGGCCGGCATGCTGGGGCCGCGCGTGCTCTGCCGGGACGGCGCGCGCATATGGTTCAGCGGGGCCGTCTTCGACCCGGCCTCGGCTTCGTTCCTGTTCCCCGGCGCCGGCATGGACTCGGCCGGTTACGGGCACTTCGAACCCGGACGCACGGATTTCGTCACCGGCTGCGCGCTGCTGGCCTCGCGCGCCTTCATCGGCGACGTCGGGCTGATGGACGACAGGCATTTCCTGTACTGGGAGGACGCCGACTGGGGGCTTCGCGCGGTCAAGGCCGGCTACGGGCCGCTGGTAGTGCCGGCGGCCCGGGTGCGGCACAAGGTCTCTCTTTCGACAGGAGGCGACGATTCGCCGCTGAAGCTTTATCACAAGACGCGCGGCCAGCTGCTGTTCGCCTTAAGGCACGCCCCGGCCGCGAGCCCGCGGCTGTTGGCAGGTTTCGCCCGGGATATAGCCTGGCTGCTGCTTAAGTGCAGGGCGCGCGGCAGGTTCGCCCGTGCCCGCGCGCTGGCCGCCGCCGTATGGGACCATATGTTGAGGCGCTATGGGCCCGGTCCGGACTGGCTCTGGCGCGGGGGCGGGAGGTGAGCCGCCCTGTTCTGCGCCGCGCGCTGGCGTGGCTGATCTGCGCCGCGGGCGCGGCCTGTTACCTTTACTACGGGATCTATAAGATGCTGGCCGTCAACTTCGACGTGTTGGGCCTTGATTTCTACCGCGGCTGCGTAGCGGCCGGGAATTTCCTCGACGGGAGGCCGATATACGTCCTGCCCGGCTGGCTGAACCCGCTGCCTTATTTTCCAGGCGCGCTGGCGGTATTCCTGCCTTTCAGCCGCCTGCCCGCCTATTCTGCCGCGCTCTGCTGGTTCGCCATCGGCCATGCTCTGCTGGCCGGAGTTTTCATCATGCTCTACCGGGCGGGCGCCGGGCGCGGCAGGCTTTTCTCCGCCGCGGCGGCCTCGGCCTCCGTACTGCTCAGCGGTTCCGTCTATCAGACGCTGCAGACCGGCAACGTGAACATACTGGTCTTCGCCGGGCTCGGCCTATGCTATCACCTGATACTGCGCGGCCGGGAGGCCGCGGTGCCGCCTCTGCTGGCCGTTTTCGCCGCCCTTAAACTGGCCCCCGCCGCGCTGGCAGCTATATACCTGAGGCCCGGCTGCCTGCCGCGGCTGCGCTCTTTCTTCCTCTGGTGCGCCGCTTTCGCGCTCCTTTCGCTGGTCTTCTTCGGGCTCCGGGAGAACCTGTATTTCATAAGGCAGCTGCCCGAGGCGGGCCGGTATTCCCATATATTCCACGGCACCTCGCTCACTTTCTTCGCCGGCATATTCTCCGGCGGGTCCCGGCCGGGGGAGGTGTTCCTTCTGAGCATGGGCCTGTTCGCGCTGCTGCTCTTCCTCTGGCTGCGCCGTCCGACGGACCCAGCGGCGGACCCGCGGGCGGCCAGGGCCGTCGACCTTTTCGGCGCCAGTATCATCATGACCCTGGTCGCGCCTTCCTCCTGGATCATGTATTGCGCCCTGTTCGCGGCGCCGTTCTACTTCGTGCTGCTCGCCCTGCTGGAGGGCCGCGGAGGTTTCAGGCTGCTGCCTGTGTTCCTGCTGGCCTACGGCGTGTTCGGCGCCTGGGAGTTCCTGTATTTCCATCTGACCGTGCCTTTTGCTAATCTCACTATCAGGGAGATAGCCATGAGCCGGGAGTCCTGGCCGGCGCTGTACGCCGCGCTGTTCTCGCTGCATTTCCTGCTGGACCTGGCCCTGTTCTTCTGGGCGCTGGCCAACCGCGCCGGACTTTGCCGGGCCGCCGGGCGTTTGCTCCCGGCCGGCGGGGCCGGCGACTGAACATATGACCGAAAACAAGCCTTCACTGGCGGATATACGCGCGGCGCACTCGTCGAGGGCGGCCTACGAGCGCTACCTTTTCGCGAACACCTGGTTCTTCCGGCCGCTCTCCTATCCGCTTACCTGGGCGGCCGTGCGCGCCGGCCTCTCCTCCGAGGCCGTGTCGTGGCTCAGCGGCCTCGCGGCGCTGGGAGGGCTGGCCTGCCTGGCGTTGCCGGACCCCTGTCTGGGCGCCGGCGTGGCCTTGCTTTTCCTCTTCAACCTGCTGGACTGCGCTGACGGCGACGTCTCGCGCGTCATGCGCACCCGCAACCCTTACGGACGTTTCCTGGATTCGGCCATGTGGTGGGCCGACATGCTCTTCTGGACCGTCGCAGGATGGGCCGTCATGCGCGCGCCGGGACTGCGCCAGGCCGGCGCGGCTCTGGGCCTGCCGCCCGGCGTGTGGCTGGCGGCCGGCATAGCTCTTTCATTCCTCATCTCGTATGCGGCCTATATAGAGGGCGTGTTCGACCAGGTGCTGCGGCCGCACTGGGAGGCGCTGCAGCGCCGCGACGGAGTGGAACCGGCCGCTACGCCGATAGCCGGCAAACCGCCGCCAGAGGCGGCGCTGCGAGTGCTTGTCCATAACCTCAGGGTCAGGGAGACCCATTATGCGCTGGCCGCGCTCTGTTTCGCCGCAGGCTGCGCCGATGTGATGCTGCTCTTCTTCTTCCTGTTCAACCTGGTTTTCTGCGCGGCGCTCATGCTCTCTTATTGCCGCCGCGGCCGCAGGATACGCGCCGCCGGCCTGGGGCGCGAGGGCGCATGAAAGGGCGGCGCCTGCTGATCTTCATCCATGACCTGGCCCCGTTCGGGGCCCAGCGCATGGCCCTCGGCCTGGCCCAGAGGCTCGATAAGGAGGAGTTCCCTCTCACGGTCTGCTCCTTCGGCGCTGATACCACGCTCGAAGCCGCGCTGCGTTCCGCCGGGGCCGAGGTAGTTGTGCTCGGGGCTTCGCGCTACCTGGACCTGCGCGCCTGGGGCCGTTTTTTCGGGCTGCTTTCGGGGCTGCGGCCGGCGATAGTACAGACCAACCTGGCCGAACTTTCCGTGCCCGTGCGCGTGGCCGCGCTGCTGATGCCGGGCACCAGCGTGGTACATACGGTACAGAACCCGCTCTCGAGCGAGCCCTGGTACTGGCGCATATTGAACCGAGCTTCCTTCATGCTCTGCCGCCGCGTCATATTCTGTTCCGAAGGGATCCGGGCCGAGGCGGGCTGCCGCGGCGGACGATTCGCGGTGGTGCAGAACGGCATCGCTCCGCTGCCGGTGCCGGCCGAGCCGGGGCTCAGACGCGAGCTGGGCATAGGGGCTTCGGAGGACGTGGTCTGCTGCGTCGCCCGCCTGGCCCGGCAGAAGGGGCAGGACGTGCTGCTGCGCGCTTTCGCCCTGCTCGCGGCAGGGCGGCCGGGACTGCGCCTGCTCCTGGCCGGGGACGGAGAGGACGAAGCGGCGCTGCGCGCCTATGCCGCCGGGGCCGGCCTATCCGAAAAAGTATTCTTCCTGGGGCGCCGAGCCGATGTGGGGGAAGTCCTTGCCGCCTCGGATATATACGCCGCCCCCTCGCGCTGGGAAGGTTTCGGCATCTCGCTCGGCGAAGCCATGCTGGCGGGGCTGCCCTGCGTGGCCACAGGGATAGCCGGCCACTATGATCTGCTCGAGGACGGGGTGACCGGCATAGCGGTACGGCCTGAGGACCCCGGGGAACTTGCCGCCGGGATCGCGCGGCTGCTCGACGAGCCTGCCTCCGCCCTGGCGCTGGCGCGGGAAGCCGCGGCCCGGGTTGCCGCCAGGTTCGGACTGGACGGGATGGCGGACGGCTACCGCCGGAACTATCTTGGCGTCCTCGACGGGGAGAGAGGCATATGACCGGGGCGCTGCGGTCTTTAGCAAGGCGTTTCGCCGGCGCCGGCGCCGAAAGCGCGCGTATCCACGGGGCCGTGCTGAGGCTCATATCCGGCCTGCGCCCGGATCCCATGCTCGACGTGGGCTGCGGCTCCGGGGCGAAGGCCGCGGCCTATGCTGAGGCTATGGGCGTGCCTCCCGGAGGCCTTTTCGGGATAGAGGCGCAGGAGAACTATATACGGGAGGCCGCCGCCCGCCTGCAGGTGCGCGCCCTGGACATAGAGAAGGACGCCTTCCCGTTCCCGGACGAATATTTCGACCTGGTGGTATGCAACCAGGTACTCGAGCATCTCAAGAACATCTACCTGCCGCTGCAGCAGATGGACCGGGTCGTGAAAACGGGGGGACACCTGCTTATAGGCGTGCCGAACCTGGCCGGCCTTTATAACCGCATGCTGCTGGCGGCTGGCCGGCAGCCGCTGGCGGTGGCTATAGCCGGCCCGCATGTGCGCGGTTTCTCCTGCAGGGATATGCGGGAGTTCCTGGAACTTAACGGGAATTTCCGCCTGGAGGCGTCCGGCGGGGCCAATCTTTACCCTCTGCCCGCCGTGCTGTCCGATCATTTTGTCGGCCGTCTCCCGGGGCTTTCCGCCTTCTCGTTCTTCCTGTTGCGCAAGGTCCGCCATTCGCCGGCCGATTGCGCCTGGCGGCCCGGCCCTTGCGGGGATACCTGTTTCTGAGAGGCTCAATGGACGAAAAAAAGAAACTGCTCTTCGTGATAGAGAATTCCGGCTATGGCGGCGGGGAACGGTCTTTTGCCCAGCTGCTCCGCGGCCTGTCCCCGGGGCGCTGGGAGCTCTTCTGCGCCTCAAGGCCCGAAGGGCGCTTCTATTCGGAGGTCAGGGACGTATGCCGGTTCCTGCCGCTGGACCTCGGCCGCCGCTTCGATCCCTTCAATATCTGCAGGCTCAGGCGCCTGCTCCGCGATAACGCCATCGATATCGTTCACAGCCAGGGGGCGCGCGCCGATTTCTTCTGCGGGCTGGCGGCTCGGGGCACGGGGGCCCTGGCCGTAGCCACGGCCGCAGCCCCCGTGGACGTCTTCGACGTAGGCCCTGTCAGGAAGACCCTTTACCGCTCCCTGTACGCGTACGCCGCCAGGCGGTTCTCCGCCTGCATCACCGTTTCGGAGCCGCTGGCGGCCATGCTGCGCCGCTACTTTCCATCCGTCGATGTCATCCCCAACGGCGTCGATCTTTCCGAGTTCAGCCCCGACAGGTTCGACGCCGGGCCAGTGATCGAGAGGTTCGGCCTGCGCGGCAAACTGGTGCTGGGCGCGGTCGGGCGCCTGGAAAAGGAAAAAGGCCATGCCTGCCTGCTTGAGGCGCTGGCGGCCGCCCTCAGGGCTGCGCCTGAACTGCGCGGCCGTATGGTCTGCCTGATAGCCGGTGCTGGCAGCCAGGAGCGGCAGCTGCGGAAGATGGCCGAGGGGCTCGGGCTGAAGGACAGCGTGGTCTTCTGCGGCGAAGTCGCCGGGACCAGGGACCTGCTCGGGGCCGTGGATATATTCATAATGCCGTCATTGAGCGAAGGTCAGCCGCTGGCGCTGCTGGAGGCCATGGCCATGGGCAAGCCGGTCATAGCCTCCGATATCCCCGGGATAAGCGGGACGGCCGCCGGAGGCTCTGAGGCCGTGCTGGTGCCACCGGGCAACGCCGCCAGCCTGGCGGCGGCGATAGGCAACATGGCCGGTGATATCCCGGCGGCGCTGGCGCTAGGGCGCGGGGCGAGGCTGAAGGCCTGCTCCTATTCCCTCGACGCCTTCGTCGGGGCCCATGAGGCCTTTTACGGGCGGCTCTGCGGCGGGAGGTAGTCATGTGCGGCATCTGCGGATTCACGGGCGAGCCTAACGAGACCCTGCTGAAAGGCATGGCGGCCTCGCTCGCGCACCGAGGGCCGGACGAGGACGGTTTCTTCTCCGATGGTGGAAACG
>CALMZU010000143.1 GCA_937870775.1 uncultured Elusimicrobia bacterium
GAAGCACCTGGCCGGAATAGGGGCCCTTGGAGAGCAGGGTGGCCGTATGGCCGCCGCGGGGCGTGGTCAGAACGGCGCCTATGGAGGAGCAGCTCTTGGGGGTGTTGTTGGGATAGCAGATCTCCAGCGAGCTCATGGGCGTGCCGCTGGCGTCGAAGCCGCCGGCTACCAGCACGCGGCCGTCGGACATCAGCGTGGCGGTATGCGAGGACCTGGCCACTGAAAGGCCGCCGGCCCAGGTCTCGTAGGCGTTGGTGGTCATGTTGTACATCTCCACCACGTCGGTCACCGCGTTGGCGCTGTTCGTAACGCCGCCTATGATCAGGAAGTTGCCGTCGGGCAGCAGCGTCGAAGTGTGGCTGTGCCGGGCGGTCATGGCGGCGCCCGCGGCGGAAGCGAAGGCCGCGAGGGCCGTAAGGCATAGGGGTATGACTTTTCTAAAGTTCATAAGCGCACGTTATAGTCTAGCTGAAGGGTGTTACAGGTTTGTTACGCCGCGGCTCAGTTCACGTCCACCAGCGAGTCGCCGGTGGGGGCCTTGGGTTTGCCCGGGTCCAGCTTCTTCTTGCCGTCCACCGTGAAGTGGTAGGGATAGGTGCCGGGGAGTATATAGATCTCGGTCTTCCAGACGCCGTCCTTCTTCGCCATCTTCACGTTCTTCCACGAGGTGAAGCTGCCGGCTATCTGCACCGACTTGGCCTTGGCGTCCTTGTAGGTGAAGAGGGTCTTCACGGCCTTCACCTTCTCGTCGGCCTGCGCGGCGGCGGGCGCCTGCGCGGCCTCGGCGGGCTTGGGGGCTTCGGCCGTCTCAGCCGGCGCCTCCTGCGGGGCCGCGGCCTGCTCTTCGGGCTTGTTTTCCGGCAGCGGCACCGGGCGCACCTCTATGGAGTCGCCCCACATGTGCAGCGAGACGCGCCCGTATACGGCGTAGGCGGAATAGGCCATGACGGCCAGGCATATTACAGCCGCGGCCGCCCAGAAGTTCTTTGATTTAGTCATAGGGTTGTTTTTCGCCCGTTTTCCCCCCGCCGGAAGGCCGGCGGAAATTTTTGGAGCGGGTGATGGGAATCGAACCCACGTCTAATGCTTGGGAAGCACTCGTTCTACCATTGAACTACACCCGCGACCCGTGAAAAACTACCCGTAAATTCTACTTAAAACTCTTTGGAATATCAATAATATATTATTTCTTTATCAGGTTCAGGAATTCCTCCCTGACCCTGTTGTCTTTCTGGAAGACGCCCAGCATGGAACTGGTGGTGGCGTAGGCCGTTTCGTTCCTGACGCCGCGCATGCTGACGCAGAGGTGCTCGGCCTCCATCACCACGCCCACGCCGCGGGGCTTCAGGACCTTGTAGAGGGTGGCGGCTATCTCCTCGGTAAGACGCTCCTGCACCTGCAGCCTGCGGGCGAAGGTCTCGACGAGGCGGGGTATCTTGGAGAGGCCGACTATGCGGCCGTTGGGGATATAGGCTACGTGCGCCTTGCCGAAGAAAGGCAGCATGTGGTGCTCGCACAGCGAGTAGAAGGCTATGTCCTTCACTATCACCATCTCGCGGTAATCGGCCTTGAAGAAGGCGCCGTTGAAGACCTTGTCCAGGTCGGCGTTGTAGCCGGAGGTTATCTCGCGCCAGGCCTTGGCCACGCGCTGCGGCGTTTTCACCAGTCCCTCGCGGGAGGGGTCTTCGCCTATGCCTTTAAGTATCTCCAGGGCTGCCGATTCGAGAGGGTCTTTCATAAGATGATTTTACAACTTTTATAACGGCGAAAAAAATCCCCCGCCTTGCCGGCGGGGGACGCTGAGGGAGAGCCTGCGGACGTTATTTCGAAGCGATGTAGAGCCACTTGCTGGTGGCGCTGAGGTCGCGGGAGGCGCCGCGCAGCTTCTTCGCGTCGGCGGCCAGCGCGGCCAGGGCGTTCTTCTCTTCCAGCATCTGGGTGAGCTTCTTGCCGCCTTTCTTCGCGCCTTTCTTCGAGGACACGGCGTCGCGCATGGCGGCTTTCTTGCTCTTGGCGGAGATCTGCGCTATTATCAGGTTCACGCGGGCGGCCTTGCGGTCCACCTTGCGGCTGTAGCTGAGTATGGTGTTGGTGTAGTTGGCCAGGCTGGAGCCGGGCTGTATGGAGGCGAACTCCTTCTTGTTGAGTTCGGAGACCTTGGCCAGGCTGCCGGCTATCATCTTCAGGTTCAGGCCCATCGCGGTGGCGTCGTGGGCGGAGAGGCGGCCGTTGGAGGAGTCCAGCACGTCGATGGCCTCGTCGAGGTATTCGTCCTGGCGCACCAGCTTGAAAAGGATGTCCTTGAACTCTTTAGCCTTGGGGTCCTCGGCCTGCACCGCCGGGGCGGCCTGCGCAGCGGGCTTGGCGGTCTCGCCGGCGAAGGCGAGGCCCATGCCGGTTACCAGGACGAGAGCGGCCGATATAGCGAACCTGTTTTTCATATTGTTCTTCCCTCCACCTGGGTATAGTCTATAACACGGCCCGCGGCGCGGCACGGGCCATGGGGGCCCATATAAATGAAAAAAGGGCCTATGCGGACATAGGCCCTTCGGGGAAGGCGGGTTTCAGCGCATGCCCTTGAGGGCCTTCAGCGCCTGGTCGCGCGTCTTTATCTTGCCTTCGAACTGCAGCAGCTGCACCCTTTCCAGTATCTCCCCCACGCGCGGCCCTTCGGGCATCTTCAGGGTCTTTATGACGTCGTTGCCGTCGATGAGGCGGGCGGAGCGCAGCTTCATGTTCTTCCTGACGTACACGCGCAGCAGCAGGCCCAGTACCTGCATGTAGCGCAGGGTCTTCTTCGGGGAATTGTAGGGCAGGCCTTCCTTCGGCAGCGGGGCCGGCTCGTCCTGCAGCCTGGGGCGGAAGGACTTCAGTTTCTCCGCCGAGACGTAGCTGGCGTGGTCCGCCCAGGACAGCAGCAGCAGCGGCACCGTGCAGTCGCCCATGCTCCTGAAGAAGCGGAACATCGCGCGGTCCGATATCGAGTCGTTGGCGGCGAGGTTGCCGGGGCGCAGGTGCGTGCCTATGATCTTCGTGACCAGCCTTATCTCGTCGCGGGAGAAGCGCAGGTCGCTCATGACCTTTTCGGTCATGATGGCGCCGTACTCCTCGTGGCCGAAGAAGCGCAGCCGGCCGTTGACCATGGCGGCCTTCGGCGGCTTGGCTATGTCGTGCAGCAGCGCGGCCAGCTTGAAGAGCCGCGGCGCCGGGATCTGGTCGGCCACCTTGCGGTGGTCGGGTATGTAAGCTTTCAGGTCAGTGAAAAGGTGGTCCATGCGCTCCACGACGAGCATGGTGTGCTTGAGCACCCCGCCTTTGCCGTAGTAGCCGGTGGCGCAGGTCTCCTGCGCGGCGAGGTCCGGGAACACGGCGGTCAGCAGGCCGTGCTTGTGCATCAGCGCCAGCCACCTGTGCGACTCGGCGCTCTCGAGGAGCCGCATCAGTTCCTCGCGCACGCGCTCGGGGGCGGTGGTCCTTATAAGCGCGGCCTGCGCCTTTATCCCCTTCAGCGCCGCCGGCGATACTGAGAAGCCGAGGCCGGAGGCTATGCGGAAGGCCCTCAGCAGGCGTACCGGGTCCTCCTTGAAAACGTTCTTCGAGACCGGCTTTACGGTCTTCGCGGCCAGGTCCTTCAGGCCGCCGCAGAGGTCGGTGACGTCCGCCTTCCTGACCGCCAGCGTGAAGCCGCCGGCCTTCAGGGGTTTGAACTTCGTCCCCTCCTCGATGCGCATGGCCAGCGCGTTGATCGTGAAGTCGCGCCGGGCGAGGTCGCTCTTCAGCTCTCCGCCTACGAAGGGCATCACGTCCAGCTGGAAAGTCCCCTTGCGCGAGGTGAGGCGGTAGACCTGCGTCTCCTCGTCCAGCGGGAACCAGGCCGCGCCCAGCGCGCGCGCCAGTTTCTCCGTGCGGGCCCTGAAATCGGGCGACGGGGGCACGGCGATGTCTATGTCGTTGAAAGGCTTTTTGAGCAGCGCGTCCCTGAGCGCGCCTCCTACGAGCCAGGCCTCGCCGAACGCCGAGAGTATGCCGCCGGTCAGTTTGTCCATGTTGCCTTACCAGGAGCGGCCGCGCTCAATGCACGGCCTGTTCCGCTTTTTCCGCCAGGTGCTGCGCCGCCGCCTTCATGCGCTTCTCGAGCTCCTTCTTGAGCAGCTCGCGCTTGAGGACCTTCTGCATGCTGTTCTTCGGCAGCGCCTTCACTATCTCCACTTCGCGCGGCCTCTTGTACGGGTCGAGGTTGGCCTTTATGTAGACCTGTATCTCGGCCTTCTCAAGCTTCTCGTCGGGCTTGGCCACGCAGAAGCATTTCATCGTCTCGTTGCCGGAGCCGTCCGGTATGCCTATCACGGCGCATTCCTGCACCTTGGGGTGCGCGCAGAGAGTGTGCTCTATCTGGGCCGGGAACACCTTGAGGCCCTTCACGATGACCATGTCCTTCTTGCGGTCGCGTATGAAGAGGAAGCCGTCGGTGTCCAGCACGCCGATGTCGCCGGTCTTCAGCCAGCCGTCCTCGGTGAACAGCTCGCGGGTGGCCTGCGGGTTCTCGTGGTAGCCCTTGGTTATGTTCGGGCCCATCACGCAGATCTCGCCTTCCTCGCCGGCCGGCAGATGCCTGCCGTCCTCGCCCATGATGCGCACCTTCACGCCGGGTATCGGCTTGCCCACCGAGCCGTGCTTCTTGTTCTTGACCGGGGTGATGGAGACTATGGGGCTGGTCTCGGTGAGGCCGTAGCCCTCGAGTATCGGTATGCCGAAGGTCTTGTCGAAGGTGTGCTTCACCGTGTGGCTGAGCGGCGCGGCGCCGGACAGGCACAGGCGCACCTTGCGGAAGCTCCAGAACTTCAGGAAGAACTTCTTGAGGCCGCGGGCCTCCTTGGACAGCACGTTGTAGATCTGCGGCACGGCTATCATGATGGTGACGCCCTCGCGGCCCATGGCCTGCAGCCACAGTTTCGGAGGGGTGATGCTCTTGACGATAAGGGTCTTAGAGCCCAGCAGTATCGGGACCACCACGTCGCCTATCCACGAGAAGGTGTGGAACATGGGCAGCAGCGCCATGAAGACGTCCTTCTTGGTAGGCTCCATGTGGGCTATGCCGGCCTTGGCGTTCTCTATCATGTTGTGGTGGCTTAAGAGCACGCCCTTGGGGTTGCCGGTGGTGCCGGAGGTGTAGAGTATGCAGACGGTGTCGTGCTCGTCGGCCAGGTTCTTCTGGGTCTGCGGGTGGTAGTGCGCGTGCTTGAGGTAATGCCAGAAGTCCACCACGCCGTCTATGCCGGTGAAATCGGTGGAGACTATGAACTTGAGGCCGGGGATCTTCTTCTTGAGCGGCACGTAGTTCTTTATGTATTCCTTCTCGGTCACCACGCCCTTGCAGGCGGAGTTGGTGAGGATGAAGGTTATCTCCTCTTCCTTGGAGACCATGAAATTTACCGGGACGGCCACCGCGCCCAGCTTGGCCAGCGCGAAGCAGGCTATGATGAACTCGGGCGAGTTGCGCAGCACCACCGCGGTGCGGTCGCCCTTGCGTATGCCCAGCTGCCAGAACATGTCGGCTGCGCGGTCCACCGCGAACAGCATCTCGTGCCAGGACAGGCTCTTGTCGCCTGTTACGAAAGCTGTCTGCTCGGGGTCCCTCTCGGCCGTCTTGGCAAGGCAGGAGTAAAGGTCTTTAGGTTCGGTCATTAGGCCTCCAAACCTAAATTGTAGATAAAAACAGCCGTACGTAACAAGAATAACGGCAGGCGCCGGCTATTTATCCAGCGGGATAAGGAGGCGGGTGCCTTTTTCCAGGCGGTGCGGATTGGTGATCTGCGGGTTGGCCTGCCAGATCTTTTCCCAAAGCTTGTAGTCGTTATAGTACTTTATGGCTATGTCTGCCATCGTCTCGCCTTTCTGCACCGTATGCGTCAGGTAGTTCCCTCCCCTGGCGCAATCCCCGTTCCCGAACACGCAGTCGAAGAAGCCGGCGTTGTCGGCGGAAGTGTCGAGCGCGGCGGTGGAGATAGCGACCTCAGGCGTGGGGGCGCGCTCCTCCAGTTCCGCCAGCAGGTAGAGGGTCCTGAGTTCCTTATAGGAAGGGAAGATCTGCATGGCCTTTTCCAGCGCGTC
>CALMZU010000144.1 GCA_937870775.1 uncultured Elusimicrobia bacterium
TATACCCGCGGGATGCGGGCGTTGGCGGCGGTGCGGCGGACGTGCAGGGCGACGGGGGCGCCTATGCGGGCCTCGGGGATGTCCGTCACGTCCAGCAGCGTGTGGGCTATGCCGGTCTTGCCGGTGAAGTAAGCTTTCTTCCCGTTTATGATGCCCCAGTAGCGGAAACCGGCCGCTATGCGGATCTGGCCCTCGGTGGGTTCCATCGTAAGCCCGTCGGAGTACCCGGCGGGGATAGTGGCCAGCCGCATGTCCGATGGGGCCGTGAACTCGGCCGAATAGCCCAGCGACTCGCCCTTCTTCACGTTCCGCAGTGAAATTATCCTCGCGTAGAACTGCCACGGGCGGCCGAGGCCCGGCAGCGGCGGCCCCTGCCGCTTCTTCTGGTACACGTTCGTCGGGTAGATCCCGTACATCAGGTTGCCGACGCGCACCATGTCCAGCTGCCAGCGCGGCAGGTCGCAGAGTATGGCGCTGTTGGCCGCGTGGGCCTTAAGCCCCGGCGCCAGGCGCCGCAGCCGGTCCGCCAGTGCGCTGAAGGACGAAAGCTTCTCCTCGGCCTCGGTCATGTTCTGCGCCGGGCGGTAGGCCAGGTGGGCCGAAACCCCGCAGGGCACGGCCTTCCTGAACTTCAGCGCCGCCTTGAGCAGGCGTTCTGCGCCGTCCGGCGCCACGCCCCAGCGGCCCAGGCCCAGGTCCACGTCGATATGGTAGCGCGCCGGCTTCGCCGCCGCGGCGTCCAGGGCCTTTATGAACTGGAGCGAATCGGCGGTGGGCACAAGGGAGTTCCTGACTATAAGCGGCGCCTCTTCCGGCAGCGAGGGGGCCAGCAAATGTATCTCCGCGCGCGGCAGCTCAGCGCGCAGCGCCGCGCCTTCCTCCGCCGTCAGCACGCCCAGGCAGTCAGCGCCGTTAGCCAGCGCCGTGCGCCCCACGGCGGCGGCGCCGTGGCCGTAGCCGTCGGCCTTCACCACGGCCATGAAGGCCGTGCCGGGCGCCAGCGCGCGCTTTATCGCGCGCACGTTCCCGGTCAGAACTTTGAGGTCTATCTCAACCCATTTGAGCATAAGTTAACGCGGACGGTCCGCGTTCCCGAGGGCCTTCTTCACCGCGTTCGTGAAATCCGAGAGCTCGAAAGGCTTCGCGAGGAAGGAGGAGACGTGAGGGAAATTCAGGAAGGTCTGTTCCGACGTGACGAAGGCGGAGATAACCACTACGCGCAGGCCTTTCAGTTTCGGCCCGCCCTCGCGCGCTATCGTGGAGAGCAGGGTCAGGCCGTCCATGCCCGGCAGCATCACGTCCAGCACCATCAGGTCCGGCAGTTCGTCGTATAGCGCCGGCAGCACGTCCGCGCCGTTGTCGCAGGTCCGCACCTTGTAGCCGCCGTCCTTCAGCTGCCTGACCAGCAGGCCGCGCATGTCGGCATCGTCCTCGACTAAAAGTATGGTCTGGCTCATAAGTTCCCGCCTTCCTGCCCTGAGAAAATTATATCATTATCCTAATCGGTGAAGCCGCGATGAAGATCAGGACGATAAAAGGGGCACCCAACACCGGCGCGAAGGCCTGGTTCGCGCTGAAGGAGTACGCCCGGGCGCCGGGCCACATGCTGGTGGCCGCCGCCTCCGAGGAGGCTCTGGACGCCTGGCAGCACGCCTTCAACTCCCTGTCCTCGCTGGCCAAGGTCCCGCCCTTCAAGGTCTGCCTGTGGGGCGGCGACACCTCCGAGAAAGCCCGGGCCATGAAGGCCCTCTACTCGCCAGAGCCCGGCATGAACTACCTGCACGTGGCCTCGCCGGAGGCGCTGCGCGAGACCGTGATGGACGCGGCCGGCTACGAGGACCGCCGCTTCTATTTCAGGCAGGGCCACTGCTACGAGCGCGGCGCCTCGCTGGACCGCTTCATAAAGGCCGGCTACGAGCGCGTCTCGTTCGTGGAGGAGCGCGGCCAGTTCGCGGCGCGCGGCTCGGTGGTGGATTTCTACGCGCCCGGTTTCGACCGTCCGCTCAGGCTGTTCTTCTCCGACGATAAACTTGAGAGCATTCGCTGGTTCGACATAGATACCCAGCACACCTCGGACTTCCTTGAGAACGTGGAGGTGCCGCCGAACGTCTTCGACGCCCCCGGCCGCCCGCTGTCCGCCTGCGCCGGGACCGGCTGGAAGGTGCTGCTGGACGCCCCGGCCGAGGGGGCGGAGTTCTTCACCGACGACGTGTACGCCTTCTCCGCCCTCGACGAGGAGGGGGAGGATTTCGGCGCGGTCTCCAACCTTAATTTCAATTCCGACATAGGCCTGCTCGCCGGCGAGCTGAAGCGCCTCTCTAAAGCCGGCGTGGCCGCCACCATATTCTGCATAAACCGCGGCGAGAGCGAACGCCTGGCCGAGGCGCTGACCGACGCCGGGGCCGCCGGCATGGTCTCCATGGCCACCGGCTACATAGAGGAGGGCTTCGTCCACGCGCCGTCGCGCACGGCCGTGGTGACCACGTCGGAGCTTTTCCGCCGCCGCTACCGCTTCGACCCCGCCTCGCTCAAGCCCAGGAACAAGTTCTTCAAATGGACCGACCTCAAGGTCGGCGACTTCATCGTGCACGAGGACTACGGCGTGGGCCGCTACCTCGGCATAAAGAAGGCCTATTTCCACAACCCGGCCGGCGAGCGCGTGGAGGATTCCGACTGCCTGTACCTGGAGTACGCCCGCGGCGACAAGCTCCTGGTGCCGCTGCACGATTTCAGCCGCGTGCAGAAGTACATCAGCGCCGAGGGCAAGGCGCCGCGCCTTTCCCACATGGACACCAAGACCTGGACCGAGATGAAGGGCCGGGTGAAGAAGGAGGTGGAGGCGCTGGCGATGGACATACTGAAGCTCGAGGCCGAGCGCGCCGCGCTGAAGACCGCGGCCCTGCCGCACGGCGGCCACCTGGAGGACGAGTTCGCCGCGTCCTTCCCTTACGAGGAGACGCCCGACCAGGCCCGCGCCATAGCCGAGGTCTTGGACGACATGTCGAAGGAGCTGCCGATGAACCGGCTGGTGGCCGGCGACGTGGGCTTCGGCAAGACCGAGGTGGCCATGCGCGCCGCGATGCGCGCCGTGGCCAACGGCCGGCAGGCCGCCGTGCTGGTGCCCACCACTATCCTCGCCGACCAGCACTGCCGCAATTTCACCAAGCGCTTCGCCGGTTTCCCGGTGAACATAAAGGCCATCTCGCGCTTCGTGCCGAAGGCCGAGCAGAAGAAGATCCTGGAGGACCTGGCCCGCGGCAAGGTGGACATCATCATTGGCACCCACCGGCTTCTGCAGAAGGACGTGGCCTTCGCCGGCCTGGGCCTGATGTCCGTCGACGAGGAGCACCGCTTCGGCGTGAAGGACAAGGACAGGATAAAGACCGCGTCCAAGGGCGTGCACTGCCTGATGATGAGCGCCACGCCGATACCGCGCACCCTCTACCAGTCGCTCTCGTCGCTTAAGTCCATGTCGGTGATAGAGAGCGCGCCAGTCGGGCGGCAGGCCATATCCACCTTCGTGCGGCCCTTCAACGAGAAGGGCGCGGCCGAGGCCGTCACCTACGAGCTCGCCCGCGGCGGCCAGGTGTACTACGTGCACAACCGGGTGCAGACCATAGACAGCCGCCGCGCCTACCTCAAGAAGCTGATGCCGGAGCTGCGCGTCGCGGTGGTGCACGGCCAGATGAAGGCCGAAGAGGTGGAGAAGTACATGTGGGAGTTCCTCAACCGCAAGTACGACGTGCTGATGGCCACCACCATCATAGAGTCCGGCCTCGACATCCCCGGCGTGAACACTCTCATCGTCGAGAACGCCCACGAGATGGGCCTCGCGCAGCTCTACCAGCTGCGCGGCCGCATAGGCCGCGAGAAGCAGAAGGCCTACTGCTACCTTTATTACCCCGGCTGGATGAAGCACGCGGCGGGGAAACTGGCGAAGAAGGCCGAGCTGATAGCCCCGCCGCCATCCGCGGGGGAGGAGCCCGGGCCGATAAGCGAGGACGCGGTGCGCCGTCTCTCCGCGCTGGAGGAGTTTACCGAGCTGGGCTCGGGCTTCCGCCTGGCCATGCGGGACCTCGAGATACGCGGCGCCGGCGAGCTGCTGGGCGTGCGGCAGCACGGTTTCATAAATTCCATCGGCCTCGAGATGTACATAAAACTGCTCAACGGCGAGATAGACCGCATAAAGGGCCGCGCCGGCGCGGCCGAGCTGCCCGAGCCGAAGATGGACCTGCTGGTGCCGGCCTTCATCCCCGAAGACTACGTCGGCGACGACATGGAGCGGCTGAACTTCTACAAGAAACTGCTTAACGCCAAGGCCGCGGAACTGGCCGAGGTGCTGAAAGGTTTCGAGGACATTTCCGGCGAGGCCCCGGAGCCGCTGAAAAACCTCGTCGAGATCATACGCCTCAAGAAGGTGCTGGCCAGGCGCGCCGCGCGTTCCGTGACGCAGAAGGACGACACGCTGGAACTTTTCTTCCTGCCCGGCGCCAAGGTGGAGGGCAAGGCCATAGCCGGCTGGCGCGCCGCCTTCGGCGACAGGCTCTCTTTCATCCCGTCCAAGGCCGGCGACGGCATACGCATAACGGACGTGGCCGACCCGCTGGCCGATGTGGCCGCGGCGGCCGCCGCCCTGCTATAATACGGCTATGGGGGAAGGAACTCCGTCAGAGCGCAGCGAGAGGAACGCGGCCTGCGATTTCGCGGTTAACGCGGGCCTGTGGTCCAACGTTTTCCTGGCGCTGCTAAAGACCACGGTGGGCATAGCGGGCCACAGCGCCGCGCTGCTGGCCGACGGCGTCAATTCCACCTCGGACCTCGTCTATTATATCGCGGTAAAGATCTTCGTGCGGCTGTCGCGTCAGCCGCCCGACGAGGAGCATCCCTATGGTCACGCCCAGCTGGAGACCATAGCGGCGCTGGTGGTGGGGGCTTTTATAGTGACCACCGGCGTGGCCATATTCTGGGACTCGGCCGACCGCGGCTGGCATCTCTACAAGGGGCTCTCAGACGGAGCGGCCGTCTCGCGCTTTGCGTTGTGGACGGCGCTTTTTACCATAGTTCTCAAGCTCGGCCTCGCGGCCAAGACCCGGGCTATAGGCGCGGCCACCGGCAACCAGGTGGTGATGGCGCTGGCCAAGGACCATGTGAACGACGTCATGGCCTCCATGGCGGCCGCCGCCGGCATAACCCTGGCGCTGCTGGGCCACGCCTGGGTGGACCCGCTCGCCGGCGCGGTGGTGTCGGTCTTCATCCTGAAAACCGGCGCCGGCATACTGAAGGATTCGGCCGCCGAGCTGATGGACGCCGTGCCCGGCCGCGAGCTGGACGCCGGCATACGCGAGGCGCTCTCCGGCGTGGAGGGGATAAAGTCCGTCGAGGAGGTGCACGCGCACCGCTTCGGACCGCATTTCACAGTTAACGTGAAGTTCTGCGTGGACGGTTCGCTCGCCGTGCGCGACGGCGACCGCATAGCCACGCTGGCCGAGAAGGCCGTATACGAGAAGTTCCCGCGCGTGCGCAAAGTGTACACGCACTATCACCCGCAAAAAAAGGGCCCCCTGTAGAGGGGACCCTTCTTTCCAGGCGCCGCGGTTTCAGAATTCGTTGAAGTAGGAAACCCTGCCGTTGCCTTCCCTGTTGATGATCCAGTGGTCCACGGTGCTGCCGCGCCCGTCGTCCTTTATCTCCACCTCGTATTTCCTCGCGGCCTCGTCCAGCAGGCCGGGATTCTCCGGGCAGGTGTAGACGCGCGAGGCGTCGCGGGTCTGCAGCGCGGCCAGGGCCGTCCGGAATTTCTCAAGCCCGCCCTCGGTGGCGAACTTGGAGCAGTTCATGCTCTCCTGCATCGTCGGGTCCACGTAGGTGCGCAGGTCTATGGGGCGTTCCTCGTTCTTCACCCATTTGCCGGCGCGGCAGAACAGGTAGGGGCCGGCGTTATGCTGCGGACCCAGCACGTCGTCCTGGCGCTGCAGCATATGGTTCCAGAAACGCATGCCGTTGAAGTTGGCGGAGAGGTCAGCGTATGAGAACACGCCGGTGGCCAGCATGTTGCCGCCGAGGAAGGTCTTTTCCCGGAAGATGCCGTTCTTCAGCACGCTCACGAGGGGACGGCCTTCGAAATAGTGTTTCTTATAGTAACGCAGGCCCATGCCGAACATGTGCTCAAGTTTGTCCGCGCCCACCACCGTGTCGCCTATCTTCACCAGCGGGAACAGCGCCAGCTGGCTCTTGCCGGCGCCGCGGCGTCCCAGCAGGAAGCCGTTGAAGATGCTCCATTCGCTGTATACCGAGGACTTGAGGGGTATCACCGTGCGGGGTATGCTGCCGCCGGTTATGGCCTGCACCAGCTGGCCTTTCTTATGGTTGGAGAAGATGTCCGTCAGCCTGTCGTAGAGCAGTTCGTCGCTCTCCCTGCCGCCGTCGCAGGAGCCGGACGCGTTCAGTTCGTCTATGACCCTTGCCAGGCCGTCGTTGGCCAGTTCGTTCACCTCGGCCGTCACGTCGGCCACCTGGGCCTCGTCCACGGTGAAATGGTCGGCCTCCGCGGCGCGCGCGGCGCCGGGCAGCAACAGTATCGCGGCTATGATCGCTTTTTTCATTTACCCTCCGTGCCTCATGGGTAAATGGTATAAATTCCGGCCGCCCCGGCGATTGAGGCGAAGGGCCCTGGAACCGGGTGTATTATGGCCTATAGCGGGCTGGGCACAAAGGGCCGTTTTGTACCCTTTGGTCTCTGTTCTTTCCAATGAAAACCTGCTAAACTATAAGGGTAGCAGTTCTTTGAGAACCCTTTAACGGGGGTGAATAGGTTCGACGTGAACTTGTTCTGC
>CALMZU010000145.1 GCA_937870775.1 uncultured Elusimicrobia bacterium
GTATGCCCAGCACTTCGGCTATGTGCCGGTGAAAAGCGCCGGGCGACTGGGAGCTTGCGTGCACTTTTATGGTGTCGTGTTCGCCGGGCTCGGCCAGGGCGCGCTGCGTTTCAAAATAAAAATGTTCCTGCGGGCCGCTGGAAAGACGCCCCTGCGCCACGTATTTGCACTTCGCAAAAGCCGCCCCGGTATCACCGTTCACCAGCACGCGCTTGGCGCCGTGTATCAGCCCCTTCGCGGCGGCCTCGCGCGGGTCGAACACCGCTTCCTGCTTCTCTATGTCGGAGGTTATAAGTTTAACCGCTAGCCGCGCGTTGCGCTGCGTATCGGCCACCACTATCGCTATGGGCTGGCCTATATACTCAACGCCGTCCACGGCCAGCAAAGGCTGGTCCTTAAGTACATGCCCCACCTGGTTAAGGCCGGGCACGTCGCGGTGCGTATAGACCGCCGCAACGCCCTGCGCCGCGGCGGCCTTGGAAATATCCAGCGCGCGTATCCTGCCGCGGGCAACCGGCGAGGTATATAGCGCCGCGTGCAGGCAGCCGGGCACCGGTATATCGTCCACAAAACGCGAAGCGCCGCGCACGTGCATGTTCATGTCTTCGTTCTTCATATGGCCTCCGCCGCCGCGGCCGGCGCGGTAAAATGGGCGCGCACCAGCCGGCCAGCCAGCAGTTTCTTGTATGCGGCCGCGCCGCGTATATCGTCTATGGGCTTTGCGGCGGCTTCGACCGCCTGGCCTATGGCCTCGGCCGTCGCGGAGTCCGGCTTGCGGCCGTAAAAGACCTCGAGCCCTTCTATAAGCATGGGCACAGGCGCCACGCCGCCTACGGACAGGCGTATATCAGTAATGGCGCCGTCGGGGCCGGTGGTAAGCCGCAGCGCGGTGTTCACCGCGGCAATGTCCAGCGTGGCGCGGTTGGAGACTTTCTCAAAATGATAGCGGGCGCCGGCAGGCAGCAGCGGGATCACGATCTCGCTTACCAGCTCGCCGCAGGCCAGGTCCGTCTTCTTATAACCCAGGAAGAATTTAGAGAGCGGCACTTCGCGCCTGGCGCCGGCGGCGTTCACTATCACAAGCCGCGCGTCGAGCGCCAGCAGGATGATGGCGGCGTCTCCGATGGGCGAGGCGTTGACTATATTGCCGGTTAGCGTAGCCTTGTTGCGTAAAAGGGTGGAGGAGTGCCGCAGCAGGTCATGCGCCACGGCCGGGAAATACCGCTGCACGGCCGCGGAACGGCGGAAATCCTCTATAGTGACCGCTCCGCCCACACGCAGCACATCGCCGTCCGCATGGACATAAGCCAGATCGCAGCGGTCGGAGAGGAAACAAAGATCGCTTTCAAGCAGCTGTTCCGGCCTCTGCACGAACAGGTCAGTGCCGCCGGCCACAAGCACCGCGTCCTTGCCGGCGGGCCGGGGGGCAGCGTGCAGCCGCGCCAGTTGGTCCGGGATAGCGCGGAAGTATTCAGGCACAACGCCAAGGGTGATAAGCGAGCCCAGCCTTTCGGACGGATCGGTATCGAGCTGCGCCAGTTTTTCGCACAGCGCGCGCGCCGCGTTGCGGATGGAGACGTAGCCGGTGCAGCGGCAGATATTGCCGTCCAGCGCGTTCACCGCGTCCTCATAAGAAAGCTCTGGGCTGCCCAGGCAGAAACCGGTGAGCGAAAGCACTATGCCCGGCGTGCAGAAACCGCACTGCGAGGCGTTGTTCTCCACGATAAGCCGCTGCACCAGTGTCAGGGGTTCGCCTATAAGACCTTCCACGGTAACAATGTGGCAGCCGTCCACGTCGCCTATCGGCAGCAGGCAGGAGGCGCAGGCCTTATAGGTCATGCTGCCGTCGGCCTGCTTTGCGCCCACCAGCACGGTGCAGGCGCCGCATTCACCTTCGCGGCAGGCTTCCTTGGTGCCCGACAGGCAGGCAACGCCGCGGATATATTCCAACAGCACCATGCCGGGACGTTCGTCCGTGCGGACCACACGCTGGTTAAGAATGAAACTCAACATATACGCGATTCCTTATAGGCGGCCATAACAATTATGAACACAATCAAAAGTTGAACCAGCAGAGTGTATCGCGGACCCCTTAAACTTCTAGCCTTCGGCTATAAGAAGCTTAAGCAAGGTATAGGTTATTAAACCGCCTTAGCCATTCTTTCTTTAAGCGGGTCAGTTCCGGTTTTAAGCGCAGCCGAGCCAGCAGCGGCAGCCTTTCTATGAACACTTTCCCGTCCAGGTGGTCTATCTCGTGCTGAAGCGCCCGCGCAAAGAAGCCCTCGGCGTTCGTCTCAAGCGGCAGGCCGCGCTGGTCGAGGGAATGCACTTTTACCTTTGCGAAACGCCTGATCTTAAGGATAAGTCCGGGGAAGGAAAGACAGCCTTCCTCGCCTGTCTGCAGGCCCTCGCCGCTTACTATCACCGGGTTTACCAGCACCGCCTGTATGCCGGGGCCTTCTTTGGGCGGAATACGTATTACGGCCACGCGCAGGCCGACGCCCGCCTGGTTGGCGGCCAGCCCCACGCCGCCAAAGGCTTCCATGGTATCGAATAGGTTCCGCGCCAACTCCGCAACCACTTCGCGCTCCGAAGGCAACAGCGCTGGCCGCGTCTTGCGGGCAAGTATCGGGTCGCCGTAAAGCCGTATGCCCAGCGCGCTCATATCAAGGGCAGACCCCGGAGAACTTTTCAGCTATCGCCCTGGCCGCGTCGCGCGTTTTACCGTATTCCAGGTCGAAGAGCGTGCGCCCGGCGTCGGCGAGCATTACGGCTTTCGGGTCCAGCGGCAGCCGGCCCAGGAAAGCGGCGCCCAGTTCGTCCGCCAGTTTCTCGCCTCCTCCGCTGCTGAAGATCGGCGTCTCCAGGCCGCAGCCGGGGCAGACGAAGCCGCTCATGTTCTCTACCACGCCGAGAATCTTTATTTTCAGGCTCTCCGCAAAAGAGGCGCTGCGGCGCGCGTCGTCCAGCGCCACTTCCTGCGGCGTGGTCACCAGCACGGCGGCAAGCCCGGGGATGGCCTGCGCGGCGGTAAGGGATTCGTCGCCGGTGCCGGGGGGCGAGTCTATAAAGAGATAATCCAGCCCGCCCCAGTTCACCCCGCCGAGCAGTTCCTTTATGGCGGAAGTCTTGCGCGGTCCGCGCCAGATTATGGCCGTGGAGGTGTCCGCTCCGAGCAGCGCCATGCTGCACACCACCAGGTTGGGCGCCGCGGCATAAGGCTGTATGCTCTCGCCGTCGGACTCCAGGCGCATGCCGGCGATGCCTAACATCCGAGCCACATTCGGGCCGTGCAGATCTATGTCCAGCAGCCCGGTCCTTTTGCCGGCGGCTGCCAGGGCCGCGGCCAGGTTCACCGCCACGGTGCTCTTGCCCACCCCGCCCTTGCCGCTCATCACCAGCACCTTGTTGCGCACCAGTCGCATCTTTGCCGCTATCTCTTCATCCTGCTTTTTAAGTTTGGTTTCCATAGGGTTCATAAAGATCTCCGTTCCATCTTCAAATCTTGCCTCTCCTCCGCAATGTGTCGGCGGAACTGATGGGCAAAGGTTTAGGCGCTTTCTGCTCGTAAACGTTCAGCACTTTTATCCCGCCGGAGTTCAGCCGGCGCAATTCCTCGCTTATTATAAGCGCGGCCAGGTCCATTTCCGCGCGGGTGAGCGCTTTTTCCGCGCAGGGGCGCAGCGGCGTATTCAACTGGATCTCGTCGGGAGCGATAGCGGCGTAAAGCGCCGCAAGTTCCAGCACCCGCGCCTTGTTGCGGGCTGTCAGCATGGTTTGGATGGCCAGCCGGTTATGCCTGCCTTTGGAGAACAAGGTAAGACCTTCTACTATCTCGCCGAAGCAAAGGCCGTCGGCGGGACGGTTTATTTCCTTAAAAAGTCCAGAGTCTGGCGCGTCCAGTTTGGCGATCACAAAATCAAAAGCGCCCAATTCCTCTCTCACCTTTTCGGAATAGATGAGGGAAGCGTTGGTAAGAATAGCCGTCTTTTCACCGCGATGGCGCCCACATTCGGCAAGCAGTTCCGACAGGTTGGCGGCCAGCGTGGGCTCGCCCCGGCCTGAGAAGGTAACGTAATCCGCCGGGGCGTTAAATACGGCCAGTTCCGCGCCGAGGGCTTCCGGGTTCACATACACCGCGCGGCTGGGCGGCGCGGGAACCGCGTGCCCGACCTGGCAGTAGACGCAGTCGAAGTCGCAGATCTTCTCAGGGCGGGAAACAGGGTCTATGCCGAGAGAGACTCCAAGCCGCCACGAGCCGACCGGCCCGAAGCAATACTTAAACCCGTTCACACGGCGGCCCCGGCAGGCGCCTGGCGCCAGGCCCTTACGAACCTGGCGGCGTTGCCTTCGCCAAGGCAGACGCAGACCTGCCCTTGCAGTTCCGCGGCCTTTATGGAACGCGCGCAACCGAGGGAGAAGGACGGTTTTTTGCCGTTCAGCGCGGCGGCCGCGCCTTCGGAACAGAAACTCATAACGCCGGTGAGTTGAAGGTCCAGCTTTTTCCCCGTCATGGCGGACCACGCCTGGGCCAGCTCGTTGGCGGATTCGTTGAGCATGAAAGACAGGTAAAGATCGGCGCCGCCGGGCAGGTTGAAACTGACGTATTCGGGGGAAAAAAGCAGGCGCGGCGCGCCGGACACCTGCGCCTCCGGGTCGATGAGCTTGCTTAAGCGCGCGGGGATAAAGGCCGCCAACGCCGGGGCTTTTGCGCCGGGCGCGTTGAACGCGTATTTGGCCCCGGCGCATGGGATGGAGCGCACCCTAAGCAGTTTCGTCTCGGTAATCGAGCGTGAAGCCGCCGCACAGAAAGACGCCGGGGCGGAAAGTTTTGCCCCGCGCGGTTTTGCCTTGTGAAATTTTACGCCTATCCAATGCGTTCCCGTTATTTCCGTCAGAACGTCCCGGATCTCGCTGTTGTCGTTATACATACAAGTTCCTCCGTAATTTTGGATTTTATTTCTTCATATACTCTTCAACCGCCTGTCTGACCGTTTTGGCGCCTGACACCCCAGTAACGCCCTTTATCCCGGCGGCCTCTAGCGCGGTTTTGGCGTTGGGCCCCAGTTCTCCGGTAAGCACTACCTGCGCGCCGCCGGCGGCGGCCTGGCGCACGGCCTCCGGCCCGGCGCCGCCCTGCATATTCTCAGCGGCGTTTAATACCGGGGTGAAACTCATATTGTCGCTCTCCACTATCACAAAATACGGCGCGCGTCCGAAACGCTCGCTGACTTTGGCTTCCATGGAACCGCTCATGGCTGATACGCAGATTTTCATTTTGTCCTCCTTATCGCTCAATGTGCAAAAATAAATAAAGCTATGGTGCCGACGCCAGCCAGCCCGAATGAAAATTGCAGGACCGGTTTGCCCTGCCCGGGATGGCGGTGCGCGGCGGGGATAAGATCGGCCAGAGCGATATAGATAAAGCTTGCGGCCGAGACAGCCATCACATGAGGCAGCGCCGGTTTGAAATAAGCCAGCGCATAATAAGCGCCGAAAGCGCCGGGCAGGGTAGCAAGCGAAGAGGCAATATTCGCCCACAACGCTTTTTTACGTGACCAGCCAGCCGCAAGCATAATGGCAAAGTCCCCTGTCTCCTGCGGTATCTCGTGGGCCACGACGGCCAGCGTGGAGGTTAAAGCCAGGCCGGGCGAAACCAGCAGGGCCGAACCTATAAGCACCCCGTCCATAAAATTATGCAAGGCGTCGCCTATCACTATCATGGTTCCCGCGGAAGAATGCACTTCGCAGTTTTCTTTATGACAATGCCGCCAGAGCAGGGTCTTTTCAAGTCCGAGAAAAGCGAAAATACCGGCCAGAGCCGAGCCCAACACGGCTACGGGCGCGGCGCCCATATTAAGGGCCTTTGGCAATAAACCGAGAAAAGCGGCGCCCAGCAGGGTGCCCGTGGCATAACTGACCAGGCAGGGCACCAGATTGTCGCGGATCTTTTTCGGGAAAACCAGGAAAAGCCCGGCGGCCAGGACGCTCAGGACGCTGCCGATAAGGCTTAAGATGAGCAGTCTGAATTCCATCAGGGTTTCACCAGGTAATCTCCCAGTGCGCGGTAGAAAGCCGTGGCGGCCAGGACGGGGCAATGTTTATGGTCGTCAGGTACACCGCCCATAGTCTTAACGATAAGCCCCGGTGAGACAAAAAACGCATCCGCCAGCGGACGGCCGTCGGCGTAAAAAGACACTATCGCGCCGCAAGCTTTTGTGACGCCGCAGCCGTCGGCGTGGTAGCGGATCTCGTTTATCCTGCCGTCCTTTATGCTCATGTAAAATTCCATCGTATCGCCGCACGGGCCGGTGACGCTGGCGGAAGCGTCAGGGTCGTTCAGCCGCCCCTGGTATTTCGCTACAGCGGCGTCGAGCGCCATTTTTCTTTCGTCCATGTTATTTCTCCAGTTCGGAGCGCAGAGCGCGCCAGGCCTTCTCCACAGCCCCGGCTGCTGGTGTGGCGCAGGTTTCTCCGAGAGTTTTGCGCATAAGCAGGGTTTTTACGACGCCGGGGTCAAAAGGGATGCGGCCCAGCAAGCCGAAGCCGAGCCCGGCGGCGGCTTTTTCCAGAGTTTCGGTCTCTTCTATGTTCAAATCCCATTTATTTACCAGCAGGAAACTCTTTATTTTCTGCTGCTTCAGCAGTTCCGCCAGGCGCAGGAAATCGTGCCGGCCGGAAACGGTAGGCTCCGCCACTATCACCACCGCATCCACGCCGCCCAACGAGGCCAGCACCGGGCAGCCTATGCCGGGCGAGCCGTCTAATATCAGATACTCCGCGCCGGAAGCCTCGGCCGCCTTAACCGCCTCGGTCTTTAAAAGCGCCACCAGTTTGCCGGAATTCTCCGCCGCCGGCTCCAGGCGCGCTCCGGCAAAAGCGCCGTAGCGGCAGGGAGATATGGCCCATGTTCCGCTAAGGGCTTCGCTGAAATTTATGGCCCCTGCGGGACAATTCCACACGCAGACGCCGCAGCCCTCGCAGGAGGTCTCGCTGATTTTAAACGGGCCTGCGGTAACAGCATCAAAGCGGCAGACTTGCAGGCAGCGGCCGCAGGCGGTGCATTTTGACGGGTCAATGGAAGCTTTCTTTCCGCCGTGAAAATCCTGCCGCACGGCCGGTTCGGGGGAAAGTATTATATGCAGGTCCGCGGCGTCCACGTCGCAGTCGGCCACCACGCAGGGCGCGGCCAGGCGCGCGAAGGCCCCGGCCACGGTGGTCTTGCCGGTGCCGCCCTTGCCGCTAAGAATAAGCACCTGTTTCATGCGCGGAGGCCCTCTTTTATAACATTGAACATCGCAATAAGTGCCTGGCTGTACTCCGGCCTGACCTCCAGCATGGTCTCTCCGTGGGAATAGGCCGTGGCTATTTCCCGGTCAAAAGGGATTCTCAGAAGTATTTTTACGCTTTTTTCGACGCACCAGTTTTCCATCTCTTTGTCGCCCAGGTCGTAGCGGTTTATCACAAGGGCGTAGGGGATATTTATTTTCTCAAGGGTCTCCACCGCCAGTTTCAGGTCGCTCAGGCCGAATGGGGTGGGCTCGCTTACCAGCAGGCAGAAATCCGCCCCGGCTACGGCGTTTATCATGGGGCAGGAAGTGCCGGGAGGACAGTCTATTATCACGTCGCCGGAGGCGGGGGCGAGTTTTTTTACCGCTTTTATAAGCCGCACCGGGCTGGGCTCGCCGA
Source organism: uncultured Elusimicrobia bacterium (assembly GCA_937870775.1). Taxonomy (GTDB): domain Bacteria; phylum Elusimicrobiota; class Elusimicrobia; order Elusimicrobiales; family UBA9959; genus UBA9959. The sequence goes on from CALMZU010000145.1 coordinate 7,690, forward strand.
TATTCATGATCCCGTCGGCAAAGAACAGTCCGGAGATCTGGCCGCGGCGTATTTTACCTGCGGGATGCGCCTTTTCTGTTATTGCTTTCTCAGGGCAGGCCAGCACGCAGCCGCCGCAGCTGTGGCACATATGGTCGAATAGGAAAGGTTTGCCGTTGAACAGCTTTATGGCGTTATATTCGCAAACCTCCTGGCAGCGGCCATGGCCCTTGCATTTAGCCGGGGCGATCAACGGCACAGGTACGCTGAAATCGGTTTCGCTTTCAATTACCGGTTTCAGGAACAGCGCGCAGTCCGGCTCCTCAACGTCGCAATCCAGCAGGGCGGCGCCGGGCCCCAGGGCCCGCGCCAGAGCGCAGGCCAGGCTGGTTTTCCCGGTGCCGCCTTTACCGCTGGCTATCGCGAGTTTCACTTTATTTTCAGTTCCTTGTGGCACAGCCACCAGTCCAGGCACTCGAACTTGCCTGCCTTGGCGTCGACGAAGCGCTGTTTAGCGGCCTCCACGTCCTTGGCCGGCGGAATGATGACATGGTCCTTGCCCACCACCTCGCTGTCGGGCCACTGCGCGGGCATGGCCACGCCGTGCTCGTCCGAGACCTGCATAGCCTTCACCGCGCGCAGGATCTCGTCCATGTTGCGGCCCAGTTCCTGCGGATAGTAGAAGATGACGCGGATGGCGCCTTCGCCGTCCACTATGAACACCGCGCGCACGGTATTTGTGCCCTTGCCGGGGTGTATAATCCCCAGCGTCCGCGCCACGTTGCCGTCGTCGGCGATGATGGGGAATTCTATCTCCACGCCCACCTTCTCTTTTATCCATTCCTCCCACTTGATGTGGGAGAACACCTGGTCCACGCTCATGCCTATAAGCTCGCAGCCCAGCTCCTTGAACTTGCCGTAGCGCTTCTGGAAAGCCACGAACTCCGTAGTGCATACCGGCGTAAAGTCGGCAGGGTGGCTGAACAGCACGAACCACTTGCCCTTGTAGTCGCCCGGCAGGTTCTTCACGCCGCGCGTGGTGACCACCTGCAGCTCCGGGAACTTGTCGCCCAATAACGGCATCCCCTTCTTTTCGATGTTTTCCATTAGGCCTCCTTGATTTCCCGACTCGTCAATGGCCGCATTCTCCTTCGTGGCCGTGGTCTTTGCACGGCTCGATGCCTTCCGACAGCTCGCTGGAGAGCAGCGCCTTTACCCCGTCTTCGGCCTTGCCCGAATAACAGGCTATCGGCACGCCCGCCGCCGCGAATTTCTGCTGGGCGCCCATGCCCATACCGCCGGCTATCACGTGGGTGATGCCGTATTTGAGTATCTCGGTAACGGCCGTGCAGCCGCCCCCGCCGTGCACGGCGCTATTAACCACAACTTTGGAGTCTTTAACTTTCCCGTTCTCCACGTCTACGATCAGGAAATGGGAGCACTGCCCGAAATGGGCGCAGACTTCGCTTTTCAAACCCTGGCCGTCGTTTAACGTAATTCCTATTTTCATTTTATTCTCCTGTTAAGTCCGCGGGCGGGGGCAACAGCCCCCGTCCGCGGTAATACTTACTTCCCTTCACCTTTTTCGTTCAGGCGCTTTTCCAGCTCCGCCACGCGGTCTTTGAGGGTCTGTGTTTCGTCCTGCCCCGCGACGGGAGCCTGAAAGACTCCGCGCCGGGCAAGCCCAAGACCTCGGCCGTTACCCGCGCCGCGTCCGCCGCCGCAGCGGCCCATCCCCCTGCCGCTCATCGGGCCGTTTCCCATAGGCCCGGTTCCGTTTCTGTTTGGCATAATTGCCTCCTTAGCACCTCACAGATATTGAGAACTATTCTCAATAAAATTGAAAAAAATTATTCCGCGCAGTCTTTACACAAGCCGTAGAACTGTATGACATGGCTGTTTATTTTAAAGCCGTACTTCCTGGCCAGCCCGGCCTCTGTCTTACGCAGCAGTTGCATTTCTTCGCCGATAAAATCCTTGTAATCTATTATCTTCCGGCAGGAGGTGCAGACCAGGTGGTGGTGGTGCCCCTTGGCGCCCGCTGGGTCCGCGAATTCATAGCGCGCCTTGTCGTCGCCGGTATCGAACTTGCTGACCAGGCCGAGTTTTGTAAACAGCTCCAGGGAGCGGTAAACGGTGGCCAGGCCCAGATCGGGATGGCGGCGGTTGGCCGCTTTAAAGACTTCTTCGGCGGTCAGATGTTCGCCGCGCTCTTTCAGGGCGTCCAGCACGGCGTGCCGGGCGGGGGTAATGCGCCGGCCGAAGCCGCGGATCTTCCCGCAGCAGCAATCGGGGTTATGGTTTCGGCATCTGGGCATAATTAATGAGAACTATTCTCAATAGTATAAACTATCACGGCAATTGTCAAGCCGCTTCTTAATTACGTAATATAAATCGACTCACCACGGCTACCCGTACCGCACTTAAACCGTGACCAACCTATCCGAATCTCGGACTATCTCATAATGATCTTTGAGCGTGGAAAGAGGGCAGATTTCAGAGCCAGTTGAATTGCGCAGTTTAAGGCAGCTGCCGCAGGCCAGGAACAGCCCACCGGCGGCCAGAACCTTTTCAGCCTCGGCTTTAACGTTAAACCGGGCGTCCTCTATTTTGTCTATTTCCACGCCCCTCCCGGAAAGGAAGATTTTAACCACATCACCCTGTTTCAGACTGTAAAGTGCGAGGCGCAAGGCGTTAAAAACGGTTTCAGGGTCGGTCTGCGTTATTATCATTCCAAGTTTCATTTTCCCTCCGATATCTACGCGGGATCGGTATGCGTTTTCATAAATTTAGCGTCCGCCAACACTTTAGCTTCACCATCCTGAGAAAGTTCAGATTTAAGCAAATAAAGCGGCGTCCAATCCTTCTCGATCCAGGCCTTTAACTCTACCGCCCGGCCTATCTTCACCGGAGCCTTATATTTTATGTTCAATTCGCCGGTCAGGGCGGTTATCCCGGCGCCGAAAAGGCAATTAGTCATGGCGCTATCCAGCATCATGGCCGCCACGCCGCCGTGCAAAAGGCCATCATAACCGGTAAGTGTCTTGGCGCAGAAGGCCGTTCCCGTTACTGAACCATCAGGCTGCCGCATGAATTTCAGGCGCAACCCGGCTGAGTTGGCAGCCCCGCAGGCCACGCAAAAGCCGTGCAGGCTGTGAGTGATATGTTTTTTATTCTCGTGCTGGTGTTCCATTGTTTTTTCTCCCGAGAGGCCGGGCATGCGGTCGTACCGGACCATCCGCTATTCTGATGGCTTTGCCGTTCACTACGGCGTCGGCCAGCTTCCGCCTGGCGGAAGCGAGTATGCCGCCGAACGTCTGCCGGGAGATCCCCATGGCTGAAGCGGCCGAAGCCTGGTCGCTGCGCTCCAGTTCCACCCGCTCCAACGCCTGAAATTCATCCCGCCGGAGGGACAGTTCCTCCGGCTTGAAAAGCAACGCAGGATAAGGCCTGAAATAATGGGCCCGCGGGATGGAAGTTATTTTTCTGGGTTTGAAAGGGCGCGGCATAGTTATTAGCATAAGCCAATAACGCAACTTTATAAACTTGTCGCAGGCAAGTCAATTGCGCCCGTCGCGGCGGCGCGCCGCCCCGGCCGAAACTATGCCCCGGCAGGCCGCGGCGGCTTATGGCCCTTGGAGAAAAACCGCGCCCCGTCGTCCATGGCGATATTCTCAAACCCGGCCCCGGCATATAGCCGACGGAAACCGGCGTTGGAATATAGCATATGCTCCGCCACTTCCTTCCCGGTCTCCCGGTGATGGCGGTCCAGCTCGGCGCGGCTCATGGAGTGCACAATATAAAGCGCGCCGCCCGGCTTAAGATAGTTATATGAATTGTCAAAGACAAGCGCGCGCCGGTCAAAATGGGGAAAAGCGTTAAAAATAATTATTTTGGTAAAGCACTCCGCAGGGAAAAGACCTGGTTCCTCATAATCCCCTGCCGTAACCGTCCGCCCCGGATATTTTTTGAGATATTCCTTCACCATTTCCGGGGACAGGTCTATGGCGCGCATACTTTTTACGCCGCGCTTTTCCAGATGGGGAACAAGTATGCCGGTGCCGCAGCCTACATCCAGTACGCTATCCCCAGAGGAAACGCCTATTCTGTCCAGGATGGCGGATATCACGGGGATGATCTCCGGCTTCTCATAACTATCCCAACGTCCGGCGTGCCGGTCAAAAAAGTCCTTTGTTTCGTTATTCATGTTTCGCGGCACTCCCTTTAGAATGTGTAATTTATGCCGCCGGTAATAGTGCGCCCCGGCATGGTATAGGCCGCGTCGTAGTACACTTGGTAATTCTTGTCGGTTATATTATCCACCGCGGCGAACACGGACAGGCCGCCGCTTATCTTGTAGTCCGATCTCAGGTCCAGCAGGAAGTAATCCTTGAGCCGGCCGGTGTCATTGTCCCCGGAATAATACCGCCCGACGTAAGTGCCGCCCAAAGCGGCGCTCACGCGGCCTTCGGCGTATTTCAGCGAAGCCCCGGCCTTGTCTTTCGGCCTGCCGGTGGTCTTAGAGCCCGGATCGAACCAGGTGTAGTTTACCTGGCCGTTGAGCGAATCCGAAAGTTTCGCCGTCAGCATAGTCTCCGCGCCTTTGAACTCGAAGTCGCCGATATTACGCTTTTTACCCGACACCGCCTGTATAAGGTCGCTGCCTTTCATTACGAACCAGGAGACGTCCAGTTCCACCGGCTCGCCCAGTTTTTGGCGCAAGCCGAATTCCGTATTGGTCACTTTTTCCGGCTTTAGCTCTTTGTTGCCGGCCCACAGGTAAAGGTCGTTAAGCTGCGGGGCACGGAAACCTTTGCTCCAGACGCCGCGCAGGGTGGTGCCCTCCAAGGCTTTATAAACGGCCCCGGCGCGCGGCACCCACACCTCGCCCGCGAATTGGTCGCGGTTATAGCGCAGCCCGCCGTTCAGTGTCAGTTTCTTGAACAAAGTATGCTCGTCACTGGCGTAAATGCCGTACTCGTATTTATGATAATCCCCTATCATTGAGGCCGGAGCGGTATGCAGGACATCAGCGTACTGATACCGGGTGTCCAGGCCGAAAGTCAGACTGTTGTTGTCCGCCAGTGCGGTTTTACTGTTCAACATGGCGCCGCCGGTGTGATCCTTGGAGTGGAAGCCGTCGGAAAACTTATGTTCGCCGAAACTGCGGTAGACTTTTAGCGAGTTCCGGAAGATTCCGGCGTTCAGTTTATAAGTAAGATCAAGCGCGCCCCGGTCATAGTCGTTCCAGGCCACCGTGGCTGGGGAGGGTTCATGTTTAGTCCCGGTAAAATACTTTGCGCTAAGGGAAATTTCAGAATCCGGTGTAAGCACGTAGCCGAACTGCGTGGAATAATCCATGGCGTTATATTGAGAATTCGGCAGGTTGCCGTCGCTGGTGCGCTTGTCCACGGCCACGAAGTAATCGAACTTGCCGTGTTTGCCGCCGTTCTGCAAACGGTATTCCTGTGTATTGTCGGTGCCGTAGGAGACCAGCAGGCTGCCTTCGAAAGGCCTGGAGGCGTGGCGGGTAATGATATTCACCACGCCGCCGAAAGCCTCGGAGCCGTACAGCACCGATTCCGGCCCCCGTATAACTTCTATTCTCTCCACATTGTTCAACGGCAGGGTATGGGTAACGGAGCAGCCGAACAGTCCCATCTTATCGGGACGGCCGTCGATAAAAACGCCGAGCTGCCGGCCGCTGTCGCCTATGCCGCGGATGTCCACGTCGGCCCGGCCGAAATCCCCGGTCTTCCTTATAAATATGCCGGGGAGCTCGCCGAGTATATCCGTGGTCTGTTTGGCGTTGGTGGCGTCTATGTCTTCCCGCGTCACGACGCTTACGGCTTCCGCCTGACTCTCCGTGCCTTCGTTCCAGAACGGCGCGCTGGTTATCTGTCTGACCAGAGAAAAGCGCACCTCGGCGGCGTAAGAGCTGAAAACCGCAACAGAAAGCGCAAGCAGCCCCGCGCAGGAAACCGCGATACTCCGCTTATTTATTGATTTCATTATATTAATCCTCAGAAGTAGAGTTTCCGCAAGCCGGACTTCCGACTACTGCATACCTTTCTGTAATTCGTAACACCATAAAACAAAAAATATAGCGCCTTGTCCGCGCGGGGGCGGACGCTTGCTTTAAGCGCCCGCCCCCGCAGCGTCAGGCGGACTTTTTCGCGTACTTTCCGTAAACCAGCGGCAGCAGCGCTACCTGGGCCAAAGCTGCGGGCAGGCCGGGAACAAGAGCGGACAGGAAATAAGGCCACACTCCGGCGGCGGGCAGAACAAAGACCGCGGCAGCAGCGAGCAAAACCGCGCGGCCCGCTATAACCGAGAGCAGAACCGCCACGATCGGCTTTAAGCGCAGGCGTTCAACGGCCAGACCGGCGGCAAACCCGTAGACCGCAAGTTCCAGCGTCATTAACGGCAGATACCCCGCAGGCGGCATACCGGAGAGAGCGAAGCTGATCAGCGGCGAGGCCGCTCCGGCTATAAGTCCGGCCCGCCAGCCGCAGAAAAGACCAGCCGCTATGATCGGCCAGTGCATGGGAAGCAGCACCGTTACCGGCGCGCCCGTAAGATGGCAGACGGTTGGCAACGCTACCGCCGCACCAACCATTCCAAGCTGAAAGAGCGCTCCTTTAGTCCCATGAAGAAGCTCGCTCCGCTCAAGCACGATCGCATTTTCCATAGTTTCTCCTTCTGTCCACTAGCCGCACACGGGGCGCGGGTAGTGGCACCAAAATCAGATTAGTAGCACGATGATGCAAAAAAATATTATCCCGCGCTGGTCACGCTTAGCGTCGAGTGCTTCACCCCGTTTAAAGCCTTAATAGAATCCGCCAGCGCTTTAACTTTCGCGCCCGGACCTTTTACGGCAATTATTTCCAGGCAGTTGTCGTGGTCCAGATGTACATGCTGGGTGGAAATTATGATTTCGCCATGGTCGTGCTGCATATCCAGCAACTTATTGACCACTTCGCGCTTGTGATGGTCGTAGACAATGGTAACGGCTCCGGCCACGGCCCCGCCTTTGGAAAAAGCGCAGGTTATGAACTCTTTGCGGATAAGATCCGCTATGGCCTTGGAACGGTTGACGTACCCCTCGGCGCCAATAAAGGCGTCAAAACGGCGAAGAAGTTCTCCTTCGAGTGATACGCCGAATCTGACAAGTCTGTTGCTCACTTCGTGTTACCTTTTATGGTATGGTAACACTTGCGCGAAAAGGGCGTCAAGTATTTTCTTGGCTGGTATTTCGGGAGGGCTATTATGCTGTATCATGAATGGGCGGGGATATTATAAGGCGGGCCAGGCCGGAGGCGGCGGCCATCTTGCGGCAAGCCGCTGCCGGCCTGGTCCTACCTTATGAGCTTTTCGGTTGCTGATCCACGCCGGTGGCTACATATAAATCACAGAAAAGACCACCGCGGCGGCCGCAGTAGCGGACGCCGGGGTGGGGTTTTATAAATACGGGGCCACCGGCATAAATGCTGTTCAACATTATAAGGAACAGGCCCGCGCCGCGAGCGGATTCAGCAGAATACGCTGGCGAGCGCGGGCGAAATCTGTATATAATAAACTCAGTTCTTTGCAGTGCGCGCGGGGAATAATTTTCTTTGTTGTACGGCCGCCGCAGGCGGACGGGAGCGGCCGGGCCAAGGCCCACGTTTATTGGCCCGGCCGGCCGCGCAAAAGGAGGTTTTTGTAAGATGCAGACCTCCTTGGGAGCAGGTGCAAGGCGCGTAAGTGCCGCCGCC
>CALMZU010000146.1 GCA_937870775.1 uncultured Elusimicrobia bacterium
CACGTGGCGTCCAACATGCTGGTGAGCACCTCCACGCTGAATCCCATCCTTTATATAAGCACGGCGTCCGGGCGCGTCTCCATCAGCACCACCACGCAGACCCACGCGCTGACGGTCAACGGCGGCATAACCGCCGTTTCCAGCATAACCGCCCAGGCCGGCTTCTACGGCGACGGCGCCGGCATATTCAACATAGGCGCCAACAGCCTGCCGCAGCAGATACGCCTGTCCACCATCACCGCCGTGACCGGCAGCACCTACGGCGCGGTGGTGTTCGCGTCCAACACCTACGTCAACGCCAAGCTCGCCGTCGGAGGCATCTTTACACCGGCCGCGGACGCGTCGCTGCACGTTAAAGGGATCACGCGCCTGGACCAGAAGAACGACCTGGACAACGTGGTGCTGAACTTCTACCCTACGGCCGGTGATTCCTTCATTAAATGGGACGAGGCCGGCGCGCTGAATAAAGGCGTGCTCGGCATGGCCAGCGGCTCGTACCCGTACGACCTGGTCTACAAAGCCGCCGGGGACGGAGGCGTAGGCGACCTGAACGGCGGAGTTGAGGCCTTCCGCGTCAAGCAGCATGGCCAGTTCGTCGTCGGAGGTTCCGGCGGCGTCTTCAATCCTACCGCGAAGTTCCATGTGTTCTCCGATATGATGGTCAGCACTAACGCTGCCACCCCCATACTTTACATCTCGACCGCCAGCAATTCTGTCGGTATAAGCACCGGGGCTCCCAAGGAGAGGATGCACGTGGCTTCCAGCTTCCTCGTCGGCGCCGATCACGCCTCCGCCGCGCTCTTCGTCAGCACGGCCAGCGGCTATACCGGCGTGGGAACGGACAATCCGAAGGCCCTGCTTACCGTCGGCAACGGCAACCTGCTGGCTGAAGGCTCGTTCTCCGGCACGCAGTCCCTGCCGGCCTCTCCTTCCCCGACGCGGCTGATGTGGGTCCCCACCATGGCGGCCTTCCGTGCCGGTCACGCGGCCGGGGCTCAGTGGGATAATCTGGGTTCCTACTCGGTGGCTTTCGGCCAGAACAATGTCGCCGACAGTGATTATTCCGCCGCGCTTGGCGGTTTCAACAACGTAGCCAGCGGAATGCGTTCCACGATAGGGGGCGGCGACAATAACTATATCTATGGCCAGGATTCGGTCGTTCCCGGCGGCGCATATAACGTCGTGCTGAGTTCTTTCTCCTTCGCCGGCGGCTATAATAACCACCTGATGACGGATTCCTCCGGGACATTCGTCTGGAGTTATGACGATGTCCATTCGAAATTGTTCGACACCGCCGACCCGTTCTATGTTACCGGATCTTTCCTGTTCCTTATTGATCCCAGTGACGTGAAGCACTACAAGGTCGGCATACGTACCGGCAGCCCGCAGGCCGCGCTGGACGTCAACGGCGACGCGCAGTTCGGCTCCGGCGCGACGAAGTCCACCTTCACGGCGGCCGGCTACTGGCAGCCCCGCTCGATGACCACCGCCGAGCTGCAGGCCGCGGCCCCGCCTTCGGCCGGCGCGGTGGCGTTCAACTCGAGCATAAACGACCTCTGCGTCTCCACCGGCTCGCTGGCCGGGCAGTGGGCGCTGATAGGTTCCAAGGGGACCGGGAACTGTTACTGACGCGCCGAAATTCGTATAATATCCTTGAGTTCTTCAGGGCGGGGTGAGATTCCCCACCGGCGGTAAAGCCCGCGAGCCAGCAATGGCATGACCCGGTGTGATCCCGGGGCCGACGGTAAAGTCCGGAATGAAGAAGAACACAGGCGGAAGCCGGAGCCTTCGTGCTCCCCCCTTTGCGGCGCGAGCCGCGTGAAAAAGCCCTGAACCTCTCGGGGCTTTTTCATTTATGAACGCCGCATTCTCGCCGGTAGAGGACATAATAAAGGACATAGCCGCGGGCCGCCTCGTCGTGATAACCGACGACGCGGGCCGCGAGAACGAGGGCGACCTGGTGATGGCCGCCGCCCGCGCCACGCCCGCCAGGGTCAACTTCATGGCCCGCTACGGCCGCGGCCTCATCTGCGCCCCGCTCACGGCGGAGCGCGCGCGGGAGCTGGACCTGTTCCGCATGGAGCGGGACAACACCGACCCGTACCGCACCGACTGGCTGATCTCCGTGGACGCCTCCTCCGGCGTCACCACCGGCATCTCGGCCTCCGACAGGGCCCGCACGCTGCGCGTCCTTGCCGACCCGGCCTCGCGCCCCTCCTCCCTCACGCGCCCCGGCCATGTTTTCCCGCTGAAGGCCAGGGACGGCGGCGTGCTGGTCCGCGCCGGCCACACCGAGGCCTGCGCCGACCTGGTGCGCCTGGCCGGGGCCGGCGCCGCCGGGGTGATCTGCGAGATCATGAACCCGGACGGGACCATGGCCAGGCTGCCCCAGCTCAGGCGCTTCGCCGCGAGGCACGGCCTGAAGATGGGCAGCATAGCGGACCTGATAGCCTGGCGCCGCGCGCGCGAATCCCTGGTGGAGCGCGTAGCCGCGTCGGTGCTGCCCACCGAGTACGGGAATTTCGCGATCTCCGTATATAAGGAAAGGCTGACCGGCCTTGAGCACGTGGCGCTGACCTACGGGCGGCCCGGCGGCACCGCGCTGGTGCGAGTGCATTCGGAATGCCTGACCGGCGACGTGTTCGGCTCCTGCCGCTGCGACTGCGGCCCGCAGCTGCACGAGGCCATGCGGATGATAGCCAGCGAGGGCGCCGGGGCGATAATATACATGAGGCAGGAGGGCCGCGGCATAGGCCTGGCCAACAAGATAAAGGCCTACGGCCTGCAGGACCGGGGCTACGACACCGTCACGGCCAACGAGGCGCTGGGCTTCCCCGCCGACCTGCGCGACTACGGCATAGGCGCGCAGATACTCTGCGACCTCGGGCTCAGGCGCCTGCGGCTGATAACCAACAACCCGCGCAAGCTCGTCGGGCTCAAGGGCTACGGCCTGCAGATAGCCGGCCGCGTGCCGCTGATCATAAAGCCCAACCCGCACAATTCCCGCTATCTAAGCACTAAACGCAGGAAACTCGGTCATATGCTGGCATAACGGAGGTATCATGAAAACTATGGAAGGCGGCCTGACGGCCGCGGGTCTCAGGTTCGCTATAGTGGTCTCGAGGTTCAACGACTTCATAACGTCGCGCCTGCTCGACGGGGCCGTCGACGCGCTGAAGCGCCACGGCGCCGACGAGAAGGATTTCACCGTGGTGAAGGTGCCGGGGGCCTACGAGATCCCCGTCGCCTGCGCCCGACTCGCCGGCGGGCCCTACGACGCCATCATCTGCCTCGGGGCGGTGATAAAAGGCGCCACCCCCCACTTCGACTTCGTCGCGCAGGAGACCGCCAAGGGCATAGCCGCCGTCTCCATGCAGCACAAGCTGCCGGTGGCCTTCGGCGTGATAACCGCCGACGACCTGGAGCAGGCCATAGAGCGCGCCGGCGTCAAGCACGGCAACAAGGGCGCCGAGGCGGCCGTCTCGGCCATAGAGATGGCCAATCTCTTCAAGGTGCTCAAGTGACCGCGGACGCGGCCCTGATGGAGCGCGCCGCGCGACTGGCCCTGAAGGGCCGCTACGGCGCGCGTCCCAACCCCATGGTCGGGGCCGTTATCGCGAAGGGCGGGCGCGTGATAGGCGAAGGCGCTCACCTGCGCTGGGGCGGGCCGCACGCCGAGATCAACGCGCTGCGCTCCTGCGCCGGCCGCGCCGCGGGCGCCTCGCTGTACGTGACGCTGGAGCCCTGCTCCACCTTCGGCAAGACCCCGCCCTGTACCGACGCCATAATAAAGGCCGGCATTAAGGAAGTGTTCATCGGCGCCGCCGACCCTAACCCGGCTAACGCCGGGCGGGCCGCCGGCATACTGCGGCGGGCCGGGCTGAAGGTGCGCTCCGGCGTGCTGCGCCGCCGCTGCGAGGCGCTGAACCCCGCCTTCAACAAGCTGATGCGCACCGGCCTGCCTTACGTCACGCTTAAGGCCGCGCAGAGCCTCGACGGCAGGATAGCCGACGCCGCCGGGCGCTCGCGGTGGATCTCCTCGCCGGAGTCCAGGCTGGAGGGCCACCGCCTGCGCGCGGAGGCCGACGCCGTGCTGGCCGGCATAGGCACGGTGCTTGCCGACGATCCGCTCCTGAACGTGCGCGGCGTGAAAGTGCCGCGCCAGCCCTGGGTGGTGGTGCTGGATTCCTCGCTGCGCATACCTCCGCGGGCCAAGGTCCTTTCCAACGAGCGGGTGCTGGTGGCCGCCGCGCGGCCGGGCCCCGGCGCGCTGAAGGCTCTGGGCGGCCGGGCCACCGTGATGCTGCTGCCTTCCGACGGCGGCATGGTCTCCCTGCCGGCCCTGCTGCGCGAACTGGGCGCCATGGGCGTAAGCCACGTCCTCGTCGAGGGCGGCGGGCGCGTGATAGGCTCTTTCATAAGCCGCGGCCTGGCCGACCGGCTGGTCTGTTTCCAGGCGCCGCTGGTCATAGGCGGCACGGCCTCGAAGAATTCCGTCGTCTGGCCGGACGCGCTCAACGCCGCGCGCCGGGAACTGGGCGTCAGGGCCGCGCTGCGCTCCGTCGGGCGCTGCGGCCCGGACCTGAGGCTGGAGTACGTCTTCGATACATTATGTTCACAGGGATAATAGAGCATGTGGGCGCCGTGTTGAGGCGCGGCCCGTCGGGGCTGGAGGTGTCCGTGCCTCCCGGCTGGGAACTTTCCGTCGGCGAGAGCGTGGCCGTCAACGGCGTCTGTCTTACCGTGGTGTCCCATGCGCCGGGGCTGGCCGTCTTCGACGTAAGCCCGGAGACCTTCTCCCGCACGGCGCGGGGGCGGCTGGCCCAGGGCTCGCCGGTGAACCTCGAGCGCGCGCTGGCGCTGGGCGCCAGGCTGGGCGGCCATTTCGTCACCGGCCACGTCGACGGCGTGGCCGAGCTGCTGTCCGTGCGGCGCGAAGGCAACAGCCGCCTGATAGAGGTTTCGAAGACGCCGGAGGCGGCGATGGTGGAGAAGGGTTCGGTGGCCCTGGACGGGATAAGTCTTACCGTCTACTCGGTCGCGCCGCGTTCCTTCCGGGCGGCGGTGATACCTCATACCTGGGAGAATACCGCGCTGCGCGCCCTCGGACCGGGCGCGCAGCTCAACATCGAGTACGACATTCTTGGCAAGTACGCCTCGGCCCCCCGGCCCGGCGTAACGCTGGAAACCCTGCGGGAGAACGGCTTTATCTAGGCCTGCGCCTCGCAGAGCACTTTCTTGGACAGCCGGAGGAACTGGTCCTCCTTGAAATGGTAGAAGGCCAGGCGCAGGAACTGCGCCGAGCCGCGCTCCAGCGCGCTCTTCTTCCTCTTGCCGGCGCGCCTGGCGCCGGGCCTCGTTCTTGACGACATATCCCCCCTCCTTGCGAAGGAAACCCTGCATCCCCGTGAAGGGACGCGTTCTCCTGTCTTTTTATGAGTTAAGTCCCCACCCCCGGGAACCTTACGGCTAATTTAGGAAATTGGTTGTCCGTTGTCAACGACTTTCGTCGTTGACTTTGGTCACACTAGAACCAGCGCGCCGCCGCGGCCGCGGGCCCCAGCAGCGCGCCGGAGAACAGCCCGGCGGCCAGCAGGCCGGCGGCCAGCAGCACCGCCAGTACTTCGCCGGCCCCGCCGGCTTCCGGGGCCTGTTCGGCTTCCGGCGCCGCCATGAACATGACCACGGTGACGCGCAGGTAATAGAAGAGCGAGACGGCGCTCATAACGGCGGCCAGTACCACCAGCCCGCCGCGTCCGCCGGCAGCCGCCGCGGCGAAGGCGTAGAACTTTGCGAAGAAGCCCGCCGCCGGCGGTATGCCGGCGAGCGACAGCATGAACACGGCCATCGCCGCCGCCAGCCACGGCCTGCGGCGCGCGAGCCCGGCGAGGTCCTTCACCGCCGGGCCTTTCTCGCCGCCCCCGGCGGCGGCCGCCACGGCGAAGGCCCCGACGGTGGCCGCGGCGTATACCGGGACGTAATAGAGCAGCGCCGCGCGGCCCTGCTCGCCGCCGAAGAAGGCGGTGGCCAGGTAGCCGGCCTGCGCCACGCTGGAATAGGCCAGCAGGCGCTTGAGCCCGTCCTGGGCCAGCGCGGCGAGGTTGGCCGTAACCATCGTGACGGCCGCCAGCCACCAGAAGGCCTCGCGCGCGGGACCGGCGTCCAGCAGGCAGAAAAGCCGGCACAAGAGCAGGGCGCCGCCCGCCTTCACCGCCGCGGCCATGAAGGCCGAGACCTGCGCCGGCGCGCCCTCGTAAACGTCGGGCACCCACATGTGGAAAGGCACCAGCGCCGTCTTGAAGGCGAAGCCGGCAGTTGCCAGCATGAAGCCCGCGGCCGCGGCCGTGCCCTGCGCGCCCTTGAGCGCGGCGAAGGAGAGCGACGGGCATACCGCGTTCAGCAGCGCTATGCCCATGATGAGGAGGGCCGAGCCGAAGGAGCCCAGCATGAAGTACTTCAGCGCGGCCTCGAGGCCGGCCTTGCCGCGGGTGATGCCGGCCAGCGCGTATACCGGCAGGCTCATCAGCTCGAGGGCGATGAAGGCCGTGAACAGGTCCCCGGCGGCGGCCAGCGCCATGAGGCCGCAGGCCGACATCAGCAGCAGGAAATAGTATTCGCCGCGGAACTCCTCCGGCTCGGCCTGCGCCGAGATCGAGATAACGCAGACCGCCGCGGTGGCGGCCAGCGCGAAGGCCCAGATATAGGCTGTCAGCGGGGTGAGCGTGAGCGCCCCGCCGAAAAGGGCCAGCTCCGCCGACGGCGGGCGGCGGAAGAAGACCAGGCCGGTGACGGCGGCGCCGAGCGCCAGCAGGCCCTGCGCGCCGCGCAGCGGGCGCAGGAAGAGCGGCAGGATCAGCCCGGCGAAGGCGGCCGCGGCCAGGAGCAGCGGGCCGGCCAGCGCCGAGGCGGCGTATGAGGAGAGCTCGGGGTTCATTTCCCCTCCTTGGGCGCGGCCGGCGGCAGCGCGCCGGGGCGGGCGGACTCTATATAGGAGGCGGCGGCCGGCTCAAGCCTGCGCAGCAGCGCGCCCGGCTTCAGCCCGACGTAGAACATCAGGGCCAGCAGCGGCAGCAGGCAGGCCCATTCTCGCGGCCGCAGGTCGGCTATGACCCTGTTCTCGGTGCGGCGCAGCGGTCCGAAGAAGACCTGCTGGTACAGCCCCAGCATGTACACGGCCGAGAGCACCACGCCGGAGAGGGCGGCCGCGGCGGCCCAGGGGTAGACGCGGAAAGAGCCGAACAGGACCAGCGCCTCGCCGACGAAGCCGTTGAGGCCCGGCAGGCCTATGGAGGACAGCGCGGTCACCAGGAACACCGCCGCGAAGGCGGGCACCGAGGCTGCCAGCCCGCCGTAATCCTCTATCAGGCGCGTGTGGCGGCGTTCGTGCAGCAGCCCGGCCAGCAGGAACAGCGCGCCGGTGGAGACGCCGTGGTTGAACATCTGCAGGGCCGCCCCGGATACGGCCGTGAGGTCGAAGGACATTATGCCCACGACGACGAGCCCGAGGTGGGCTATCGACGAGTAGGCTATCAGCCGCTTGATGTCCCGCTGTCGCCAGGCGGCCAGCGAGGCGTAGATCACGCCGGCGGCGCCGGCGCCGGCCAGCCAGGGCGCGGCGGCGGCCGCGGCCTGCGGGAACAGCGGCACGCCTATCCTTATGAAGCCGTAGACGCCGGTCTTCAGCAGCAGGCCGGCCAGCAGCACCGAGCCAGCGGTGGGCGCCTCGGCGTGGGCGTCGGGCAGCCAGGTGTGCAGCGGGATGAGCGGCACCTTCACCGCGAAGGCCAGCGCGAAGGCGGCGAACAGCGCGCCCTGCGCCGGGCCGGCCGCGCCGCAGAGGTCCGTTATCCGGAACGACCAGGCGCCGGCGGCGGCGTGGCGGGCGGCGGCCAGCCACAGCATGGCGGCCAGCATCAGCGCGGAGCCGGCCACCGTGTAGACGAAGAACTTCACCGCGGCGTGCACGCGGCGCTCGCCGCCCCAAACCCCGACGAGGAAGTACATCGGCACCAGCATGGCCTCCCAGAACAGGTAGAAGACGAACAGGTCGCGCGCGGCGAACACGCCGGCCAGCGCCGCCTCGGTGAGCAGCAGGCAGCCGTAGAAGGCAGGGCGGGACTCCTTTATCTGGCCGAACGAGGCCAGGGCTCCGGCCGCGGTGAGCAGCGCCGCGAGGATTATCAGGGCGAGGCTCAGCCCGTCGATGCCGAGGCTGTAGGTTATGCCGAAATAGGGCAGCCAGGGCCTGTCCAGGCCGAACTGCATCGCCGTCACGGCGGGGTCGAAGCCCAGCCAGAGCCGGGCCGCCACGCACAGCGAGGCGAAAGCGGCCGCCGCGCCGAGCGGGGCCGCCGCGCCGGCGAACCTCTCCGGCAGCGCGAGCAGCGCCAGGCCGGCCGCGGCCGGCAGCAGTATCATCAGCGAGAGAGGGTTCGTCAGCAGTTCCATCAGATCACCAGGTATACCAGGAGCGCCGCGCCCGCGGCGAAGATAAGGGCGTATATGTCCAGCCGGCCGTTCTGCGCCGAGGCCAGCAGCCGGCCTGCCCCGCAGGCCAGCCTGCCCGTCCCCCCGACGAGCAGGCCGTCTATCAGCCAGGCGTCGGCGTAATGGGCCACGGCGCCGGCCAGGCGGCGCAGCGGCCTTATGAGCAGCGCGGCGTAAAGCCCGTCGGCGCGGAAGCCGGCGGCCGCCAGCGCGTGCAGCGGCGCCAGCGTGTTCTTAAGGAAATTGGCGGGCTTGGGCGCCGTGAAGAGTATTCCGGCACCTATGCCGCAGGCGCAGGCCAGCGCCGAGGTCCAGGGCAGCCAGGCCGCGCCGGCATGAGCGCCCGCGCCGAGGAAGGCCGGCAGGGAGTCCTTCAGCAGCAGTCCCCCGCCCAGCGAGAGCAGGGCCAGCACGGCCATCGGCGCCAGCATCAGGACCGGGGCCTCATGCGCCGGTTTGCCGCCGGCGGGGCCGGGGCGCAGGAAGGCGAGAGATATCAGCCTCGTCGTGTAGAAGGCCGTCAGGGCGGCGGTCAGCAGGCCGGCGGCCAGCGCCGCGGCCCCGCCGTGTTCCAGCACGCCCTCCAGTATCAGGTCCTTGGAATAGAAGCCCGAGAGGCCGGGGAATCCCGCCACGGCCAGCCACCCGGCGCACATCAGGGCGAAGGTGACGGGCAGTTTTTTCGCCAGCCCGCCCATTTTGAACAGGTCCTGTTCCCCGCCCAGCGCGTGTATCAGCGAGCCGGCGCCGAGGAACAGCAGCGCCTTGAAGAAGGAATGGGTGGCGAGGTGGAACACCGAGGCCGAGAAGGCGCCCGCCCCGGCGGCCATGAACATGTAGCCGAGCTGGCTGATGGTGGAGTAGGCCAGCACCTTCTTTATGTCCTTCTGCACCGAGGCCGCTATGGCCGCGGCGAAGGCCGTGAAGGCGCCGGCGAGCAGTACCACTTCCAGCGCGCGCGGGGCCATGGCGAACAGGAAGGAGAGGCGCGCGAGCAGGTAGACGCCGGCGGTCACCATGGTGGCGGCGTGTATCAGCGCCGAGACCGGCGTGGGGCCGGCCATGGCGTCGGGCAGCCAGACGTGCAGCGGGAACTGGGCCGACTTGCCGGCCGCGCCCCAGAACAGGAGCAGGCAGATCAGCGTCGGCGCGGCCATGCCGAGGACGGTATGGCCGGCGAGCAGGTGCGCGTTGGCGGCCAGCGAGGAAAAGTCCAGAGCCGGCGCGCCCTGCGCCGCCAGCAGCGCCGACATCAGCATCAGGCCGCCCAGCAGCCCGGCGTCGCCGACGCGGTTGGTGATGAAGGCCTTCTTGCCGGCGGCGGCCTTCTCCGGGTCGGCGTACCAGAAGCCTATCAGCAGGTACGAGGCCAGGCCCACGCCTTCCCAGCCGGCGAACATGACCAGCGGGTTGTCGGCCAGCACCAGCGCCAGCATGAAGAAAAGGAACAGGTTAAGGTAACTGAAGTAGCGGCCGTAGCCGGGGTCGTCCTTCATGTAGGCGGCCGAGTAGAGATGTATCAGGAAGCCCACGCCGGAGACTATCAGCGCCATGGCCGCCGACAGCGGGTCGAAGCGGAAGGCCGCGTCGGCGCTGAAGCCGCCCGCCGAGAACCAGTTGAAAAGGGTGTCGCGCAGCAGCCGGTTCTCCGGCGGCAGGTTCAGCAGGTCGGAAAGGGCGAGCGCGGAGAAGCCGAAGGAGACCAGCGCCGCCAGGCAGGCCGCGGCCGCGCCGGCCGCGCGCAGCCGGCGCCGGGCGAATAGGTTAAGCGCCGCGCCGGCCAGCGGCGGGAGCAGTATCCATTTTATCAGCGGGTAGTAGTTGCCTTCCACCGCGTCACCCCTTTAGATCGGTCATGCCTTCGGTCCTCTGCGTGCGTAAATGCCGAGCGGCGGCCAGCGCCAGCGCCAGTCCCACGCCGGCCTCGGCGGCGGCCACCGCGAACAGCAGCGCAGCGTAGGCCTGCGAAAGCGTCTCCGGGCCCAGCCCCACCAGCGCTATGTTGGCCGCGTTCAGCATCAGCTCCAGGAACATCAGCATGCGCAGTATGCTGCCGCAGGTAAGGAAACCGGCGGCCGCCAGCGCGAACAGCGCGAAGCTTATGGCGCCGAGAGAATAAGAGCTCATGCGCGCCTCCTGTTCATCGCCAGCGCCACGGCGCCCACGACGGAAGCCACGATGACGAGCGACAGCAGCTCGAACTGCCAGGCCAGCGGCCCGAACAGGTCCATAGCCAGGTCCAGCGTGCCCGTCTCCGAAAATTCCGGCGAGACCGTCACCAGCTTAAGCGCCGCCGTGGCCTGTAGCAGGGCGGTCAGCAGCAGCGCCGGCACCGCGAGCCCCAGGAGCCGCGCGAGAC
This sequence comes from uncultured Elusimicrobia bacterium, assembly GCA_937870775.1. Lineage (GTDB taxonomy): Bacteria > Elusimicrobiota > Elusimicrobia > Elusimicrobiales > UBA9959 > UBA9959. Next base: position 10,847 of record CALMZU010000146.1, read on the forward strand.
GTCCGGCCGGAGGCTTGTCCTTCCAGGCTCCGGGCGCCACGGCTATGGCCGTGACGAAAAGCGTCATGACCGCCCCGGCGTAAAGTATCACCTGCAGCGCCGCCAGCGCCTGCGCGCTGAGCGCGAGGTATATGCCGGCGGTGGCCAGCAGCGCGGTCAGCATCAGCAGGGCGGACCGCACGAGGTCGCGCTGGAAGATCATCAGCAGCGTGGCCGCGGCGGCCACGGCGGCGAGGGCGTATATCGCGGCGGTCAGTATCACCGTTCTCCTCCCGGGCCTTCGGCCAGCCTGTTGGCGGCCCCGCGCGCCGGCGTCTCGCCGGGAACGCGGCGCAGAAGGTCCTCTTTGTCCAGCCTCAGTTCCTGGCGCGAGGCGGCGCCGCCGGGCAGTTCGCCGGTGTCCATCGCTATGGCGTCCTCGGGGCAGGCCTCCACGCACATGCCGCACATCACGCAGCGCGACAGGTCCACCGAGAACGAGGCCGGGTATTTCTCGACGGGATTGCCGGGGTATTCGGCCGCCTCTATGGCTATGCAGCGGGCGGGGCAGGCGGTCTGGCAGAGGAAGCAGGCCACGCAGCGCGGCGAGCCGTCGGGGCGCGCCTTAAGGCGGTGGCGGGTGCGCGAGGCGGAATTCCCCGCGGCCGGGATGCGGCGTTCGGGGTAAGGCACCGTCAGCGAGCGGCGGCCGAGCAGGTTCGCGAAGAAATGGCGCGCCGTCACGGCGAGGCCGCGGGCTATCTCGACGAGGTATATCCTCTCGAGGAAGTTCAGCGGGCGGTTGTTCACTTTTCTTACGCTTATCATGTCACCTCAGGGCCAGCAGCGCCGCGCCGGTGGCCAGTATGTTCGCTATCGACAGCGGCAGCAGCCGCCTCCAGCACAGGGACATCAGCTGGTCGAAGCGGAAGCGCGGCAGCGTCCAGCGCAGCAGCAGCTGCAGCCAGCAGAAGAAAAGGGTCTTCAGCGCGAAGGCGCCGGTCTGCATCAGCGCCGTCACCCACTGCGGCAGTTCCAGCGCCGCGCCGCCGGGCAGCATGAAGCCGGTCTCGTAAAGGAAGGGTACCTGCCAGCCGCCGAAGAAAAGCGTGGCGCAGAGCGCGGCTATCAGCAGCATCTCGGCGAACTCGGCGAACATGAAGGCCGCGAAGCGCATCGAACTGTACTCCATGAAATAGCCTATGATCTCGGACTCGCCCTCGGCGAGGTCGAACGGCGTGCGCTTGTTGGCCGCTATGGCCGCCGTCAGGAAGAGTACGAAGGCGAAGGGCTGGGTCACTATGCCCCAGGCCGGGATCCAGCCCCATATCAGCGCGCCCTGGGCGCGCACTATGTCCTGCAGGCTCGCCGAACCGTATACCATCATCAGGCCGGCCAGCGTCAGGCCGAGCGTTACCTCGTAGGAGATCATCTGGGCCGCGGCGCGCAGGGCGCCGAGCAGCGCGAAGTTGCTGCGCGAGGCCCAGCCGGCGAGGAAGGTGCCGTAGACGGACAGGCCGGAGACGGCCAGCAGCAGGAACAGGCCCAGCGGCGGGTCGGCCACGCAGAGGTCCAGCTGGTAGCCGAAGAGCATGACGTAGTCGCCGAAAGGGATGAAGGCGAACAGCGTCAGCACCGGCGCCAGGGCCAGCACGGGGGCCAGCGCGAAAAGCAGGCGGTCTGCGGCGGCCGGCCTGAAGTCTTCCTTGAACAGCATCTTGAGCCCGTCGGCCACGGGGTGGAAAAGACCGTTCAGCGTGAGGCCGGCTATGGCCGCGCGGTTGGGGCCTATCCTGTCCTGCATCAGCGCGCTGACCTTTCGCTCGGCCAGCGTCAAGAGAGCGGTGACGCCCATGGCCCCGCCGAGGAACAAGAGCACCTTGGCCGCGGCGGCGGCCGCGAACAGCAGCAGGTCGGTGTTCAGGGCCGGGGTGGTCATGCGCCATCCCCCTTAAGCGCCGCGGCGAGCGCGGCGGCCGTTTCGGCCAGCGGCGGCACGCCTTCCGGCGGCGGCACGACGGGCCCTGTGACGCCGCGCCGGCCCTGGTAATTGACGAAGGTGCCCGGTGTCTCGAAATATGAGGCGTAAGGCAGGGTGGCGTAGGCGCCGGCCGGTATCTCCGAGCGGTTCGTCGCGAAGACTATGAGTTTGAAACCGTCCGGCAGCCGGCCCTTTATGAAGGCCGCGGCCCTGGCCTCGGTTATCAAGGCCTTTATCTCGCCGGCGGCGATGCGGCGGTTCAGCTCGCCGAGGTCCAGGCCGCCCGTCGGAGCGGCTTCCGCCGCGCCGGCGGTATTGGGGGCCGGGTCCTTGTTCACCAGTATGCCGTCCTTTATGCCGCTCTCGGCCGTGAAGGAGAAGCAATAGTTCCCGGTGCCGAGCGCCCGGGCCAGGGCGGCCAGCGCGGCGTTGTCCTCGACGGAGAGCCACGGCGAGCCCAGCACGGCGGCGCCGGGTTCCCCGGCCAGCCTGGCCGCGGCCTCGCGCACCGCCGGTTCCAGGTCTATGTAGCCGTTCTTTATGAAGCCCTTCTTCAGCCTGTCCCCGGCGCGCAGCGGCCTGTACGTGAGCCTGCCGCGGTCGCAGAGCCAGGCGTTCTCCGCGCCCGGGGCCGGTACCATCCGGTATATCTCGCCGCCGGCGTGGTGGGCCTCGGCCCGGCAGCCGGTGGCGCAGCCGAGGCAGGTGACCGGGGTCTTCTCCAGGAACCAGGCGCGCTGCCTGAAGCGGAATTCCCTCGACGTCAGCGCGCCGACGGGGCAGATGTCAGCGAGGTTGAGCGAGTAGCCGTTGTCGAGGGCCTTGCCCTCGCGTATGTCTATGAACGAGGCGTCGGAACGGCCGCTGACGAACAGTTCCGACGTGCGCGTGACCTCGTCGCAGAAGCGCACGCAGCGGGTGCAGAGCACGCAGCGCTCGTTGTCCAGCACCAGGTGCGGCCCGATGAGGCGGCGCTTCTGGCGGGGTTCCTTGAGCTCCGCCGGGAAGCGGCTCTTCGCGCAGCTGTGCTCCATGTAGTAGTCCTGCAGGGAGCACTCGCCGGCCTGGTCGCAGATGGGGCAGTCCAGCGGGTGGTTGAGCAGCAGGAACTCCAGCACGTCGCGGCGCGCGGCTTTTACGGCGGGGCTCGAGGTGCTGACCTTCATGCCCTCGGCGGCCGGGGTGGAGCAGGAGGTCGCCAGCTTGGGCGAGCCCTCTATCTCGACCACGCACATGCGGCAGCTGCCGGCCGGCGGCAGCGCCGGGTGATGGCAGAAGCGCGGTATGGTTATACCGAGCAGCCCGGCCGCCTCCAGTATGGTGGCGCCTTCCTTCACCTCGACTGGGCGGCCGTCTATAGTGAGCCTAGGCAAGGCGCCCTCCCCCCGCCGCGCGGCAGGTCCGGCCCGCGGCGTGAGCGTCGAACTCGGCGCGGAACTTGGAGATGAAACTGAGCGCCGGCAGCGCCAGCGAATCGGCGAGCGGGCATATTGTACGGCCGGTCATGGCGGCGGCGCAGGAGCGCAGCGTCTCCACGTCCGAGGGGCGGCCCCGCCCGGCCTCCAGACCGGCCAGCAGCTTGTCGGCCCAGGCGCAACCCTCGCGGCAAGGCGCGCACTGTCCGCAGGATTCGTGGCGGTAGAAGCGGGCCAGCACGCCGAGCAGTTCCACCATGCAGCGGCCTTCCTCTATGACTATCACGGCGCCGGACCCCAGCATGGAGCCCGCGGCGGCGAGCGAGGCGTAGTCCATGTTGACGGCCATGGCCTCGGCCGCGGTCAGTGCCGGGGAAGAGGCCCCGCCGGGCAGGACGGCCTTAAGCTTGCGCCCGTCCTTCATGCCGCCGCAGTGCGTCTCCAGGAGCTCCCTGAAAGGCACGCCGAGCGGCAGCTCGTAGACGCCGGGTCGGTTCACCGCGCCGCTGACGCAGAAAAGCTTGGTGCCGGGGCTGTCCGGCGAGCCGGTGGAGGCGTACCAGGCGGCGCCGCGCTCCAGTATGGAGGGAACGGCGGCCAGCGTCTCGGCGTTGTTGACCACCGTGGGGGCGCCGAAAAGGCCCTTCACCGCCGGGAAAGGCGGCTTCAGCCGCGGCTGGCCGCGCAGGCCCTCTATCGACGAGAGCAGCGCGGTCTCCTCGCCGCAGATGTAGGCGCCGGCGCCGCGGTGCAGGTGTATGTCGAAATCGAAACCGGAGCCAAGTATGTTGGCGCCCAGGAAGCCTTTGGCCCTGGCGGCGGTTATGGCCGCGGTCAGGAACTCCGCCTCGGCGGAGAACTCGCCGCGGATATAGATATAGCCCAGCGAGGCGCCTATGGCGTAGCCGGCTATGGCCATGCCTTCCAGCACGGCCTGCGGGTTGCGGCGCAGCAGCTCGCGGTCCTTGAAAGCCCCGGGCTCGCCCTCGTCGGCGTTGCAGACCAGGTAGCGCGGCCCCTGCGCGTCCTGCGGCACGAAGGACCATTTGCGGCCGGTCGGGAAGCCGGCGCCGCCGCGGCCGCGCAGGCCCGAGGCCGTCACCTCGGCTATGACCGCCGCGCGGCCCATCGAGAGGGCCTTCTTGAGAGGGCGCCAGCCGCCGGCCGCGAAGTAGGCGGCTATGTCGGCGACATTGTCCCTGAGGAGCGTTCTTTCGTTCATCTCCGCTCCAGCCTCCCGTGGCGCAGATCGTCGAGCAGCGCGTCCAGCGCGGCCTCGTCCATGTTCTCGAAATAGCGCCCGTTGACCAGCAGGGCCGGCGCGCTGCCGCAGGCGCCGAGGCACTCCACCGAAGAGATGGTGAAAAGCCCGTCGGGCGTGGTGCCGCCTTCCTCTATCCCGAGCTTGCGGGCCAGCGCGGCCGAGAGCGCCGGGCCGCCGGCCATGTGGCAGGCTATGCCGCGGCAGGTCTGTATATGGTATTTGCCTGCGGGCGAGCCGCGCAGCATGGTGTAGAAACCGGCCACCGCGCTGACGCGCGAGCGCGGCACGCCGAGGAAGGCGGCCAGCTCGTCCATGGCCTCCTCGGGGATGAAGCCCTTCTCCTTCTGCACCTGGCCGAGCAGCGGCAGCAGCGCGGCGCCGCGCCGCGGGTAGCGCGCGCAGACCTTTTCGGCCTTGGCCAGGAATTCCTCGTCGAAATAAGCCACTATCTCTCCAGCTCCCCGCCTATCATGTTGATCTGGCCGAACGTGGCCACCACGTCGGCGATATAGCCGCCCTTCACCATGGCCGGCAGCGCCGCCGTCAGCGGCAGGCTCGGCGGGCGCACGCGCACCCGCCAGGGGCGGCCGGTGCCGTCGGAGACAAGGTAGAAGCCAAGCTCGCCGTTGGCGCCTTCCACCGCCTGGTACACCTCGCCGGCCGGCGGCTTCACGCCGTCCACGGTCAGCTTGAAATGGGCCATCAGCGCCTCTATGCAGCCGTGGGTCTCGGCCTTGGGCGGCAGTATCACGGCGTAGGACGGGTGGTTCACCGGTCCGCCCGGCAGCTGGGCCAGGGCCTGCTCGGCTATGCGCAGGCTCTGTCTTATCTCCTCCATGCGCACCAGGTAACGGTCGTAGTTGTCGCCGTTGGAGCCCACCGGCACGTCGAAATCGAAGCGGTCGTAAACCAGGTACGGCGAGGCCTTGCGCACGTCGAAAGGCATGCCGGCGGCGCGCAGCGCCGGGCCGGTTACCGACATGGCTACGGCGTCCTCCTTCGTGAGCGTGCCGGTGCCGCGCAGCCTGTCGTGGAAGATGCGGTTCCTGGTCAGGAGGCGGTCCGCGTCGGCGAGGTTCTCCCGCACTGCCTTGAAGGCGGCCGCGGCCTCGGCGGCGAAGCCGGGCGGCAGGTCGTTAGCCAGGCCGCCGACGCGGGCGTAGGCGGGGGTTACGCGCGCGCCGCAGGCCAGGTCGCCGAGGCGGTACATCGCCTCGCGGGCGTTGATCAGGTAGAAATAGACGGTGAAGGCGCCGAGTTCCATGGCGCTGGCGCCTATGCAGGTCAGGTGGTCGGTGACGCGGGAGATCTCGCTCATCAGCACGCGTATGTACTGGCAGCGGGCCGGCGGTTCCACGCCGAGAAGTTTCTCGACGGCCAGCGCGAAGCCGGCGTTGTTTATGAACGGCGAGACGTAGTTGAGCCTGTCCGTGTACGGGATGCACTGGTTCCACGTTACGTTCTCGCAGGTCTTCTCGAAACCGCGGTGCAGGTAGCCTATCTCGGGGTCGGCCGAGACCACGCGTTCACCCTCCAGGGTGACGAGCAGGCGCACGATGCCGTGCATGGCCGGATGCGACGGGCCCATGTTGAGCGCGAGGCGGCCTTCGCCGAGGTCCTCGATATCCCAGTTCTTAGCGGGGGCGCGGTTCATCGGTCCGTCCTCCCCGCCCCGTCGTCGCGGCGCGGCTGGTGGCGGTCTATCGGGTAGTCCTTGCGCAGCGGGTGGCCCTCGAAGCTTTCGTACATCAGCAGCCGGCGCAGGTCCGGGTGGCCTTTGAAATCCAGGCCGAACATGTCCCAGGCCTCGCGCTCGAACCAGCCGGCGCCGGGCCACAGCGGCGTCAGCGACGCCACCGAGGCGTCGCCGGCGGGCACCGGGCATTTGAGGCGCAGCCGGACGTTGCGGCCCGTGGAGTAAAGATGGCAGACCAGCTCGAAGCGGGGTTCGCGCGGCAGATAGTCGACGGCGGTGAGGTCCATCAGCATGTCGAAACCCAGCTGGTCCTTAAGGAAGGCCGCGACGGCGGGCAGGGCCTCCTTCCTTATCACGACGGTGTCGTCGCCGCGGAAGGCGTGCGTTCCCAGCACGTCCTCCGGGAAGCGTTCTTTCACGGCGTCGGTCAGGTAGGTCCCGGTCATTTGTTCCTGCGGTCCAGTACGGACTCGCGGTCTACGCGGCGCTGCAGCTCCATCAGCGCGTCGAGCACGGCCTCCGGCCTGGGCGGGCAGCCGGGGATGTATATGTCCACCGGCACGATGCGGTCTATGCCCTGCACCACGGCGTAATTGTCGTAGAAGCCGCCCGACGTGGCGCAGACGCCGAAGGCCACCACCCACTTGGGCTCGCACATCTGGTCATAGACGCGCCGGAGCACCGGGGCGAGCTTCTCGTTGACGGTGCCCACCACGAACAGCACGTCGGCCTGGCGCGGCGAGAACCTGGGGTACTCCGCGCCGAAGCGGGCTATGTCGTAGGTGGACGCGAAAGTGGACATGAACTCCATGCCGCAGCAGGCGGTGACGAACGGGTACTGGAAGAAGGAGTATTTCCTGGCCCAGTTGACCGCCTCGTCGAGACGGGTGGTCAGGTAGGAATGGCCGAAAGCCGTTTCTAGTCCCATTCCAGCGCCCCCCTCCGCACTACGTAAAGCAGCCCGGCCAGCAGCACCGCGGCGAAGACGAGCATGGCCCAGAAGGCCCCGGCCGGCAGCTGCCGGAACGAGGCGGCCCAGGGGTAGAGGAAGACGATCTCGGCGTCGAACATCACGAAGAGGGCGGCCATGAGGTAGAAGTTGACGCGCAGGCCCTGCGCGGGCCGGGAGGCGGGCGGCATGCCGCATTCGAAAGGTTCGGATTTTACGGGGGTCCGGCGTTTGGGGCCGAAGAGGACGGAAAAGAGCACCATGCCCGCTGCTACGGCGAGCCCTAACCCCGCGGCGAAGATAACGGCCAGGTATTGGCGCATCAAATGAATTCTACAAAATAAAGCCGCCTTCGGTAACCCCGCCGCCCGTCGTGCTCAGCCTTTGAGGTCGGCGGCGCTGACTTCGGGGTTGTGGTAGCGGGTGCGGCCGCGGGTCGAGCGGCCGAACTGTATGGCCCCGGCGGGGCAGAACTGTATGCAGGCCAGGCACTGCTCGCAGCGCCCTTTCCAGGCCGGGCGGCCGCCGCGCAGCTCGATGTCCCCGGCGGGGCAGATAGCGGCGCAGAGGCCGCACGACGTGCAGGTGTCGTCGGCGCTGAACGAGGAATCCATGCCCGGCACCTTCGGATAGGCCAGCTTGTAGGCCAGGCCGGAGAGCAGCAGGCGCTGCCATAGCGGGCCCTTTTCTATCCCCCCGTCGCGGCGCTCCGCTATGACGGGCGCCGCCGCGTCTATGCGGGCCTGCGCCGCGGCGAAGCGCCGGGCCTGTTTCCCGGCCGGCTCGGCGCCTTCCCAGGGTATGTAGTTGGACGGCAGCTCGAGGCCGAAACCCGTCGAGAGCTTTATGCCTTTTGCCGCCAGTATGCCGCGCAGCTGCGGCAGGGTGCCGGCGACCTGTCCGGCGTTGGCGGCCATCGCGAAATAGTACCTGCCGTCGCCGGCGGGAAGCGAGCCGGCGAAGGCCGCCATCCTGCGCGGCAGGCCCCACATATGCACCGGGAAGGCCAGGCCTATGGCGTCGGCCCCGGCGGCGTCGGTTATGGTCCGCCCTGCGTTCAGGCTCAGCAGCCGCGCGCCGCCCAGCGCCGCGGACATGCGGCGCGCGGCCCACAGCGAGTTGCCGGTGCCGGTATAGTAGAATATCGCGGTGGTCATTTCCTGCTCCGCGCCGTCGGGCCGGCCGCGGGCAGGAAGTCCTTTATGCGGTGTATGCCGGGGTTCAGCGCCGGCGCGCCGGGGCGGTGCTGGGTCAGCACGAAGAAGGACTCCGCCGAAGGGAAGCGGGCCTGGAGTATGTTGGAGTTCGCGGGTTCGTTCTCGAATATGCAGGCCACCTCGCCGAGGCGGCGTATGTACTCGCTGACCTCTTTCTTGAAGAGCTCGTCGTCCTGCTCGAACTCCTTCTTCACTATCGTCATCGTGCCCTCTATGCCGACGGGGAAGCCGTAGAGCCGGAGCACTTCGGTGGTGCCGACCAGCATCCGTCCCACGTCGCGGCCGGTCAGGTAGATCACGGTGGCGCCCGCCTTGTGTACGCGGTTCACGTAGGCCTTGGCGCCGGCTATCGGCATGTCGAACTTCTGGTAGCCGTCGGAGAAGAAGCGTTTGGCCCACTCCTGTTTTATGAATTCCGTCTCGGCGCCGCGCACGCCGACGCGGGCCAGCGTCACGTCGAGGCTGTAGTCCACGACCGAGAGGTCCTGGAAGGTGCGGAAGGCGCGGGCCAGGCCCGGGACCCTGGAGTCGAACTTCTCGGCTATCTCGCGGAGTATGAAGATGGTCCTGGTGCGGTTGTCGAAAAGGGTGCCGTCCAGGTCGAATATGGCCAGCGTCGAGCGGCCCTCCTTCGTGGCCTTCTCTATGCAGGTTATCACCTTGTCCAGCGGCGCCGGGCCCTTGGCTGAAGTTTTCCTCATATCTTTCCTCCGGTGCATTTATCCGCGAAATCCTTGAACTCTGAGGCGCTGAGCCCGCGGCCCAGGCGTCCGTCGAGCCTGCTGACCAGGCGTCCGTCCGCGAAGAACAGCACCGTGGGCACCACCTCGACGGCGAACTCGTCCTCCAGCTCCGGGAGCACGTCGGTGCGGAGACCGGCGTAGCGGGCGGGCGCGGCCGCGGCCGCCTCCTCGAAGACAGGCAGGAAAGCCCGGCAGAAAGGGCAGTACTCCGAGTAGAAGAGCACCAGCTTACCGGCGCCCGCGGTCTCCCGTTCGAAATCGGCTTTTGTGCTTATATCGTTCTTCATGTTCATCCCCCGTCGTTGAGTTCGCCCGTTAATTATATCAAGCGGTTCAGACTATGTCGATGTCCAGGCAGTACAGGAGGGACATCGCCTCCGGCAGCGAGAACTTCGCGCCTTTCAGGCGGTTGGCCGCCGGGCTTATGGCGTAGTTCCTGGCTCCGGAGAGGTCCGCCCCGGAAAGGCCCGTCTCGTTGAAAAGCGCCCCGGCGAGGTCCGTGCCCCCGAGGTCGGCCCCGGCCAGCGAGGCCTCCCTGAAGTCGGTTTCCTTCGCTGAACAGCCGCGCAGGCGCAGGCCGTCCAGCTTGAGGCCCAGGAAAGAGGCGTCGTCCAGCAGGCAGCCCTCGAACGAAGGAGGCCCGGCCAGGTCGATGCGGGGCCAGGCCGCCCCGGTCCAGTTGACGCCGCGCAGTTTGCAGCTGGCGAAAGCGGT
>CALMZU010000147.1 GCA_937870775.1 uncultured Elusimicrobia bacterium
CCGCGCGGATAGCGGCGAAGGCCGGCGGCGCCGTGGGCACCGCGCCCACGGCCGCCGACGGCCTGCGCGCCGCGGCGGCGGAGCGCCCCGACCTGGTGCTGCTCGACGTGGGTCTGCCCGACCTCAGCGGGTTCGAGGCCGCGCGCCGCCTGCGGCGCGCCCCCGGCCTGGCCGCGGTGCCGGTGATCTTCTTTACCGTGCGTTCGGAACTGGACATGGTCGCCGAAGGCCTCAAGCTCGGCGCCGCCGGTTACGTGCTCAAGCCTTTCGATCCCGACGAACTGCTGCGGCGCATAAAGGCCGCCCTTCCCGCCGCATGACCGGACGTGGCTACGCCGCGGCCTGCGTGACGGCCGATCCCGGCCTGCGCGCCTTCCTGCGTTCGGCCCTGCGCGGTTTCCGCCTGAAGTTCTTCCCCTCCGCCTCCGCTTTCCTCGCCTCCGCGCCGCGCGGGGGGCTGGCCGTTCTGCACGAGGGGCTCCCCGACATGAGCGGGCGCGACCTCGTGGCCGTCCTGCGCGGCGACAAGAAGACCGCCGGCATGCTGCTGGTGCTGGCCCGCTCCGGCGGCTATTCCCCTGCCGAGGCCGCGATGTCCCTCGACAACGGGGCCGACGAATATTTCGGCTTCCCTTCCGACGGGGCGCTGCTGCGCGCGCGGCTGGCAAATCTGCTGGACCGCGCCGCCTCCGCCGCCCCTGAGCCCGGCGGCCCGGCCGAGTACAGCTTCGGCGCGCTGGCGGTATCGCCGGAAGCCCGCACGGCCTCGGTGGCCGGCAGGCGCCTGCGCCTGACGGCGCTGGAGTTCGACATCCTGCTGTTCTTCCTCAGGAACCAGGGCCGCGTGGTCTCCCGCGCGGTGCTCCTGGAGAGGGTGTGGCGCGACGGCGCGTCCGCCGGGCCGCGCTCGGTGGACAAGCGCATAGAGGCGCTCCGCTCCAAGCTGGGGCGCTCCTTCGGCTCCAAGGTCCGGACGGTGTTCGGCCTGGGCTACATCTTCAAGCTCTGATCATTCGCCGCCGAGCGGCAGGCGCAGCTCCACCACGGCGCCGCGCTGGGCCCCGTTGCGGGCTTCCAGCGTTCCGCCGTGCTTCTCGGCTATGCGGCAGGCCACGGCCAGACCTATGCCGGCGCGGCCCTTGTCGGTGGTGTTGAAAGGCGCGTACAGCTTCTCCAGCGCCTCCTTCGGGAAGCCCGGGCCGTTGTCCTCGAAGGTTATCACGGCCAGGCGGCCGTCCTCCGAGGCCTTCAGCGACACGCGCAGGCCGCCGCCTCGCGGCAGCCGCTCGTAGGCGTTCTTTATCAGGTGGTAGAACGCCATCTTCACCCGCTCCTGGGAGAGGCGGGCGCGCAGCCGGGGCGTGATCACCGCGGCCGCTATAGAGATCTTCTTCTGCTTGAAGGCGCGTTCCCATTTGCCGGTCTCGCCGGTGACGAAGGAGGTCAGGTCGGTCTCCTCCATCTCCGGGGTCTCCGGGTCCAGGTACTCCTGCCAGCCCTTCAGCAGGTTCAGCGAGGCCAGCATGTCCTTCATCGCCGGCTCCAGCGCCTTGCGCTCGGCGGCGGGGATGCGCAGGTTGAACGTCTTCAGGTCCCTCGCCGACCTTTCCAGCGAGGCTATCATCCGCGTGTTGAAATCGGTCTGTTCCCTCTTCAGGAAGCCCGAGAACTTTATGCTCTTGCGGCGCAGGTCCTCGTTCTCCAGCTCAAGGTCGGTTATGCGTTTTGACGCCTTGCCACCGGCCTCGTTCAGCTCGGCGAGCCGGAGATCGCGGGCCTCGACGGCCTTCAGCATGCGGGCGGCGTAGTCGGCCGAGGCGGCGGCCTTGGACTTAAGCGCCTCCATGTCCGACTCCATGAGTTTTATCTTCAGGCCGGCGCGCTTGTAGGCTTCCTTCTCCTGCGCCAGGTCGGCCTTCGCGTCGCGCAGCAGGCCGTTGACCTTCTCTATGTCGGCGTCGCGCTCGCGCAGCTCGGCGGCCAGCGCGGCGTTGCGCTGCTTCTGGCCCTCCAGCTCCGAGCGCAGTTCCGCGGCTCGCTTCTGCAGCTCGAAGACCTGGCCGACGGCGCCGGCGAAATTGTTCTTCTGCTCCTGCGTGCGGACGCCCTGCTCGTCGGCGGCCTGGCGCAGCCTCTCGGCCTCCATCCGGGCCTCGTCGAGGCGCCTGCCCAGCGCTGCGCAGTCCGAGGCCGCTTCCTCCAGCGCCCTCGCCTTGCCGGCGAGCTCGCGCTCCAGCTGCGCGGCGCGGCCCTCCAGGGCGGCCTTCTCCGAGGCCGTCACCTTCTCGCGGCCGGCGGCTTCTTCCAGCGCCGCCTGCAGGGCGGACAGTTCCCCCCTGCGGCGGGAGGCCTCGGCCCTCAGCGCCGAAAGTTCGTTCTCCGCGGCTTCCAGCGCCGCGCGCGATTCCTTCTCCCTCGCCGCCGCGGCGTTGAGTTCGGCGGCGGCGGCCGCGGCCGACCTCTTGCCGTTCTCTACGCGTTCCATCAGCACGTCGTAGACGGAGCGCTCGCGGCCGGAAAGCCTGGCTTCTTCCTTCAGTGTCCGCGCCAGTTCCGGCAGTTCCAGCGCCTGCTGCATCCTGGCCTTCAGCGAATCTATGGCGGCGTCGCGGGCGGCCAGCGTCTCCCTGAGCGCGGCGGCCTCGGCCTTCAGCGCGTCGAGACCCGCCTCCAGCGCGGCCTTCTGCGAATCCTTGCGCGAAAGCTCGGTCTTAAGCTCCCCCGCCTTCGCGGCGTTCCCGGCGGCGGCCGCCGCGGCCTCCACGGCGCGGGCGTTGTCCCGCACCGAGGCGCGCAGTCTGTCGGCCTCCTGCTTGAGCTGCTCCTCGCGCTCGCGGGACCTCGCCAGTTCGCGCTCGAGGCGGGCGGCCTTGCTGCCGGCCTCCTCCAGCGCGGCGCGGGCCTTCTCGCGCTCCCGGGAGTAGCGCTCGGTGGCGTCCTGGGCCTCGCCCACGGTGCGCCACAGGAAATCCATCTCGGCGTTGAAGGAGTCGGAGGAGCGGCTCATGCGCCCTCCTTGAGCACTATGCGGCCCTTGGAATTGAGGTCCATCGCCGCAGAAATTATCTTGGCCCTGGCCCCTATCACGCGGCCTTCCTCGGGGCGGGTGGTCAGCATGTCCTTGACTATGAGCCTGACGTCGTCGGGCATCAGCCTGGTCACGTTGGAGACGGCGGCGTCGCCGGCGCCGTACAGCGCGGCGGCCCATTCCGCGTAGGGCAGCGTCACCACCAGCGGGCGCAGGTTCTTGTCGTCGAGGCGGCAGATATCGTCGAAGGTGACCATCTTGCTGCGCAGTTCCTCGGAGGCCTTCGGGTTGGCGCGCGAGAGGTTCTCCATGATCTCGGTGCGGGCGCCCTCGTCGACGAGCGACAGCAGGCGGCCCAGCTTCTCGGCGCCCTTCAGGCTCTTCTCGAGTTTCATGCGCAGGTCGTTCTCTATCTCGTAGACGCGCTCGGGCTCGGCCTGCTTGAGGCCCAGCAGCTGCGCCGAGACGGACTGCTTCTTCGCGGGCGGCAGCGCCAGCAGGATCTTGGAAGAGATGTGCGGTTTGCGGTCGGCCAGGTTGGCTATGATTATAGCGGCGTCCTCGTCGGGCGACTCGGCCAGCAGGTCGGCGGCCTCGGCGGGCGGCAGCTTCTCGAGCACCTCCAACGCGGAGCCGGCCTCCAGCAGCGCGCCGCCGCCGGCGGCGCGGGCCTCCACGTCTATGATCTCGCCCATCTCCCCTTCCTCGCCGGGCGGAGGGGCTGCCGGCAGGCCGGCCGGTCCCGCGGCCCCGGCGGCCTGCGGGCCGTTGAGGCGGGCGTAGTCCACGAAACCGTTCAAGAGGCGGGCGGCCAGTATGTAGCCCAGCACCAGCAGCGCGAGCAGGGCCAGCGCCGCCACGGAGGAGGCTATCAGTACCGGGCGCATCTCGGGCGCCTCGAGGGCGCTCTTCCACCAGGGCATCATCTCGGCGCGGGCCGTGATGATGCTGTCGCCGCGGGCCTCGCTGAGGCGCAGCACGTCGGAGATCATCAGTTTTATCGCGTTCACGCGGGTCTCGGGCACCGCGCGGTCGAAAACGAGGGAGACGGTGAGCTTCTTGACGCGGAACTCGCTGGTGCGCTGGCTCTCCTCGCGCTGCTGCTTCAAGTACTCGCCGGTCTTCTCCAGGATGTTGACCGAGGCGTAGCCGGGCAGCGTCAGCGTGTCCTCGGAAGGGGTGCCGGACTCGGTCTTGCTCTTGAAGACCACTTCGCCCTCGACGCTGACGAAGGAGCGGGCGCGGCCGTGGCCGACCAGCTGCTCGAGCAGGCGGGACACGTCGTCCTGCATGCGCGCCGAAAGCTCGGCGGCCTGCGCGGTGGGCGAGGCGGCCGGCGCTTCCTCGGCGCGTAAGGCCGGGGCGCAGCAGAGCAGCAGCAGGCAGAGGATTCGCGGGATCTGTTTCATCACGCTAATATTCTATATAAATCGCGTTACAAAGTTATTGCGCGGCCGGGGCCGGCACCTCGAACCAGAACAGCGCCCCCCCGCCCGCGGCGGCGCGGCAGCCTATGCGCCCGCCGTGCAGTTCAATGATGGACTTCGACAGTGCCAGCCCCAGACCTGTGCCGCCGTGGCCGGGCGCGGCAGAGCCCTGCGCGAAAGGCCGGAAGAGCTTTTCCCCTTCCCCCTCGCGCAGTCCGGGGCCGGTGTCCTCCACCTCCACGCGGTAATTCCCCCCGGCCGACGAGGCCCTCACCGTGACGGCGCCGCCCGCCGGCGTGAACTTTATCGCGTTGGAGATCAAATTGGTCAGCACGTGTGTCAGGAGCTCGCGGTCGAGCATGGCCGAGGCGGCGGGGCCGGCGGCCTCCACGTCCAGGCGCAGGTCCTTCTCGGCCGCCTTGGGCCGCAGGAAGTCCGCGGCGTCCCTCGTAAGCGCCAGCGGGTCCGCCGGCGCGGGGCGCAGCTCCATCTTGCCGCGTTCTATGCGGGCCAGGTCCAGGGTCGCGGTCACGAAATTGGCCAGGCGGGAGGCGTTCTCCTTTATCCGCCGGAAAACCTCGGCGTCCTCCTCCGCGAAACGTCCGCTCTCGGCGAGCAGCAGCGAGGCGTAGGTCTCTATCACGCCGAGCGGCGAGCGCAGCTCGTGCGTGACCGAGGCCGTGAAGTTCTTCTTCATCGTCTCCAGTTCCAGCAGCTTCTCCGACATGGAGTTCAGCGCCGCGGCCAGCTCGGCCACCTCGTCGGAGCCGGAGGCGTCGGTCTTGACGCCGAAGCGGCCCTCCCCCACCTCGGCCGCCTCGGCGGCAAGGCGTCTTAGCCTGCGGGTGAGCCGGCGCGCCAGCAGCAGTCCTATCAGGGCGGCCGCGGCCATCGATGCCAGGAAGGCCGCGGCCAGGTCGTGCCAGACGCCGGAGAGCGCGTCGTCGCGTTCGCGGGCCAGCGCCTTCGTGGAGAGATCGAGCCTGGCGGAGTACTTCCGGCCGCGCAGAAGGCGCGTCAGCGGGACGTCCCCTTTCGCGGCGGGTTTGGCCCGCGGCAGGCGCACCGGCACCATGCCGCGCCCTATGTCCACGCCGCAGGAGAGTATCTCGGCCCGCGAGAAGCAGAGGCCGGAAAGGTAGTCGACGAGCATCAGCGGGTCGCCGGCCAGTTCGGCCTCCCCGGTCATCGCGGAGACCGACTGCTCGAGCGCCTGCAGCCGCGCGCGCTGGGCCTCCCCGACGGTGCGCGACTGGAAGCTGAAGAAGATGGCGGAAAGCAGCAGGGCCGCCGCCAATGCGGCGGCCATCAGCGCCGCGCCGAGCTTATGGAACAGTTTCATTATCCCTTTACCTGGAGAGCCTGATGATGCGCTCCAGCGCCTTCTTGGCCTGGCTGTTCGCCGGGTCTATCGCCAGTATCTTGCGGAACGCGTCGGCCGCCTTGCCGTAGTCCCCCTTGGCGTAGAAGTCCGCTCCCTGCTGGTAGAGCTTCTCTATTTCGCGTACGTCGGGTTTGCCGTTGGCCGGCTTCTGCTCGGCCACGGTCTCCTTTGCCAGCTGCGGGGGCTCCCAGGCGGCTGACTTGCCGGCCTTGGACTGCGCCTCGGCTATCATCTTGGAGAGCTTGGCCTTCTCGCCGGCGTCGCCTTCGGCGCGCAGCGCCTTGCCCCAGTCCTGCGCGGCCCTGGCGTAGTTGGCCAGCATATAGGAGCAGGACCCGCTCTTCTTGAGCGCCATCAGGTTGCCGGGCTCCATGTCCAGCAGTTCGTCGAGCTTGCGCTGGGCCTCGGCGTAGCGTTTCTTCGTGTACATCTCGTCGGCCTCGGTTATCTTGAACTCGGCCCAGCCGCGGCTGAAGTCGGAGGGCACGCGGTCGGCCTTCACGCGGGTCAGCTCGGCCGCGCGGTCGAGGAAGTTGGAGAGCCCGGAATCCTGCTGGTTGAGGCTCTGCGCGTAGGCCAGTTCCTTCATGGCCCGCAGGTCCGCGCCGTAGATCAGGTCGCGCGCGCCGGCCGACAGCAGCTGTTCCCAGTACTGCTTGTCGCGCCCCTGCACCGACAGGTCGGGGTAGAACGCCGCCACCGAGGACAGCCTGCGGGTCAGGTTGACGACGGAGGAATCCGGCAGCAGGTCGGCGGCCTTCTCCGAGAGCAGCTTGTTGGCCGCGTAATAGTTCTCCAGCTGCACCTGCTCCTTCACCGCGGCGAGCCTCGGGTCGTTGAGGCTGGCGGTGTCGCGGGGGTTCTTGTAGTTCTGGGCCTCGCGCAGGCGCTTGTACTGGTCCAGCAGCTCGGTCTCGGCTATCTCGGTGGCGGTAGGGGCGCCGAAATGGTAGCTCAGCGCCAGCCTGTGAGTGCCGGCCGTCTCCTTTACCGTGCCCATGGGCATGATGAAGCCGTAGTCCAGCTGTATCTTCTGCATCCTGTAGGAAAGGCCGAGGGTCGCCTGCCTGAACTCCCTCGTGCCGGCGCCCAGCGAGGCGCGTACGCCGAGATCGCCGCGGTCCAGGCTGGGGAATATCTTCTCCGCGCCTACCGAGACCTGCTTGTCCATGGTGCCGTCAGCCGCTTTCTGGAACTTCGCGTCGGCGGAGAGCACCAGCCACAGGCTCTTGAACGAGGCGCCTATGCGAGTCTTCATCGGCACCTTGTCGGCGTCGCTGAAGCCTACGTCGGCCTGCAGCGCGTTCTGCAGCGCCGCGCCCAGCGTCCAGCGCTTGTTGAGCCGGTACAGCGCGCCGAGGTCGGCGTCCAGGCCGGTAGCAGAGTTCTGGCCGGCCAGCACCGGGTCGGTGGCGCCGTTCTGCGAGACCGCGTTCTCCACGGCGTTGTAAGTCTCGTCGAGGCGGGTGAAGCCGTGCGACAGGTACTTGACCGAGGCGCCGACGGAGAGTTTCTCGTACTTCGTGCGCTTCGGGAAGCGGTAGCCCCACGAGACCTGCATCGTGCGCTCGTAGTAGATCCCGGAAAGCGAGAACTGCTGCCACAGTGCGCCGAGCGTGCCGCCGCGGCCGGAGGCCAGCGGCGTTGAGAAGGCGCCCGCGCTAAGGCCCAGGCTGGACCCGTCGCTGAGGCCGCTGTATAGTATGGAATGGGAGGCCAGCGCCTTCGGGCGCTCCAGGTCGGCCAGGCCGGCGGGATTGTAGTAGACCGAGGAAACGTCGTCCGCCACGGCGGTGAAGGCGTCGCCCATGCCGGGGGCCCTGGCGCCGAAGCCGAGGTCCTCGAAAGCCGCCGAGGCCGGGCGCGCCGCCGCGAGGGCCGCGAGGGCCAGCGCCAGTATCCTGATGTCGTTGCGGTTCATATCCCGTTCTACCTTATCACGGCCACCGTGCCGCGGTACACCTTGGTCTCCGCGGTCACCTGGTAAATATAGACGCCGCCCGGCTTGCGGCCGCCTGCGTTGGGGTCCCACTGCATGTCGTAATAGGCCCCGGAAACGTTGTCGGTGACGGCGGGCACGCCGTTGGAGCGCTGCTTCAGCGTCATCTTCGCCACCTCGCGCCCGGCGAGGTCGAACACCTTCCCCTCCACCGCGGCGTCGCGCGGGTTGTAGCAGCGGAAGATGAAGACGTCGTTCTTCCCGTCGCCGTTGGGCGTGACCAGCTTGTTCATCGCTATGGACTGGCCGAGCGCCGACGCCGCGCAGAAGGCGGCGGCCGGCGCCAGGAGCGCGGCGAGCGCGAGCGTGAAGCGGGCTTTGGCTTTTCTCATATACACGGAAATTCTACTTTTCAATTGTGACCGTTTTGTTTCGGAATTATGGATTTCCCCGCCGGCCGGCCGAAACCTCTTTGTAATATTTTGGTCGCAACGGGTCTGTATAATTATCCTGACATATGAGGTACCGTAACGCCATAGCGGCCCTGGCCGCGCTGCTCGCATTCGCCGCGCCGGCCCGCGCCTCCCGGCTGGCCTCGGCGAGCTACGTCGACGTCAACGGCGTCTACGGTTTCGGCTCGTCGGCGGGCGTCTCCCCCAATTATATCGGCAGCGCCAGCATGCAGGAGGTGGTATCCTCCACGCAGCAGTCGAACTCCTTCTCCGGCCGCGACGGGCGCCTCTCGTTCCATCCTTTCCCGGCCACGGTGGCGGACCTCTCCGTCGTCATCGTCTCCAGTTCGGGCATAAAGGCGCAGTGGACCGCCCCCTCCGCCGACATCAGCCGCGACGCCGGCCCGGCCGACGCGTACATACTCCGCTATTCCTCCGCCGGCTACATCAGCACCGACGCGGCCTTCCGCTCCGCGCACACCTACGCGCAGAACTGGACGCCCATGGAGCCCGGCACCGAGGAGAGCGCGGTCGTCTACGGCTTCGAGGCCGGCACCACCTACTACTTCGCGATCGAGACCATAAATTCCCACTCGCTGCGGTCCGAGCTCTCCAACCCGGTGGCCGCCTTCGCGCTGCTGCCGCTGGCGCCGATGAACTTCAAGGTCACACGCTCCGGCAACTCGGTCACCATGACCTGGATACCGCCGGCCGGCTACGAGAACCGCATCGCTTTCAACGACCGCTTCAGCCCGGCCTACCCGTTCGAGGTGAAGGGCTACCAGGTGTACCGCGCCACGGCTCCCGCCGACGCCGACTGGGAGTTCCTCGCCGAGGTCTCCTCGACCACGCTGCAGTGGACCGACGCCATAGCCGCCGGCGAGAACTACTACTACCACGCCCGCGCGGTGAACCAGGCCGGCGAGTCCAGGCCCTCGTACGCGCGCAGCAGCCTGTCCGGCGACCTGTATTTCCTCGCCCCCGACAACCAGAGCATACTGGAAGTCCCCGCCGACGGTACGGGGTCCTTCTTCTCCTCTTCCTCCGACCCGATGGAGGCCTACAGCATTGAGATCACGACCCGCGCCGCCGATATCGTCGGCCGGGTGGTGAAGTCGGTCGAGTTCACCGCCTACCGCGGCGGGCTCGTGGAGGACGACTCCTTCCGGCTCTCGAAGAACGGTAAGCTCAAGCTCTTCTACAGCAAGTCGGGTTCGTCCATAGTCCCATCCTCTTCCGACGAGAAGGCCGTCAGCATGTTCTACCACAACGGCTCGAGGTGGCTGCAGATGTACGGCACCGTGGACCCGGCCGAGCGCAGCGTAAGCCTCGAGACCACGCTGCTGGGCCGCTACCAGCTGCGCACCACCGAGCGCAGCGGCGGCTTCTCCGCCGACAGTTCAGGCCTCACGAACCGCCTGATCACTCCAAACGGCGACGGTAAAAATGATACGATGGTCTTTATTTTCGACAACCCGCAGGACGCCTCGGTGAAGGGCCGCATATACGACATGCGCGGCGCCCTGGTGGCCCAGATGCGGGAAGGACCGGTCTCCAACTCCCTGCTCTGGGACGGCAAGGCCGGCGGTCAGGCGGTGCCGGGCGGCGTGTACATCTACCAGCTGGAATGCGGCGGCAAGGTGTACAACGGCACGGTGGTGGTGGTCCGGTAGCGCGGAGGATATATGGCTTCATGGAAAAATACGGTTCGGCTCGCGGCGGCGCTGCTGGCGCTCTGCCTTTCCCCCGCCTTCGCCGAGATAACCCAGACGATAAACTACCAGGGCTTCCTGCTGAGCAAGCTGACCAACCTGCCGGTAGAGACCCCGCAGGACATCAAGTTCGTGATCTACGACGCCGCCTCCGGCGGCACCGCCCGCTTCTCCGAGAGCCGCTGCAACGTGGCGGTCAACAAGGGCCGCTACGACGTCGAGATAGGCTCGATGACCTCCGGCGGGATCCCCGCCTCGGTATTCACCTCCTACCAGAACCTCTGGCTGGAGATACAGCTTGATTCCGACGGGGACTGCTCCGGCACCTACGAATCCATGACCCCGCGCGTCAGGCTGCAGGCCTCGCCTTTCGCCTTTAATTCTCTCTACGCCTCCACCGCCTCGGCGGCCACCTCCCTTTTCCGCGCCGACATCATAGGCGCCCTCCCCGAGACCACCTACGGCGCCGTCACCATCTCGACCAACCTGTTCGTCCAGGGCGGCATTTCCGTGGGCAGCATCTCGCCCGGCCAGAAGCTGGCAGTGGCGGGCGTCGTAGAGAGCACAGGCGACTGGCCGACCTGCGGCGAACCGCCCAACTACACCTGCGGTTTCAAATTTCCCGACGGTTCCATACAGGTAAAGGCTGCCGCCAACACCCAGTGGGACATAAACGGCGGCGACGTTTTCAGCATAAATACCGGCAACATCGCCATCGGCGAGAACAATTCCTCGCCGCTGGCCCGCCTGCACGTCTCCACCGCCGCCGGCGATACCGGCGACATACTGCTGGTCTCGACCGGCACCTCCAAGATGTTCCGCGTCAACGGCCTCGGCGAGGTGTACGCCGGTTCCTATTACGGCAACGGCGCCACGCTGACCGGCATAGTGGGCAAGGCCGGGGCCACGATGACCGGCCAGCTCACGCTCGCCGGTTCCAGCCTGACAGTTACCTCGGCCCAGGGGCTCTACGCCGTCAAGCACAAGCTGGGCGAGAACGTGGAACTTTCCAGCACCACCGCCGCGCGCCAGGGCGGCATATACATCAGCACCAACGTCTGGCTGCCCTCGGGCGCCAAGTACTACGGCGACGGCAGCCAGCTGCAGAACGTCACCACGAACGACAACAGCAAGGTCTTCAGGACCGGCGACACGATGACCGGCCAGCTGACGCTGGCCAATTCCACGCTGACCGTCACCGGCGACGCCTTCTCTGTGACGGGCTCGACGTTCTCCATATTCGGCGGCAGCGTCGCCGTCGGCGGAGCGTCGTACCCGGTGCGCCTGACCGTGACCGGCGGCATACTTGCCACCTCCAGCATCACGGCGCAGGGAACGATGTACTCCGCGGGCGTAAATTCCTCCGGTCCCGGCAGCTTCACCAGCCTCACCGCCGCTTCCAGCGGCACCTTCCAGGCCTTCGGCGCCACGCAGTACAGCGTGGAGACCGCCTCGGGCATAAAGGTGAACTACGGCGTGGTGACCGCGCCCTATTTCTCCGGCAACGGCTCGCTGCTGACCAGCGTGACCGGCACCGATCCTACCCGCCTCCTCAAGGCCGGGGACACCATGACCGGCAACCTCTTCGTGGCAGGGGCCAGCGTGACGCTGGCCGGCTACGGCACCAACGTCTACGCCCTCACCGTGGCCAGCGCCGCCGCGGTCAGCAACTATACGCTGGCCGTCACCACGGCCGGCTACGTCGGCGTGCAGGTCAACTCCCCGGCCTCCCCGCTGGACGTCCGCGGCCGCGCGCAGATCACCAACTCTTCCGCCGGCGACGCGCAGCTCTACATCTATTCCGACAACTCGCTGCCGCCCTATACCGGTTCCGGGTCGGTGCGCTGGAGCAATTACGGCCTTTCCGCCTCCCCCGGCGGCATAAGCCAGGGAGTGCTCGGTTTCCCCGGCAGCGCCCCGCGCGACCTGGTATACAGGTCCAACGCCAGCGACCCGTCCTCCGGCGGCTCCGAGGTCTTCCGTATCTCTTCCGACGACAACGCCTACTGGCGCTTCGGCATAGGCACCAACAGCCCGACGGAGCGCTTCCACGTGGCGTCCAACATGCTGGTGAGCACCTCCACGCTGAATCCCATCCTTTATA
>CALMZU010000148.1 GCA_937870775.1 uncultured Elusimicrobia bacterium
TGTCCTGCGCGGCCAGCGCCGCCAGCAGCGGCAGCGCCCCGGCGAAAGCGGCCGCGGCCGGCGCAGTGCCGGCAGGCAGGCCGGTATAACCGAAGGCGCGCGGCGCGCCCGGCGGCCGCGCCGAAGCCTCCGGCAGCCTCAGGCCCATCAGCCGCCTTTCCTTTATATCCGGGCCGGGCGGCTCGGCGGCGCCGGCGGTGGCGCGGTCCAGCGCGGCGGTGCCGCCGTCGAGGGCCGCCGCGCGCAGCGCGGCCATGGCGGCGGCCAGAGTTCTTTCCGCGGCCGCGCGCGAGCGGGCCGCGGCGGCGCGCACCCCGGCCAGTTCCACCAGCAGCAGCTCCCGCTTCTGGTCCAGCAGCGCGTAACCCTCCTCGGCGAAGGCCAGCTGGCGGCGCAGCGCCAGCAGCGCGGACTTGGTGGCCGGCACGTCCAGCAGGGCCATCAGCCCTCCTTTCCTTTATAATGGCTGTCCAGCAGCGCCGCGCTCACGCGGTGCAGCTCGCCGCGCGGCAGCATGGAAAGTATCTCCCAGCCCAGGTCCAGCGTGGTCTCTATGGACCTGTCCTCGTGCTCGCCCTGCGTCAGGAAGCGTTTCTCGAAGGCCTCGCCGAACCTCATGTACAGCTTGTCCCCGGCGTTCAGTTCCTCCTCGCCTATGATGTCGGCCAGCGCGCGCACGCGCTTCACGTAGGCGTAGCAGGCGAAGAGCTGGCTGGCCAGCGCCGGATGGTCGGCGCGGGTATAGCCTTCGCCCACGCCGTCCTTCATCAGCCGCGACAGGCTGGGCAGTCCCGCTATCGGCGGATACACGCCGCGCTGGAACAGGTCGCGCTCCAGCACTATCTGCCCCTCGGTGATGTAGCCGGTCAGGTCCGGCACCGGGTGGCTGATGTCGTCGGACGGCATCGTGAGTATCGCCGTCTGCGTAATGGAGCCCGTCGAACCTTCCACGCGGCCGGCCCGCTCGTATATCGACGCGAGGTCCGAGTAGAGGTAGCCGGGGTAGCCCTTGCGGCCGGGGATCTCGCCGCGCGCGGTGCCGGTCTCGCGCAGGCTCTCGCAATAGTTGGTCATGTCGGTAAGCACGACGAGCACGTGGTGCCCGAGGTCGAAGGCCAGGTGCTCGGCCAGCGTCAGCGCGGCGCGCGGCGTCAGCAGGCGCTCCAGGCCCGGCGCGTCGGCCAGCGACAGGAACATGGCCACGCGCCCCAGCGCGCCGGAGGCCGCGAAGTCGCGCATGAAGAAGTCCGCCACGTCGCGTTTCACGCCCATGGCGGCGAAGACTATGGAGAACTCGGCGCTGTCGCCGGGCAGTTTGGCCTGGCGCACCAGCTGCGCGCAGACGCGGTCGTGCGGCAGGCCGTTGCCGGAGAACACGGGCAGTTTCTGTCCGCGCACCAGCGCGTTCATGCCGTCTATCGCCGAGATGCCGGTCTGTATGAACTCGCGCGGGTAGCGGCGCGACACCGGGTTTATCGGCGCGCCGTTCACGTCGCGCCTGTCGCCAGAAAGAGGCATTGGCCCGCCGTCGGCCGGCCGCCCCAGCCCGTCGAAAACGCGGCCCAGCATTTCCTTCGCGACCGGCAGCTTCAGGCTTTCGCCGAGGAACCGGGCGGAGAGCGTGGCGCCCGAAAGCCCCTCGGTGCCTTCCAGCACCTGCACCAGCGCGTTGTCCTCGGACACCTCCAGCACGCGGCCCAGCCGCGGCGCGCCGCCGGGGCCTTTTATCTCGACGAGCTCGTCGTAGCCGGCGTCCCGCACCTTCTGCACCACTACCAGCGGCCCCTCCACGCGCGAGGCGCCTATATATTCCAGCCCGCGGTCCGCGGCTTTCATGCGCCCTCCTTGCCGGCGGGGGCCAGCCCGGCCAGCTGCTCTTCCACCGAGGCCAGCAGGCGAGCCAGCCCTTCGGCGTCGCCGTTGGGATATTCGGTCTTGGCGCGCAGCAGCGCCCCGGCGCAGGGCAGCGCCGTCACGGCGGCCAGCGGCGCGCCCTTCTTCAGCCGGGCGCGCCCTCCGTCGTAAAGGGCCATCAGCGCCCGCAGCAGGCCGGCCTGCTTGGCCGGCGCGCAGTAGGCGTCGGCCGGGTCGAAGGCGCTCTGCGCCAGGAAGGCGTCGCGCATCAGGCCGCCCATGAACAGGCAGAACCGCTGCTCGTCGGGCAGCGAGTCCGGGCCGACCAGGCGGGCTATCTGCCGGTAATGCTCCTCGCGCTGCATCAGCTCCATGGCCCCGTCCCTGAGCGCGCGCCAGTCCGGCGCGTCGCGCCGCCAGCCCTCGGCCACCTCGTCGAGGTAATCGGAATACGAGCGCAGCCAGTTTATGGACGGGTAATGCCGCGCGTTGGCGAGCTCGGTGTCCAGCGACCAGAACACGCGCGTGAAACGCCGCGTATGCTGGGTGACCGGCTCGGAGAAATCCCCGCCGGGCGGGCTCACCGCGCCGACGATGCTGACCGAACCGCGCTCGCCGCCGAGCGTGGTCACGGCGCCGCCGCGCTCGTAGAACTGGGCGAGCCTCGTGGGCAGGCTGGCCGGGAAGCCCTCCTCCGCCGGCATCTCCTCCAGGCGCGCCGCCATCTCGCGCAGCGCCTCGGCCCAGCGGCTCGTCGAGTCGGCGAACACCGCCACGTCGAGGCCCATGTCGCGGTAGTACTCCGCCATCGTGATGCCGGTATAGATCGACACCTCGCGCGCGGCCACCGGCATATTGGAGGTATTGGCTATCAGTATGGTGCGCTCCATCAGCGGGCGGCCGGTGCGCGGGTCCTTGAGCTCGGGGAACTCGCGCAGCACCTCGGTCATCTCGTTGCCGCGCTCGCCGCAGCCTATGAAAATTATTATGGAAGCGTCGGACCACTTGGCCAGCTGGTGCTGGGTTATGGTCTTGCCGGTGCCGAAACCGCCGGGTATGCAGGCGCAGCCGCCCTTGGCTATGGGGAAGAAGGTGTCTATCACGCGCTGGCCCGTGACCAGCGGCTCGGCGGCCCGCAGCCGCTCGCGCGCCGGGCGCGGCCTGCGCACCGGCCAGAGCTGCATCATTTTTATTTCTGCCGGGCCCGACGGCGCGTCCACCACGGCCAGCGTCTCTTTTATGCCGTACCTGCCGGGGCCGGCGGCCGAGCGCACCGTACCGCTCACGCCGGGCGGCACCAGCACCTTGTGCTCCACCAGCTCGGTCTCGCGCACCAGGCCGGCGGTCTGGCCGGGCGTCACGGCCTGGCCCGGCTTCAGGAGCGGCCTGTAGTCCCAGAGCTTCCCGGCGTCCAGCGGGTCGGCCTTGTCGCCGCGCTTTATCCAGACGCCGCTCTGCTTCTCCAGCGCCGGCAGGGGGCGCTGCACCCCGTCGTAAATATTGCCTATCAGGCCGGGCCCCAGCCAGAGAGAGAGCGGCGCCCCGGTACGCTCCACGGGTGCGCCGGGCTTGAGCATGCCGGTGTCCTCGTAAACCTGCACGGTGGCCAGGTCCCCGGCCTGCCGCACCACCTCGCCCACCAGGCCCAGCTCGCCCACGCGCACCACCTCGTACATCAGCGCGCCGGCCATGCCCTTCACGGTCACCACCGGTCCGCTGACGCGCGTCACGTATGCCCCGTTCATTTCCTGTCCTCCGGCGGCAGCAGCCGCGAGCGCAGCCAGGGCCAGGCCCGTTCCAGCCGCGCGCCAAAGCTGTTGTCCCAGCGCTGGGTCCCTGCCTCGTCGCGCACGGCGGCGCCGCCGCCGCCCGGCAGCGGCCCTTCCTCTATCTTTATCGCCAGCCCTTTGCGCGGGCAAAGCGCTGCTATCTCCCCGGCGAGGCCCGCCCTGTTGTCGGCCGGTTCGACGGTGACCACGAAAGAATCCCCCGCCATGCAGGCCAGCGCCTGCGCGGCCAGCGAGGCCGCGGCGCGCGCGCGGTCGGAAGAACCGGCCATCTTCTCCGCGGCCTCCTTCTTTATGGCCTCAAGAAGTTCCTCCTGCCTGGAGGCCCGCTCGCGCGCGGCCTCCGCCGGCACGGCGGCCTGCATCATGGCGCGCAGCCGGCGCACGGCCTCCTCGGCCCCGGCCTTCTTTTCGGCCAGCTCCTGGTCCGCGCCCTGGCGCGCTTCGAACAGCAGCCGCCCGGCCTCGGCCTCGGCCGCGGCTATGATGGCCGCGCTGTCGCGGCGGGCCTCGGCCAGTATGGCCGCCTTAAGCCCCTCAGGGTCTCCCTTTATCTCCATATCCCCTCCCGACCTCGGCCACCAGCGGCAGCCCGCCCAGGCGCAGCGCCTCCACCCTGGCCCGCGCCAGGCCGGCCGCTCCGGCGGAGATGATAAGCACCCCGCAGTCGGCCATGACCGCGGCCTCGTCGAGCGCCGCCTCGGCGGAGGCGGCGTCGGTCACCACGCGGCCCTCCACGCCGGCCAGCCTGAAGCCGCGCACCAGGTCCTCGTCCCCGGCGCAGAAGAACTTCATACGCGCTGCAGCAGCATTATGGCCACCACGAAGCCCAGCACCGCCAGACCTTCGGCCAGCGCCACGAACAGCAGGCTGCGCATCAGCAGTTCGGGCTTCTCGGCCGCGGCGCCCATGGCCGCGGACCCTATGCGCCCCACGGCGTAGCCCGAGCCCAGCACGCAGAAAGCCATGGTCAGCGCCGCCGCCAGGGCTATACCCACCGATCTTTCCCCGCCGGCGGGAACGGCTTCAGCCGCCTGCGCGGCATTGGCCAGCAACAGCAGCGCGGCAATGGCCGCGCCGGTATTTACGCTCTTCATTTGGCACCTCCACTTATGTTCATGGAGAAAGGCCTGAACGGCCTGCCTCCCCCTTCGAAGAACTTGCCGAAAAATTCGTAGTACTCGAGACGCAGCGCCTGCACGGCGGCCACCAGCCCCTCAAGCCCTATGGCCGCGGCGTTGCCGGCAACGATCACAAAAAGACCGACCGCGGCTCCGCCGGGCATATCGCGCAAAGCGCCGGCCAGCATATATGAAGCCGCGGTTAGCGCCGCGTGGCTCATGGCATAGGCCGCCAGACGCACGAAGCTGATGGTATTGGCCAGGTAGAGCAGCGCCCCTTCGAAAGTTCCGACGGCGGACTCGGCGGCCGTCTCCGCCCAACTCTCGTCCCCGCCGAGGATCTTGCGCACCGGCCCCAGCGCGGCCCAGCAGGCCAGGCCGGCGGCGGCCGGCCAGAGAGCGGCGCGCCAGCTCAACAGTCCGGCGGCCGCGGCCAGGGCGCTCCAGTAGAACAAGAGCCCGGCCGCGCCGAAGCGGCCCAGCAAAGCGCCCAGCCTGTCGCCGGCGCGCAGGCGGTTCACCACGTTGAGCAGAACGCCCAGGCTTATCACGGCGGCGCCGCAGGCCACCGCGGCCAGCGGCAGCGCCAGCGGGTCGCCTTCCAGCGGGTCCCGCCACAGCGCGTATTTTCTGAACCATCCGAGCCCGAAGAAGCTGCCGTAGACCAGGCCGAAGAACATGGCCGAAAGGCCGCAGGCGAAGGCGGCGCGCCCCGCGTCGCGCAACTTGCCCCCGCGCCGGGCCAGCCACAGCCCGGCTATGCAGACCACCGCGCCGTGGCCGGCGTCGCCGAACATCAGGCCGAACATCAGCAGGTAGGCGGCGGCGGCGAAGACGGTGGGCTCCACCTCGCCGTAGCGCGGCAGGCCGTAGGCGCCCACCAGCGCGGCGAAAGGCCGCAGCAGCCGCGGCGGGTCCAGCAGCACCGGCGCTCCGGAGCCGGGCCCGGCCGGCGAACTCTCGACGGCGCAGCCGCCGGCGGCTTCGGATATCAGCCGGGCCGCTTCGCCGGCCCTGGCCTGCGGCACCCAGCCGGAAACCAGCACCGCGCTGGCCGTGCCGCGCAGGCCGGCCTCGGCCTCCAGCATGGCCAGCTCGGCCGCCGCCTTTTCCGCGGCCCAGGCCAGCCGCCCGGCGGCCGCGGCGGCCAGCGTCCTTATGTCCGCTTCGCAGACGGCCAGCTCCGACGAGATTCCTGAGATCTCCTCCTCCAGCGCGGCTTTCAGCCCGGCGAAGGTGAGGCCGGGCCTCGACGGGATGTCGTCGGCCTGGAAGCCGGCCTCTTTCAGCGCGGCCTCCAGCCCGGCGGCGGAAGAGGCGGGGCAGAAGAAGACGGCGCGGCGGCGGGCGCCGGCCAGGTTAAGCGGTATAAAGGCTGCGCGCGGCGGCAGCCGCACCGAGAAGAAGCGGCCCTCGTCGAGCGAGCCCGGGTAGAAGCGTATGGAATGGGTATGCAGCTCCGACGGCAGCTCCAGCGCGCCGTAAGGCCCCAGCCTTTCCAGCGCGGCTTCGGCCTCCTTGCGGCGGCGCAGCAGCTCGGCGCGTCGGGCCAAGGGAGCCGCGGCCTCTTTCTCCAGGCCGGCTATAAAAGCCGCGGCGTCGCCGGCCTCCTCGGGCGCGGCCGCCGGCGCGCCCAGGGCGGAGCGCAGCGCGGCCGCGCGCGAAGCCAACC
>CALMZU010000149.1 GCA_937870775.1 uncultured Elusimicrobia bacterium
CGCCGCCGACGAGGACCGCAATAAACTGGAATTCGACGAGATAGAGACCGCCTTCCAGGGTTATATATACCCGGAGATGAAGGCTGACGTGTTCCTGGCCTTGCATAAGCACGACGGGCAGTACGAGAGCGAGATTTGCGAGGCCAAGGTGTCATTCCTGCGCCTGGCAGAGGGGTTTTCCGCCGAGGCCGGCAAGGTGCATGTGGAGTTCGGCAAACTGAACAGGGCGCACAGTCATACCCGGGCCATGATAGACCAGCCGGCTGTGCTTACGAACTTCCTCGGCGACCACCCGCTGAACCCGCAGGGCGGTACGCTCAAATACCTGCTGCCGCTGCCTTTCTTCGCCCAGCTGCAGGCCGGCGCCTGGCAGGGCGCGCCCCACGAGCACGGGGTGGATGCTGATAACACTGCCGACGTGCTGGCGGTGGACGGCAGCACCGTGAGCGCGGTGCTGGCTTCGGAGGAGAGTTCTGAATTCTCGCCGGCCGGCAAGATCTACACCGGGCGCCTGAACATGGCTTTCCAACTGGGCTCTTCGGCGGAACTGGAATTGGGCGGCAGCGCCCTAAAGGGGAATGGCAGTCATTACGAGCACCACAAGGACGATATACGCCTTTACGGCGCCGACTTCACGCTGAAGTTCTGGCCGACCACGTACAGGCGCTTCACGTTGAGCGGCGAGTATATGCACCTGCGGCGCGAGGTGCCCGTGGCCACGCTTAACCGCGACGGCCTGTATTTGTTCGCTAATTACCGCGCATCCAAGTACTGGGATTACGGCGCACGCTTCGACTACTCGGAGAATGCGTTGCCTTCCATAACTTACGAGCGCAATTATTCGCTTATAGCCACGCGTCACCTTACCGAGACGACCTCGCTGCGTGCGCAGTACAAGCACATCAACTTGAGCGGGCACAGGGCGGACGAGGGCTGGTTCCAGATAATATTCGGCCTCGGACCGCATAGCCACGAACTGGAGTAAGGAGGGAACATGAAAAAGACTATCTTGATCCTGCTTGGATGCTTTTTCTGCGCCTCCGCGGCGCAGGCGCAACTTAAAGTGGTAACCGCCTCCACTGACCTTAAGTAC
This sequence comes from uncultured Elusimicrobia bacterium, assembly GCA_937870775.1. Lineage (GTDB taxonomy): Bacteria > Elusimicrobiota > Elusimicrobia > Elusimicrobiales > UBA9959 > UBA9959. The sequence continues at coordinate 1,094 of CALMZU010000149.1, forward strand.
ATATGCGAACAGGTGGGGGGCCCGGAAGTGAAGGTGGAAAGCCTCGCCTCCGGCGACCAGGACCTGCACATGGTGGAGCCGCGCCCGAGCATGGTCTTCAAACTGAAGAAAGCCGACATGGTGGTGCGTGTGGGCCTGGACCTGGACATGTGGATGGACAGCCTGATAAACGCGGCGCGCAACAAGGCCCTTTTCTACGGCGCGCCGGGTTACGTGGACGCCTCGGCCGGGGTGCCGCTCCTTGAGAAGCCGGAGGGGAAGGTTGACGCCTCTATGGGGGACATACACATATATGGCAACCCCCATTACTGGCTGGACCCGGCCAACGCCAAAAAGGTGGCGCAGAATATTAAGGCCGGCCTGAAGCGGCTGCGCCCGGAGAAGGCGGAATTCTTCGAGGGCAACTGCTCCGCCTTCGAGAGGGAAGTCGATGCAAGGCTGACCGGTTGGGAACGCCGTATGGCGCCGCTTAAGGGACTGAAGGTGGTGACCTACCACAGTTCCTGGCCTTACTTTGCCCGGCGTTTCGGCCTTGAGGTTGTAGGGCATGTGGAACCCAAACCCGGAATACCTCCCACAGCCTCCCACCTGGATGAACTGGTGAAACTAATGAAAAGGGACGGGGTGCGTGTTATACTCAGCGAGAGTTATTATCCGCGCAAGGGGCCGGACTTTCTGGCGGCCCGCACCGGCGCCGAGCTGGTGCAGGCGCCTGTGAGCACCGGAGGGGCAAAAGGCGTCGCGACTTACTTCGACGTCTTCGACACCGTCATTGCCGGGATAGAAAAAGCCGCGGCGCGCTAGCCGCAAGGAGGGCCCCGGGCGGCAATTCCGCCCGGGTCTTAAAACATGCTAGATATAATGCTTCCAGCTTTCGCCGCAACTGTCATATTGGTGGGTATTCATGCCTACTTGGGGATACATATACTGGCCCGCGGGGTTATTTTCGTGGACCTGGCCCTGGCACAGATAGCCGCGTTGGGTGCCATAACCGGCGTGCTGTTTGGAGTGGAACTGCATACGGCCGGTTCGTATTTCATGTCGCTGGCCGCCACTTTCCTTGGGGCCGCCGTGTTCTCCGTTAGCCGCGGCCGCAAAACCTGCGGCGCCCTGCAGGAGGCCGCGATAGGCATAGTTTACGTGGTTTCCGCGGCGCTTTCCGTTATGGTCCTGGACCGTCTGCCTGGCGAGGCGGAACATCTCAAGGGGATGCTGGTCGGGAACATCCTGTTCGTCACCTGGCCGCAGGTTTTAAAAACAGGCCTTCTTTATGCCGTAGTGGGCGCGCTGCATTGGGTGTGGCGCCGGCGTTTCTTCGCTATTTCCGAGGACCCGGCCGGGGCCGAGGCTGCCGGGGTTAACGTGCGGTTGTGGGATTTCCTGTTCTACGCGCTATTCGGCTTCGTGGTAACCAGTTCGGTAGAGCTGGCCGGCGTGCTGCTGGTTTTCACGTTCCTTATAATTCCTGCCGTTGCCGCTCAGGGGCTGGCGTCCGCGTGCGCCGGCCGGCTCTGGCTGGGTTGGGCGCTGGGAGTTGCCACCAGCCTGGCCGGTATAGTCTGTTCCGCTTGGCTGGACCTGCCTACCGGTCCCGCGATAGTCTGCTGCTTCGGCCTGATGAGCCTGGCGGCCTTTGCGGCCCGGCGCCTGTTTGGCAAATGAGAAAACTAAGAACTGGGAAAAAACTATGGGGACTGTGGACGGCATACTCAATCCAAATAAGTGTCTGCCCGGTTTTTTGCAGGCGCACTAAGCCTGCGCGGCGGATCATTCTTTAATCCCCAGGCGGCGGAAGGCCCAGATGGCCGGGCACCAGCCGGTGAAGGCGGACTGCACAAGGTTGGCGCCGACGAAGACCGTCAGCCACAGCCAGCGCTGGTCTGCAAAAGCCGCCAGCCCGGCGCTAAGCAGCACCATGATCCCCGCCAGCAACCGCAAAGCCTCATTAAGTTTCATATCCATTCCTCATAATTGGGGACAGTATACGTATTTGTGAATTAAGTATACTGTCCCCAGTTCTTCATTCACCGGTAGCGCCCAGCAGGTCGTCGCTCTCGGCGTTGGGGGCCGGGCGGCGCAGGACTTGCTGCTTGTTCTTGAAGGCCAGGTAGTAAAGCACCGGCACGGCTACGCGGCTTAAGAGCGTGGCCGCTATCTGGCCCGAGATCAGGGATATGGCGAGTCCCTGGAATATAGGATCGAACAGTATCACGCCGGCCCCGACGATAACGGCCAGCGCCGTCAGCAGCATGGGGCGGAAGCGCACCACGCCGGCCTCTATCACAGCTTCCTTCAGGTCCATGCCCTCGCGCACCTTCAGGTTTATGAAGTCCACGAGGATGATGGAGTTCCTCACCACAATGCCGGCCGAGGCTATGAAGCCTATCATCGACGTGGCGGTGAAGAAGGCGCCCATGGCCCAGTGCGCCGGTATTATGCCGATGAGCGCCATGGGTATGGCCGCCATGATGATGAACGGCGTCAGCAGGTCCTCGAACCAGGCCACGACCAGCACGTAGATCAGCACCAGCACCATGGCGAAGGCGAGGCCCAGGTCGCGGAACACCTCGTAGGTGATGTGCCACTCGCCGTCCCACTTTATGGCGGTCTCGGCGGCGCTGGCCGGCTGGCGGGTGAAGTACTGTGTTACCTTCACGCCGCGCGCTTTCGCGAGGGCGTCCACCTTGGCCTTAAGGTCCAGCACGGCGTAAACCGGGCTGTCGGAGCCGCCGGCTATGTCGGCGGTCACGTAGGCCACGCGCTGGAGGTTCTTGTGGTAGATGGGCCGGTTCTC
>CALMZU010000150.1 GCA_937870775.1 uncultured Elusimicrobia bacterium
ACGGCGAGGTAGGAGTCGCCTACCGTCTTAAGCGAGTTCTCCACGCGGCCCAGGAACTCCGAGAACTCCATGTACTTGCGGCTCGAGTCCTCGGCGATGTCCGCGTAGACGTTCCTGAAGATGTTCACGACGCTCTCTCGCTTCTGGTCCATCGTGTCGTAGAGCTGGTCGAGTTTCCTGCCCAGCATCTCGTCGTAATACCGGAACTCCAGCAGGTGCGTCAGCGAGAACTCTATCACGTCGGCCACGTCGCGCTGCCCGTCGGGCTCTATCAGCAGCGCGGAGTTCCAGTCTATGAGGGCCAGGTCTGTGGCCGAGTACTGCATCGCGCTTTCGAGTATGAAAGCGCGGTTGTCCTCGCTGATGCGCTCGCGGGGTTCGGCCAGTATCAGCGCGGCCACGTCGACGTTCTTTATGAACTCGCGCGGCGACTCTATGCCGGGGGCCTTCTCGATGATGTAGGTGATGTAGTCCTCGAAGATCTCCCATTCGGCGGGGTTCTCGACGGCGGGCATTATGCGCTTCTTCAGCGCGTCCTTCCTGGAGACGGCGATAAGGTCCATCTCCTCGGAGGTTTCGAGTTCGGAGGCTATCTTAACCAGCCGGTCCCAGTCCGTGCCGGGCGGTATGGCCAGCTCCAGCGTGACCGAGAGGACGCCGTAGTTCCAGATCCTGGCGAAGACGTGCCCCGGGTACCTGCCGGACGGCAGCGACAGCGTCTCCTCGCCGAGGTCAGCCTTCAGCGGGGACTCCCTGATTATCATCGCCTTGCGGATGTCCGTCGGGAACTTGAGCCGGGTCCCGCCGGCGCTCAGTATCTGCCCGGCCTTCATCAGCGAGATCTCCCCGCCGATGTCGAAAACGCGGTGTACCAGTATGCTGCCTTTTTCTATCGCGATAGCCATGTTGTCCCCCGTAGTCCGCTCACTTCTTCCCGTCGATCAGCCGCTCCGCGGCGCTCTTTATGGAGGCGTCGTAGGACGGGTCGTAGCCTTCCCAGACGTCGTACTTCTCGTGCGAGCGGTCCAGCAGGTAGATGTAGGGCACGCCCTGCGTGCGGTACTTGCGGGAGAGTTCCCTGCCGTCGTAGGCCAGCGGGAAGGTAACTCCCAGCGATTTCGCGAAGGCCAGCGGGGCCTCCTTGTCCTCCTCGATGCAGATGCCGATGACGGCGAGGCCCCTGTCCGAGTATTTCTTGTTCACGCTTTCGATGAACGGCGCGGCCTTGCGGCAGAACGGGCAGGTCTCGGTGAAGAACATCAGCAGCACCGGGCGCCCCGCGTAAGAAGCCAGGTCTATCTCGCCGCCGGAGGCCGAGGGCAGGCGGAAATAGGCGTCAGTGCGTTTGTATGCCTGGGGCGCTTTGGCCTGCCCGTTCTTCGACGGCGCGGGCTGCGCCGCCTGCGCCTCCGCCGGGGACGGCGGGACGGGCTGTTCCTTCTTGCCGCAGGCGGCGGCGGCCGCTATCATGGCGGCGGCGAAAAATATCTTCCTCATGCGGTTCTCCTGTGGATCATTTTACTGCTTTCCTGAGTTCGTCCAGAACGAAGGCCGCGGCCGAGGCGCGCACGTTCGCGCGTTCCCCGCGGAACTTGCGCGACATGGTCCTGACGCCGCGCGGGCCGGCGACCCCGAACCAGACAGTGCCCACCGGCTTGTCCGGGGTCCCGCCGCCCGGGCCGGCCACGCCGGTGACCGAGTAAGCGTAATCCGCGGCGTAGACCCTGCGCGCTCCGCGAGCCATTTCCGCCGCGCATTCGGCCGAGACCGCGCCGTGGCGCGCCAGCGTGGCTTTGCGCACGCCGAGCAGGGAGGATTTGGCGGCGTTCGAGTAGGTGACGGCGCAGCCGTTGAAATAGTCGGAACTGCCGGCGGCCTCGGTAAGCTGCTGCGAGACCAGCCCTCCGGTGCAGGACTCCGCTCCGGCTAGCGTGCTGCCGGCGCGCCTGAGGGCGTCGCCGACGGCGGAGGCCAGCGTGGAGTCCCCCTCGCCGTAGAGGCTGCGGCCGAAAGCCTTGCGGCAGGCCGCGGCGGCGCGGCGCACGAGGCCGCGCCTGTCGTCGCCGGAAATTATGAAGTCGGCCGTACCGGGGCCGGCGAGTATTGTGAAACACAGCGAAGGGAAGCGGCGCATCACCGGCCGGGCCAGCGCCTCCGCCTCCGGTTCGCGCAGGCCGGCCGTGCGCAGTTTTACCCTGGCCGCCGGTACCGCGCCGCGGAAGAACTCCTTTATCTCGGGTTCCAGGCCCGACGCGAACATGGGTTCCCATTCCCGGCGCGGGCCCGGCAGCAGCGCCAGCATCCTGCCGCCGCGCGTCAGCACCTGGCCGCAGGCCGTGCCGTTGGCGTTGTGCAGCAGGCGCGCGCCTTCCAGCGCCAGGCACTGGTCGCTGAAGTTGCGCGGCAGCCTGCCGCTCAGGCCGTAGGCGGCGCGCAGCTCGCGCTCCCATTCGGCCGAGTAGACGAGTCGCCGGCCGAGCACCTTCGCGGCGGCCTGCCGCGTCAGGTCGTCGAACGTCGGGCCCAGCCCGCCGCAGGCGATGACCAGGTGGGACCGGCGCAGCGCGCCGGCGAGGCAGTCCGCTATTTCGTCCAGCCCGTCGCCGCAGCTCTGCTCCCTTACGATGCGGGCGCCCAGCGGTTCCAGCCTTTCGTGGAACAGCGGGACATAGAGGTTCAGTTTGCCGCTGAGCAGCTCTGAACCGGTGCATATTATCTCCGCGTTTATCGTCTTCATGAGTGCGCAGGTAAAGATTAGCATAAACCCGCCGGCGCGCGAAAGGCCGGCCTCGGTTGACACGACGGGGCGTATTTGGTAGTTTTGACTCCGGTAAGGAACGGAGGGAACGTGATAAAAGATACCCTGGCGAAGATAGAGTCCGCGATAGCGCGGGTGCAGGCCGGCGACGCCGCCGAGAAGGACAGGCTGGTGCGGCTGCTCGGCCAATTGAAGGAAGAACTGGCCTCCCTGCCGCCTTCGCGCGCCGACGAGGCCCGCAGCATAGGCAACTTCACCGAGGCCGCCGCGCACGAGGTGAGCCGCGAGGACGGCAGCGTGCAGCTCCGCAACCTTTCCATCTCCGGCATCTCCTACGCGGTCAAGGGCTTCGAGGCCACGCACCCGAAGCTGGTCGCCGTGGTCAACGAGATCTGCATGCTGCTCGCCGGCATGGGCATATAGCCCCGCCGGCGGAGGACTTATGCGCCGATACCGCTGCTCGAACTTCCTGCCGGCCGCCGCCGCGGCCCTTCTGCTTATGGCCATTCCCGACATGTCCCCCGCCGCCGAACCCTCACGCGCGCCCGTCCCCCCGGCGGCCCGGAAGGTCCCGTACGTCCTGGAGAAGCACGGCGTTTCGCGCACTGACGATTATTACTGGATGAAGCAGCGCGAGAACCCCGACGTTCTCGCCTACCTGAAGGCCGAGAACGCCTACGCCGAAGCCGCGCTGAAGCGCACCGAGCCGCTGCGGCGCAGGCTCTTCGACGAGATGAAAGGCCGCGTAAAACAGGACGATTCCACCGTGCCGTTCAAATACGGGGACTACTACTATTACGCCGCCTACCGCTCCGGCTCGGAGTACCCGGTGTACGCGCGCAGGAAAGGGTCCGTGTCCGCGCCCGAGGAAGTGCTGCTCGACGTCAACGAGGTCGCCAAGGGCAAGGCCTTCTGCCAGGTGAAGTTCCCCGTCATCCGCCCCGACCATAAGATGATAGCCTACGCCGTCGACACCGGCGGCCGCCGCTTCTTCGACGTGTATTTCAAGGACCTCGGCACCGGCAGGCTCTATTCGGACCGGATAGAGCGCACGGCCGGCGACATGGAGTGGGCCAACGACAACAACACGCTGTTCTACGTCAGGCAGGACACCCAGACCCTGCGCTGGGACCGCGTGCTTTCCCACCGCCTCGGCCGCATCCGCGACGAGGAGGTCTACTACGAGCCCGACGAGGCCTTCGAGGTCTCGCTGTCGCGTTCGCTGACCGGCAGGTATATCTTCCTGCGTTCCGGCTCCACGCTCTCCACCGAGTACCGCCTGCTGGACGCCGACAGGCCGGGCGCCGCGCCGCGGGTGTTCCAGCCCCGCCGCCCGAAGCTGGAGTACGACGTGGAGGACGGCGGCGACCGCTTCTTCGTGCTGAACAACGACGGGGCGAGGAACTTCAAGGTCTCGGTCTGCCCCTCTTCGTCCACGGCCATGTCCTCGTGGACCGACCTGGTGCCGCACCGCGACGACACCCTGGTGGAGTACATCGCCGCTTTCGAGGACCGGCTGGTGCTGAAGGAACGCGCCAACGCCCTCGGCCGCGTCCGCGTGATGGACCGCCGCACCGGCGCCTCGTCGTACGTGGATTTCGACGAGCCCGCCTACATGGCGGAGCTCGGCGACAACCGGGAGTACCGCGCGGGCGCGCTGCGCCTTACCTACGAGTCGCTGACCACGCCGGATTCCGTTTACGACGTCGACCTTAAGACCGGGGCCAGGACGCTGATGAAGCGGCAGGAGGTCCTCGGCGGTTTCAAGCCGGAGGACTACCGCGAGGAGCGCTTCTGGTTCTCGGCGCGCGACGGCGAGATGGTGCCGGTCTCGATGGTGTACCGCAAGGGCATCGACCTGGAGAGCGGCAAGAACCCCGTCTACGTCTATTCCTACGGCTCGTACGGCTACAGCAGCGACCCTTACTTCAGCAGCGTGCGGCTGTCGCTCCTGGACCGCGGCTTCATCTTCGTGATCCCGCATATACGCGGCGGCTCCGAGCTGGGCCGGCGCTGGTACGAGGACGGGAAGCTGCTCAGGAAGAAGAACACCTTCTACGACTTCATCGACGCCACCCGCTACCTCGTCGACCGGGGCTACACCTCGCCCGGGCATATCTACGCGGAGGGCGGCTCGGCCGGCGGGCTGCTGATGGGCGCGGTGGCCAACATGGCCCCGGAGCTTTACCGCGGCATCATCGCCGACGTGCCTTTCGTCGACGTGGTGACGACGATGCTGGACCCTGACATCCCGCTGACCACCGGCGAATACGACGAGTGGGGCGACCCGAACGTGAAGGAATACTTCGACTACATGCTCTCGTACTCCCCGTACGACAACGTGGCGCGCAAGGCCTACCCGGCCCTGCTGATAACCACCGGCCTCAACGATTCCCAGGTGCAGTACTGGGAACCGGCCAAGTGGGCCGCGAAGCTGCGCGCCATGAAGACCGACAACAACCCGCTCTACCTGAAGACGGACATGGACACCGGCCACGGCGGCAAGTCCGGGCGCTTCGAGGCGCTCAAGCTGGCCGCGCTGGAATATGCCTTCGTGCTGGACCTGGAGGGCGTGAAGAAATGAGGCTTTCCGAGGTCAGGCGCCGCAACCGCTTCATAGGCGTACTGCTGGCCGTGCTGCTGGTGTACGCCACCGGCGTCGATGAGGTGCTGCGCAGGCTGGGCGGGCCGGCCCTGGTGATCATCGCCCTGGTGCCGTTCTTCATACTCCTGCCGATGGCCATAGAATGGCTGGAGCGGCGGTTCGTCAAATAGCGCGTTTTCAGGCCGCTTACGCAGGCCAGCGGGGGGCGCCCGGCTTATTGCCACGGCGCCCCCCATTTTGTATCATTAAGGAAAGCCTTTCAGGCTTGCCCGCACCCGCGGGAGATAGAAAGTCAACAGGAGCCAAAATAATATGCCCAAGACGGCTGTTAAATCCAAAGCTAAAGCTACCAACGCGGTGAAAATTTCCAAGAAGGTTGTCTATTTCTTCGGCGGCGGCAAAGCCGACGGAAAGGCCAACATGAAGAACCTGCTCGGCGGCAAGGGCGCCAACCTCGCCGAGATGGCCGGCCACCCCGACCTGCGCCTG
>CALMZU010000151.1 GCA_937870775.1 uncultured Elusimicrobia bacterium
GCGCCACCACCTGGATACGCTCCCGCCGCGGCGAGGGCCAGGAAGACGCCGAGCTCGGCAAGGGCAGCCTGTTCGCAACCGGCCTGGTGGCCGGCGGCGCGCTGTTCGGCGTGATAGCCGCCATAGCCACCGTAATGAAGCCCGAACTTATGGCCTCGCTGCGCATAGGCTCGTCGCTGCAGCAGGCCATGGGCCCCGGCAACTTCCAGCTCCTCGGCGCCGGCGCCTTCCTCTTCATGGGCCTCGTCCTCTTCCGCGTCGCCATGAAAAAATAGGGGACGCTGCACGATAACTCGATTATCGTGAAACCCAAGAACGCCGCGGCAACGCGGCGTTCTCTTTTGGGGACGCTGAACAATACCTATAGAATATCTGCCCGCGCTCGCCTGCGGGGCTACGCCCCGCCCGCGGCACGGGCTTGGTCTTTATATCTATCTCAGACTGACCGGTGGCCGCAGACCGAAGAAAGCCCCCCCTGGGGCGTCATGGCGCCGGAGTTCCTAGCTTAAGGTTATTCTTTGACGAGTGTGATATTGCCGGAAGTGGAATGCGCTATCACCGAAACGCCCATTTTGCCGGTAAACGCATTTTTGACCCTGCCGCTGGTAGTCGAGGTCTCCACGACTATTTGAGCGTTTTTAGCGAAGGTGGCATGGATATCGCCCGAAATGGTTTTCATCATGACAGGGCCATGGGCTTTCGCGAGTTTGATATTCCCGGAAGTCGTTTCCGCATCGACTGCGCCGGTTATGCCGGTCAGCTTTATATCGCCGGAGATGGCCTTGGCTTTAACCGGAGCGGCCAGCTCGCTCACCTTGATATCCCCGGAGACGGTATCTGTAAGTACGGGGAGCGCCGCGGGAAGGTGCACGCGGAATCCGGTTTTGATATTCCCGTGCTGGCCGTCTTTTTCAATGGCCTTGAGCGTAAGAGTGCCGTCGATAACCTCCATGCTCACGTCGCAGGCGGTCTTGTTGTCGGGGTACTGCTCAACCTGGATATCCGCCCGCTTCTGGGTATCGACATAAATATCACCGGAGGCAGTGCGGACGTTGATGCCTGTTATGTCCTTGGCCGGAAAAGTCGTAACATCGAACTTCTTGTCGGTGGCGTATCCCGACGTTGCAATGCCCGCGCAGATGATCGCCGCAAATACAGATGCTTTCATGCTTCCTCCCGTTTTTTCGCTAATTTGCCCCACTCTTCGCGCCCTTCCTTGAGCCGCCGTACTCCGCCAATCAGGGCCATGAGCACGAAGTACAATCCTATAATAATTCGGTGGCCCTCATG
>CALMZU010000152.1 GCA_937870775.1 uncultured Elusimicrobia bacterium
CAGCGGGCTCTCGTGGGTAAAGAGTATACCGTTGCAGGCGAACATGTTGTAAGACTCGCGGTAGTTAATGGTTATCCAGTAGGCGTACATCTTGGCCACGCCGTAAGGACTGCGCGGGTAGAATGGAGTTTTTTCGCTCTGGGGTATTTCCTGCACCTTACCGAAGAGCTCGGAGGTACTGGCCTGGTATATGCGGGTCTTCTTAGCGAGGCCAAGCTGGCGAACGGCTTCAAGAATACGAAGGGTGCCTAAACCGTCGCAATCGGCCGTGTATTCAGGTTCCTCAAAACTTACCCCCACGTGGCTCTGCGCGCCCAGGTTGTATATTTCATCGGGCTTTATCTGGCTTATGATCTGCGTTATGTTGGCGCTATCGGTAAGGTCGCCATAGTGGAGTTTAAGGCGAGGGTGTTTAAGGAGATGGCTTATGCGGACCGTGTTAACCGAGGCAGCGCGGCGGCGCAGCCCATGAACTTCATAGCCTTTTTTCAGGAGAAGCTCGGTTAAATAAGAGCCATCCTGGCCGGTAATACCGGTTATAAAAGCCTTTTTCACGTTGTCCTCCACGTGTACTTTTAGTCCCCTATAATATAGATATTATAGCAAAAGGTCTTTAGGGGCAATCATATCCTGATGTGATTTATGTAACACGACAGGCCCTTGTCGGGTTGGCCTGCGATACTTTTTAAAGATAGGCTGGCTTGACAGTTAGTAGTTTATAAACTACATTATCGAAATGAACAGAAAACCGTCAAAAAGTTATCACAACGATCTACTTCAGCGCCTGGCCGACCCGGCCTATGCGGCGGAATACCTTAATGCCTGCCTTGAGGACGGTGACGAAGGGGTTTTTCTGCTGGCGCTGCGCGACGTGGCGCAGGTGCATGGGGGCATTTCGCAGCTTGCCAAGAAGACTCGCCTGAACAGGGAACACTTGTTCCGCATGCTTTCAAAAGCCGGAAATCCTCAGCTTCACAGCCTGCGGCAGATAACCGGCGCCATGGGGTTTAAATTCACACTGTGTCCGGTTAAAACGCAAGAGACATCCCGTCGCGGGCGGTGAAATTTGAGGGAGCGGCGTGATCGCCGTAAAGGCAATTAACGGGAGAAAATCAGAGTTCGTAAGGCGAAACATTAACCGCATGTCCGTTCTTCCATATCGCAAGAGGTCGGCCGGTCTTTTTGTGTTCATTAATGACCTTGCGCACGGCAACTCGCATGGCTATTACGGCTTTATCCTGCAAGGTCAGGCGTTTTTTCTTTAACTTCATACGGAGGTCAGATCTGGGACCGCAGTTTGAAGTATTGTTCTTTTGTAATTCCGGCGCTGTTTATATTGTTGCGGATTACGAATTCCGGCAGGGATTTCCAATCGGGAATTACAAGCGGCCGCAGGCAGCCGCGCTTGCGCATACAGATATGGTCGTTGGATTTACGTTGGGAAATTTCAAAGCCTGTCTTCAGAAGGATCTTTACCAGATCTCTGCCTGATATAGGCCCGAGCTTAGGCATGGCCTAACACACCGGCAGCTGCACCGGGATCTGAGTTGTCTTAAGGATGTGCAGAGGAATGGAAGAATACTTGCGCATATCCCGCGTGCGGGGAAGAGCCCAAGGCTGTGCTTGGCTTTCTTTTTTTACCCAACCCAATTCGCGCAGGGCTTTATCCAGCGTGCCCATATCCTCAAGTTCTTCAAAGAACAGGCGCACGGCGTCGGCAAAGTTCTTCTGTGTCTGGGCCAAAGTGCGCCCGCAGGTGGACAAGTCCAACGCCGGAGAATAGGCGACGAACTGGCCGTCTTCTTTAAAGATTATTACTGGGACGCTCAATTTGGATATAGGCATAAAGACTCCGCTTAAAATGAGCGGCACAAGGTGATGCCAATAGTATAGCGCATATTCCCCGCGTTTTCAAGGAGACGGATTACCGTAAAACAAGAGACATCCCGTCGCGGGCGGTGAAGGTTTTTGGGAAAATGCCGCGGGTTATTTTAAGCGCCGCGGCGCGGGCCGCGGGGGTGCGGTAGCGGTCGGCGGACATGTGGGTCATTACAAGGCGCTTCACGCCGGCTTCTTTGGCTATTTGGGCCACGGTGGCCGGGTTGAAGTGCGGCCAGCCGGGGTTGGTTTCGCCGGGGCTGTGCGAGCACTCGGCTAAAAGCAGGTCGGCGCCGCGGGCCAGTTTAAGGGCGTTGGCGCAGTAGCCGGTGTCGGTAACGTAGGCTATGGTTTTCCCCTCCACCTGCAGGCGGTAGCCCAGCACGGGGTCCGCGTGCACCAGCGGCAGGGTTTGGCAATCAAAAGGCAGTTGGGCTTTCTCCGACGGTAATTCCAGCACTTTAACCGGGTACGGCAGCTGCTTTAGCGGCACGGTGAAAGGCTTGTTGACGAAAGTGTTAAGTATTTTGCGCGCGCCTTTCCCCCCGCATATCGTGAGGTTCTTTATGAACTTGTGCTTAACCAGTATGTGCAGGCCGGCTATGTGG
>CALMZU010000153.1 GCA_937870775.1 uncultured Elusimicrobia bacterium
CGCCGACGCGTATGGAATAATCGTAATCCTTCCTGACCGCGAGGTACGCCGAGATCTTGCCTTTCCCCTCGTCGCCTGCCTGGCCGCCTACAACTATGTCTACGGGCATTATGCCTCCTTGCCTTTGGCTAGTCTTTCCGCGAGCCCCGTGTAGTTAAGGGGCGAAAGCCTCTTTATCTCCGCCTTCACGGCGGGCCGCATATCCAGCCCGTCGGCGAAGGAGCGCAGGTTCTCCGGCGTCACGCCGCGGCCGCGGGTCAGCGCGCAGAGCTGCTCATAAGGTTTGGCCGCGCCCTCGCGGCGCAGTATGGTCTGCACGCCCTCGGCCACCACCTCGGGGTGGCGCTCCAGCTCGGCGCGCGCGGCCGCCGGGTTGACGCTCACGCGGGAGAGTCCCGCCAGCACCGACCGGTAGGCCACCAGGCAGTGCCCGAAGGCCGCGCCGAAGTTGCGCTCCACGGTGGAATCCGACAGGTCGCGCTGCAGGCGCGAGACCGGCAGCTTCGACGAGAAGAAACCCAGCATGGCGTTGGCCATGCCGAGGTTGCCCTCGGCGTTCTCGAACTGTATGGGGTTCACCTTCTGCGGCATCGTCGAGGAGCCTATCTCCCCCTTCACGGCCTTCTGCACGACGAGCTCGGCCGAGATGTAGCGCCACATGTCCTGGCAGAAGGCCAGCAGCACGGTGTTGGCGCGGCGCAGCGCGTCAAAAACCTCGGCGTAGCTGTCGTGCGGTTCTATCTGCGTGGTATAGGGGTTGTATTCCAGCCGCGGGCCTTTGCCGGTATTGAAAGACCCGATGAACTCTTCCGAGAAGCGCGGCCAGTCGGCCTTCGGGAAGGCGGCGGTATGCGCGTTGTAGTTGCCTGCCGCGCCGTTGAGCTTGGCGCAGATGCCGGCCCTGTCGAGCTGGCGGTACTGGCGCAGCAGGCGGGCGTGGAAGACGCGGAACTCCTTGCCGAACGTCGTCGGGACGGCGGGCTGGCCGTGAGTCCGGGCCAAGAGCGGGTCCGCCGCGTGCGCGAGGGCCAGCCTGTCCAGTTCCTTCAATATGGAGTCCAGCGCCGGCAGCAGGCCTTCTTTCAGGCCGTCGCGCAGCATCAGCGCGTAGGAGAGGTTGTTGACGTCCTCGGACGTGAGGCCGAAATGCACGAACTCGGCGAGGTCCTTGAGCGAGGTGCCGGCCAGGCGGTCCTTTATGAAGTACTCGACGGATTTCACGTCGTGGCGGGTGGGCGGGCGGCCCGCGGCGCCCTCGTTCTCTATCGCGTAGATCAGCGCCACGTCGGCGTCGGAGAGGCGGGGCAGTTTTTCCAGCAGGGCCTTCTCGGCGGCCTTGAGGCGCCGCAGCCCTGTGCCCGGCGTGCCGGCCAGCTTTATAAGGTAACGGCATTCCACCAGCGCCCGGCCCCGCGTCAGCGCGGCGTCCCCCATGAAGCCGTTGAGCGGCTCCGCCTTGTCGGCATACCTCCCGTCCAAGGGGCTCAGAGAGTCCAGTTTCCGCTGCGGCATACGCGCCTCCGGGCAAAAAAATAACTCCGTGCCGATGCAAGCGCTCCGGCCGGAGTGTCTTGCAACTAATTCTACCACATTGCTCCGGCGGCTGTAAAACGGCCGCGCCGCCGGAGTTTTGCTACAATATCCCCATGTCAAAGCCGGATATACCAGCGATGCTGCTCGAGGTCATCGAGAACGCCTGCGACACCTTCTTCGTCACCGACCCCGACGGGATCATCCTCTACGTCAACCCAGCCTTCGAGGGACTTACCGGCTACAAGCGGGGCGACGTGCTCGGCAGGAAGCCCAGCTTCCTCAAGAGCGGCGAACACGGCGCGGACTTCTACCGCGGGATGTGGGACACCATAAAGTCCGGCCGCCGCTGGAACGGGCGCATAGTCAACAAGCGCGCCGACGGTTCCGTCTATACCGAGGAGGTCCGCATCTGCCCCATCCCCGGCCCCGACGGCAAGCCGAAGTACTTCCTGGCGCTGCGCCACGACATAGCCCGCGAGACGCAGCTGGAGGAACAGCTGAACCAGAGCCAGAAGATGGAGTCCCTCGGGCTGCTGGCCGGCCAGATCTCCCACGATTTCAACAACCTGCTCACCGTCATCATCGGCTCCATGGAGCTCATCACCGAGGACCTTAAACCCGGGTCCGTGTCCGGCAAACTTTCCTCCGAGATACTGCGCTCGTCGAAGGAGGCCGCCGGCATGATAAAGCAGCTGATGGTCTTCGCGCGCAGGCAGGACTCCCACCCCGTGGTCTGCAGCCTGAACGACCCGCTGCGCGAGATGAAGGTCCTTTTCGACGGCCTTCTGGGCAGGAACGTCAGCGTGCTCTACGGCCTCGACGAAACGCTGCGCCCGGTGAAGATCGAGCCCGAGCATTTCAAGCAGGCCGTGATGAACCTCGCGGTCAACGCCAAGGACGCCATGGGCGGTTCCGGCGCCATATCTATAAAGACCTTTAATTCCGACCCCGCCGCTCTGCCGCCGGGCCTGCCGCCCGGCGACTACTCCGTCTTCGAGATCGCGGACACCGGCCCGGGCATACCTCCCGACGTGCTGCCGCGCATCTTCGAGCCATTCTTCACCACGAAACCCAAGGGCAAGGGCACCGGTCTCGGCCTCTCCACGGTATACGGCATAGTCAGCCAGGACCGCGGCCGCATATACGCCTCCAACAAGGAAGGCGGCGGCGCCGTGTTCACCGTCTATTTCCCCTCCGCCGTCAGTGCCTGAAGTGCCGCACGCCGGTGAACACCATGGCCAGGCCCAGCCTGTCCGCCGCGGCTATAACTTCCTTATCGCGCACTGAGCCGCCGGGCTGTATCACGGCCGTGGCGCCTATGCGCGCGCCTTCCTCCACGCCGTCGGGGAAAGGGAAGAAGGCGTCGGACGCCATCACCAGCGGGCGCGGCGCCGGGTTGTCCTTGAGATAGTTCCCGTACTTGTGGCCCGCCATGAACACGGCGTCCACGCGCGACATCTGCCCCGCGCCTATACCGACGGTGCGCCCGTCGCCGGCGAGCACTATGGCGTTGGAGCGCACGTACTTGCAGGCCGTCCAGGCGAAGCGCAGCGCGGCCTCCTCGTCCGGGGACGGCTTGCGCGCGGTGGGTACGTCCCAGGCGGCGCCGAGCAGCAGTTCGTCGTCGGAGCTCACCAGCACCTCGTCGCCGGCCGAACGCAGCACCGTCCTGTCCCTGGGGAAGGCGTCCCAGCGCAGCGCCCTCAGCCCCGGCTTGCGGGCGAAGACCGCCAGCGCCTCCTCGTCGTAACCGGGAGCGCAGACCACCTCCACGAACTTCTTGGCGAGGAAGCCGGCTATGCGGCCGTCGACCGGACGGTTCACGGCGATTATGCCGCCGTAGGCCGAGAGCGGGTCGCAGCTCCAGGCCCGCTCGAACGCCTCCGCCGCGTCGGAGCCGGTGCCGGCGCCGCAGGGCGTGACATGCTTGAAGATCATGGCCGCCGGCCCGTCGAACTCGAGGACGGCCTGGTAAGAGCCGTAGGCGTCGAGTATGTTGTTGTAGGACAGTTCCTTGCCCTGCAGCTGCACGAAAGGCAGGCTGCCGCGGCGGGAATACAGCGCCGCAGGCTGGTGCGGGTTCTCGCCGTAGCGAAGGGAGGAGATCTTCTTCAGGTCCTGGCGCAGCGCCGGCGGGAAATCCCCGGCGGCCGGCGCGGCGCCGAGCGCCGCGCTTATGGCCCCGTCGTAGGCCGAGGTGCGGGCGAAGGCCTTGACCGCCAGCTCGCGCCTCAGGATTTCGGGCAGCGCGCCTCCCCCCGCCTTCAGCGCCATGGCGACCGGGGCGTAATCGTCCGGCGAGGTGAGCACGGCCACCGAGGCGCAGTTCTTCGCGGCGGCGCGTATCAGCGCCACGCCGCCTATGTCTATGTCCTCAATGAGGGCCTCGCTCCACGGCGCGGCCTTCCGGGCGGTCTCCTCGAAAGGGTACAGGCTGACTACGACCATGTCTATGGGCTCAAGGCCGAAGCGCAGGATGGTCTCGGCGTGCGCGGCCTTGTCCCGCCGGTATAGTATGCCGCCGTGCACGGCCGGGTGCAGCGTCTTCACGCGCCCGTCGAGCATCTCTGGAAAAGCGGTAAGGGTCTCCAGCGCGCGCACCGGCAGGCCGGCCTCCTTGAGGGCGCGGTAGGTGCCGGAAGTGGAGACCAGCTCCACGCCGGCCTCGACGAGGCCCCTGGCGAAAACGGCGAGGCCGGTCTTGTCGGAGACCGATATGAGCGCCCTGCGCACCCGCCCCCCGGCCGGAGGCTCCGGAAGCACGCGGACGCTGCGGCCTTCGGTCCTCAGGCGGCCGGCGCAGAACAGCGCGGCGGCCTTGGGATAAGCGGCGTGCTCGGCGGCGTGCACGCGGGCGGCCAGCGTGTCCGCGGTATCGTCGTCCAGGACCGGCACGGGCTGCTGCATTATTATGGGGCCGCTGTCGTAGTCCCCCTCTACGAAATGCACGGTGGCGCCGCTGACCTTGGCGCCGGCCTTCAGCACGGCCTCGTGCACCTTCATGCCGTAGCAGCCTTTGCCACCGAAGGACGGCAGCAGCGAGGGGTGCACGTTCATCATGCGGCCCTTGTATTCGGCCAGCATCCTGGGCCCCAGCCGGTGCATATAGCCGGCGAGGCAGACCAGGTCGGCTCCGGCGCCGCGGCACAGGGACGCGAGGTGCTCGTCGTGGTTGCCCGGGGCGAAATCCCTGGGCGGCACGCATTCGGCCTTTATGCCGGCCTTGCGGGCGCGCTCGAGGGCGCCGGCGTCGGGCCGGCTTGAGACCACCAGCGTTATGCGTCCGTCTATCCTCCGGCCGTCGCAGGCCTCCATCAGCGCCTGCAGATTGCTCCCGTTCCCCGAAGCCAACACGACGATATTCTTCATAGTTCTCCGTTTAGTCTTTCCACTGTCCGCGGGAGCCAGCCGCTGCCGGAACGCAAAACACGGCGTCGCGCACACCGTGCGCGCGCCTCGTCACAAAGAACTAGCCTTCGGCTATCCGGCCT
>CALMZU010000154.1 GCA_937870775.1 uncultured Elusimicrobia bacterium
GCATGGCCATCACGCCCTTGAGCGGCAGCAGGTAGTTCATAACGCTGAAGACGGACTTCTTTATCTCGCCGGCATAGGCGGTGCCGCCTATCAGCACAATGCGCTTCTTGAAGTTGAGCAGTATGAAGGCCGCGCCGCGGGTGCCGTCCACCTGGGGCAGCGCGTGGAAGCCGGGCACGTCGATGACGGTGAACCCGGGCTTGAAGCCGGGCAGGTCCGCGGCCGGTGGCTCTATCAGCAGGTGGCCGGCGAAGATGTTGTGCCAGGCCAGCTCGGTGTAGACGCGCACGTTGAGCCTGTTATTAGGGTCGGAGCCGGCGTAGCAGTCGCGCTGGTACACGTCCTTGTCGGACAGGTACTTCATCACTTTGGCGTGAAGCTTGTCGAAGACCGCCTCGTCCATGGCGACGTTGATCTCGCCCCACCAGACGTTCTTCTCGCTGGAGGCTTCCTTCACGAGGAACTTGTCCTGCGCGGAACGGGCGGTGTGCTTGCCGGTGCGGGCGCACAGCGCGCCGCCGGCGGTTATCTCCGCCTCCTTGTTCGCCACCGCGTGCTCGTAGAGCGCGGCTACCGAGAGGTTCTTGTATATGGTCTTGGAGGTATTTACATCGTTCATCGCGGGTCTCTCTTTGGTTTCTATCATTTCCTCGGTTCTCCCTTAGTCCAGGATCTTGCGTATGCGGCTTACGCCCTCTATTATGTCCTTCTCGGCGCCGCAGTAGCTGAGGCGCAGGTGCCCGTCCAGGCCGAACTCCACGCCGGGCACCGCGACCACCATCGCCTTCTCCAGCAGAAGGGCCGAAAGCTTCTTCGAGTCCTTCTCGTAAGCGCTGAAATCGGGGAAGCTGTAGAAGGTGCCCTGCGGTTTGGCCAGCTTCACCTTCTTGAGCTTCGAGAGCTCCTCCACCATCACGTCGCGCTTGCGCTCCAGCCCGGAGCGCAGCGTCTCCACGAAACCGCCGCCGTCGCGCAGCGCGCCGGCCGCCGCGGCCTGGCTCAGCGCCGACGGGCACGACGAGACCTGCGCCTGTATCTTCACCATCGCCTGGGTCAGCGCCTCGCTGGCGACGCTCCAGCCTATGCGATAGCCGGTCATCGAGAAGGTCTTGGACACGCCGTTGATGGAAACTATCGGGGACTCGTTCAAGGGCTTCTTCGCGTAGGCGAAGGCCGACGGGGCCTTGAGCCCGTCGAACACCAGCCGGTTGTAGATGTCGTCCATCAGCAGGTATATGCCGCGCTCCTCGCACAGGGCGACCAGCTCGCGGATGAAATCTTCGGGGTACACCTGGCCCGACGGGTTGCCGGGGCTGTTGAGCATGATGGCCCTGGTGCGGCTGGTGATGCGGGCCTCCAGCTCCTTCACGGTGACCAGCAGGCTGCCCTCGGCGGGCTTCACCGGCACCGGCACGCCGCCGGCCAGCTTCACCATCTCGGGGTAGCTCACCCAGTAGGGCACCGGGTAGATCACCTGGTCGCCCGGGTCCAGCGCGGCGACGAGGAAATTGTAGATGGCCTGCTTGGCGCCGGAGCCCACCACGATGTTCCTGGGTCCCGGCTTCACGCCGTAGTAGCGCTCGGTGTAGGCCGCGATCTCTTTCTTCAGCGGGGCGGTGCCGCTGGTGGGCGTGTAGCGGACGAAGCCGGAATCTATCATCCGGCGGCTCTCCTCCGCCGCGCCGGCGGGGATGCGCTCTTCGGGCTCGCCGCCGCCCAGGTGGACGACGGGCTTGCCTTCAGCCTTGAGGTTGTTAGCTAGTTCGTTGAGTTTAAGGGTGGCCGACTGGCCGAGGGACTGCGCTAATCTGCTGAGGTTCATGGTTGTCGCGGGGGCGGGCCCCATCCTCCAGATTATATTTTAGAAAAGAAGAAAGGCGCGGGCGGGAATCGAACCCGCGAATAGCAGTTTTGCAGACTGCCGCCTTACCACTTGGCCACCGCGCCGTACCGGATATATGGTACCAAACTTGGCCGAATTTCTCAAACCCCCGCTAGCGGCGGCGCCGCCGCGAGAAATCCATGCCGTAGTGCAGGTA
>CALMZU010000155.1 GCA_937870775.1 uncultured Elusimicrobia bacterium
CTTCGTGGTTGTACTGCCGGTTATAGCGTTAGGGGACGCTGCACGATAACTCGATAATCAGGAACCGGCGGGGAAGCCCGGCGGTTTTGTTTTGGTAGAATTAAAATAGTGGTCCGAGGGTTCTACTTCTTTGGAGGCGCTTATGTCGGTGGCTTCGGTGCGGGAATTCCTTTTGCGGTGGGGGAAGGATGGCGGGATTATGGAGTTCGATTCTTCCAGCGCCACGGTGGAACTGGCCGCCGCCTGCCTGGGTGTGGCGCCGGGGCGCATAGCCAAGACGCTTTCTTTTTATTCCGGGCCCGAGGCCGCTCTGCTGCTGGTGGCCGCCGGCGACAGGCGCGTCGACAACGGCAGGTTCAAGGCGGCTTTCGGCTTTAAGGGCCGCATGCTGGGCCCGGCCGACGTGGAGCGGCTTACCGGCCACCCTCCGGGCGGGGTATGTCCCTTCGCAAATCCTCCCGGCGCGCAGGTGTTCCTGGACGTTTCTCTGAAGGCGTTCCCGTCCGTATATCCCGCCTGCGGCAGCGGCAATTCCGGCATCGAGCTGAATTGCGAGGAACTGTACTCCATCTCCGGCGCGCGCGGCTGGGTAGACGTCTGCAAACCGCAGGGCTAAAAATTTACAAGCAGGTCCCTGCTCCAGTTTAATAACAGCTCATATGCGGCGTTCAGGTCCGCTGGCGGGTTTGTTCTTAACTGCTCGGAGGTTTGCAGCACTTTCAGATCATCGCCTTTCAGAAGGCCGGAAAGTTCTTTCTTGGAGCCGGGATAATGTCTTGTCCTGAGGTAATGGACGTTGGAGAGCACGAAGTACGCCGGCTTGTAAAAAGCTTTAAGCATTTCCCTGTTGTTCAGGATGTCCGAGAAAAGCCTTTCGTGGCACAGCCCGTGATATAGGTTGGCCGCCGAAATTTTCACGAAATATTTTATGTCCTCGTCGGAAACGGTTGGCGCGAAGTCCTTAAGCTTCCCGAAATAGTCTTTTGTGTCGTTGGTGAACTGGAAGATCTCGTATTTGGGCCAGTTGGCCAGTTCTGTTCTTCCGCTTATAAAGCCGCACACTTTTCCGGCTTCCGGCATTGTCAGAACGATCTTCTTGTAGGCATCAAGGTCCGCCGGGGCGAGCTTGTCCAGGACGACCACCAGGTCTATGTCGCTGTTCTCATCCGCCTCGCCGCGGCGGCGGCTGCCCTGAAGGCCGAGGTACAAAAGCCTCTCGCCGAAAAACCCGGCGAGTTTTTCCTTGAATTCATCCATCCACTTGTCTGTCTCGAGCATAAGGTCTTTTAAGTCGCGTTACCAGAGCCAGGTGGCGCTGAGGGTGGCGGCGGCGGCTATGGTCCGGTTTTTGGCGGTGTAGCCGCCGGAGCCGCTGTAGTTCTTGGCCTTTTCGTATGAGGGGGTAAGTGTGGCCGCCGCGTATGCCTGGAAGGTCTGCCTGGGCCGCCAGGTAAGGCCGGCGCCGTAGCTGCTTACGGGGAAATAAGTTATTTTCCTGGTGGCGCTGTCCCAGGTGGAATATCCCGGGGTGAGCTCAAGCGAGGCGAAGCCCTGCAGCGCGTCGGTAAGGCCGTAGGCGAATTCCGAGTAATAAAGGTTGGTGTTTAGCCCGGCCTCGGAGGCGCCGCCCTGGGTCCAGTCGCGCTGTTTGCCGGTGGTGTATGAGGCGCTTATCCTGTACTGGCGCTTCTCGAGCAGGGGCTTTTTAAGGCCGTCCAGGTCGGCGGCCAACTGGCGGCCGTCTTTCTGCGGCCGGCTTACCCAGTCCGCGCCAATGCCGATGGAAGCGGTTTCGCGTCCGTATACGGTGCTGGAGGCGGCCCCGCTGGTAGGCAGGCTGCGCTCGCTGGTTTTCTGGTAGCTGTAACTGCCGGTGGCGTAGCACTGCAGCCTGTTGTTTATCCTGTTTGTGATCCTTAAGCTGGGGACATAACCGGCCAGCGCGCGGCTTTTGCTCATGCTGTACTGCAGGGTGGTAAGGTTCTGTACTATGTGGTTGCGCGACGAGTCGTAGCTGGCGTTGGGGATGGTGAGGTCCGCCGACGCCTGCAGCTGCAGGTTGTCGCGCAAGCCGTACTGTAAAGACGGGGAGGCCAGGAGTTCCTGGGAATAACTGCGGTTGGCCGTGAAGTGCGTTCCACCGGAGGCCGCGTCGTACCTATGCGCGCGGGTATAGTCGGCGTAATAGTTAAGGATGAGGCTGGTTTTAAACTGGCCGCGGTCCAGCAGCGGGTTCAGCAGGCCGTCCAGGTCCGCGCGGTTGTTGGCTGTTTTTGCGCCGGCTTTGGGGTTGGAGAGCCAGGTGGCCTGCGCGGTAAGCGTGGTGTTGTAGGCGTGGGCGCCCTGCGAGCCGAAGTCGCCCGAGCCTTTGGGCAGGTCGCCGGTTTGGGAGCCTCGGTTGGCGTAGCCGCGGCTGCCGCTGAAATAGAATTCCCAGGGCTCGCTGGGGCGCCAGGTGAGCGCGCTGGTGAGAGTGTTCCTTACCAGATAACTGTTCTTGTAGTAGGTGCCGCCGCCGGCGGGGATGTTGTAATCGTTGACTCTGAAGTTGTACGGCACCAGGTACGATTCCTGTACCATCAGCGACAGCTTGTCCGTGAGGCCGTAGGTAACGTCGGGGCGCAGGCTGGCCTGCGTGTAATCGTATTTGGCTTTCTCGGCGGTGCCGTCGTCGTTCTTCTGCCTGAACGACTCTTTGTAGTAGCCGATGTCGGTGAGGGCGTTAAGTTCCCACTGGTCCTTGCCCAGAAGCGGGCCGTTGAGTTCAGCCAGCGTGGCCGCTTGCGCGGCGCCCGTCCCCAGTGCTGCGGTCAGTAATAGCGCGGTGAAGTATTTTTTCATCCTAAAAATGTTAGCAAAATAGCATGGGGACGCTGCACGATAACTCGATTATTTAAACGGCGAGGGTGCGTTCTACGGCT
>CALMZU010000156.1 GCA_937870775.1 uncultured Elusimicrobia bacterium
GCCTGGCGCCGGCGCCAGGCGCAGCGAGGCCTCGATGGCCGGCATCGCCGCGGCCGGCAGGGCGGCCAGCAGATAGCGGTCGAAGAAGACGGCGAAAGAGGCCGCGGCCGCCAGCTGCGGCGCGGCGGCAAGTCCCGCCAGCAGCACGCCGTCGTCGGAGAAGGCGGCGGCCACGGCGCGGCGGTTGGCCGTCCAGAACAGCAGCGCCCAGAAAGCCGCCAGGGTCAGCGCAGCCCAGAACCACGGCGAGCCCAAAAGACCGGAGGCCTTGTAGAGCTGCTCGTAGGCGAAACCCAGCGAGGGCACGCCGAGGCCGGTCTCCCTGATGATGTCCGGGTAATAGGGCATGGCGCCTTTAAGCGCCAGCAGCGGCAGCAGGGCCAGGCCGGCTATCAGAATATCCTTCTTGCCGGGCCGGGCGCCGCCGCCCAGGGCGCGCAGCGCGAAGGGCAAAGTGAAAAGGCCCAGGTACATCAGAGCAGCCGCCGAGCGCAGGTAGAACTCCAGCGCGAAGCGCAGCGGGCTGGCAAGGCGGGACAGCGTGCCGGCGTTCACCGCGGCCGAATGGGCCCAGTTGGAGCCGTGAATAAAGTTGAACCAGAAGGCGTGGCCGGCGGCCGCTGCCGCGGGCAGCGCGGCGGCCAGCAGCGCGCGGCGCAGGCCCAGCCGGCCTTTGAGCCAAAGGAAAAAGAGCAGGCCGGCGGGGATGAAGATCCCGGTCTGCCGCACCAGGCAGGCCAGGGCGGCCGCGGCGCCGCCGGCCAGCCACAGCCAGGCCTTGTCGGCGCGCCAGGCGGCCAGGTAAAGGGCCAGCGCCAGCATGGACCAGGCCAGGTAAGGCACGTCGGTCATGAAGGTGAAGGAGAGCGGCACGAAGAGCGGGCTAAGGGCCGCGGCCAGGGCAGGCAGGGCCGAGTCCTCGCCGCGGTAAAGCCGCATGGATAGCACGAAGAGGGCCGCCAGCGCCAGCGTGGAGAGGCGCAGCGTCACGTGGCTGAAGCCGCCGGCCAGCGAGAACAAGGCGCCCCAGGCCGTATGCCACACCAGCGACGGCGAGGCCCAGTCGGGTATCACAAAACCGCCTCCGGCCAGCAGCCGCTTCACCGAAAGCGCGTAGGCCCAGTCGTCGTCCAGCGGGAAGTCCCCGGACACGCCGACGTACAGGGCCAGCGCCAGAAGCGGCAGCAGCGGCGCGGCTATTTTGATAGTGCGTTTGATCATCAAAGCAAAACGGCGCGGCTAGGCCGCGCCGTCAGCGAAAGGGCCGGTATCAGTTCCAGGCGGCTATGCCTTCGAACATGGCGGCCACCCGGTTCCACGGGTCGGCGCGCAGCATGGCTGCCTCGCCGGCGGGCAGTTCGCCCTTGGCGGGCCTGTAGGCTATGGTGCTCAGGCCGAAATTCACGTCGCTCTCCATTTCGGAATAGGCTATGCGGAAGAAGCCGCCCTCGCCCCAGCCGGTGTCCCAGCTGTTCTTCACGATGAAGTACTGGCCCTCGTCGTTGTAGCCCACCAGCAGCACGGCGTGGCCGCCCAGCTTCTTGCCGGTGGTGTAGCTGTACACGCCGGACTTGTAATGCATGAAGTCCTCGTAGACCATCATGGCGGTGGGCAGCGGGCCGTACTTGACCAGCGCGGTCTTCATTGAGGTAAGGCTCTGCGACACCGAGCCCCAGGCGCCGATCTTGTAGGTGGAGTTCTGCCAGCCGGCGGCGGCGGTGGCGCAGCTGCCGTTGGCGGAAACATAAGGATAAGCGCTGTCCAACGGCAGGCCGGTGCGCTGCAGGAAGGTGGCGGTAAGGCGGCCGCCCTGGCAGGAGCCCGCGCCGCTGCAGGAGAGCATCACCTGCTCGGAAAGGTCCAGGTCATAGCCCGGCTTGTTCAGGCGGAGCAGCGAATAGGACTCCAGACCGCCGGTCATGGAGAAGGCCCAGCAGGAACCGCAGTTCTTCTGGTTCTTGGGCTTGGTGACGAAATTGCCTTTGTTGTCGCGCCAGTCCAGCGCGGCCGGCAGCTCGGCGGCTTCGGCCATCTCCACGGGCTCGGCCTCGACGGGCTCGAAGTTGAGGCCGACGAGGTTCTGCCAGTTGGCGCGGTCGGAGGAGACATTGGTCTCGCCGGCCACCCAGTTGGCGCCCTTTTCTTTTATGGCGCCCTGCACGTCGCGGATCTGTTCTTTAACGTCCGCGGAAAGGGCCTGCTGCGCGGAAACGGGCGCGGCGGCCAGCAGAGCGGCGGCCAGGGCCGCGAAATTCATGATCTTCTTCATTTTTCCTCCTGACTATCGTCAAATTCTAGCCTTTAACCCCCCGGGCCTGTCAACCGCGCGGGCCGGCGCGTTTAGATATAATATCCGTACCATGAAGAAGATACTGTTCACCGCTTTCGAACCTTTCGCCGGCCGCAAGGAGAACCCGTCGCTGCACGTAATGGCCGCCCTTAAGGCCTCGGCCTTCCCCGGCTGCCGCCTTTACCGCGAGCGCCTGCCCGTGGCCGGCGCCGCCGTTGAGCGCCGCCTGCCCGCGCTGCTGGCCAGGGTAAAGCCGGACCTCATGGTGTCTTTGGGCCTGGCCGCCGGCGAAGCCTCGCTGCGGGTGGAACGCTTTGCGCTGAACATAAAGGATTACGGCATAAAGGACAATGCCGGCCGCAGCCCCGAGGGCGAGCCGGTGGACCCGAAGGGCCCCGCCGCTTATTTAGTGAACACCGACCCGGCCGCCATGGCGGCCGCCGCGCGCCGCGCCGGCATACCGGCCTATGTAAGCAACCACGCCGGCGCCTACGTCTGCAACAACCTGATGTACGCCGCCATGCGCGCCATAGAACTGGGCGGCCTGAAAACCCGCTTCGCCTTCATACATCTGCCGCTCACCACCGCCATGGCCGCCGCCGAAAAGCCCGGCCGCGCCGTCCCCCCGTCCCTCCCCCTCGCCGACCTCGCCCTCGCCGTCCAGTACGCCGCCAAATCCGCCTTGGGGAAGGGGACGCTTTTTACTATTTGACTATTTATCCACATTTTCCGCCAGTCGCCGCCGCGCCCTTGCCGGCCAACCGGCACACGGCACTGCGCCCAATCCCCAGTTCCTCAGCCAGCTCCGCCAGTGAGATGCGCTCCTCGCGGCAGAGATGACAGTAAATAGCGCGCGCCCTTGCTGCACGCCTGTTGCGGGTACGTCTTAAGATATCGGGGGCCTCCACGCCGGTTATGCGCGCGGCCTCCACAAGCAGCTCATCCCGGCTTTTTGGAGGCCGGTTCATTTTCTCATCGGCGGCACGCAGAATGGCCTCAACGAAATCGCTGTCGCCCAACACGCGCGGGTCAGAAACAGCTTCCGCGTCGTGGCGAAAGGTTCCAAGGGCGCCGGTACTTTTACCCTCGGCTGCTTTTTCCGCCATAAGTTCCATATACGCCGCACGTGGCGACTTATCCCCGCCGCCGAAATGTTCCAATAGAAGCCCCTCATCCAATATCCCGTCTGGGACCCCCGTGGCAACGGCGCCGTGCCCGCACCACCTGTAACCGGCAAGACCGGCCAGATCCTTAACCAGCTCGGCGCGCAGCGGGTTCAGATGGATGTATGGCACAAGTTCGCGAAGATACTGTTCGATGTCGCAGATTATGGCTTTATATCGGTTCTGGAACAGATGCCCGACGCGCCCGTGCCGGATGTTGAAGTTTACCGC
Source organism: uncultured Elusimicrobia bacterium (assembly GCA_937870775.1). Lineage (GTDB taxonomy): Bacteria > Elusimicrobiota > Elusimicrobia > Elusimicrobiales > UBA9959 > UBA9959. Next base: position 3,685 of record CALMZU010000156.1, read on the forward strand.
ATACCCGGTCATGGCGTGATGCATGAATTCGGAAAGTGGCCTTTCGCCGCGAAGCAGCAGCAGGTGAAAATGGTTAGGCATCAGGCACCAGGCCAGGCACTTGGCCCCACATTTCCTAAGCCACACGTAGAGCCGCTCCTGGAAATCCAGGTAGTCAGCCTCCTCAAAAAATATCGCGCGGCGTTCTATGCCGCGCGACATCACATGGTAAAGCGTCCCCGGAACGTCTATCCGCGCTTGTCTAGGCATATCCCCTCCTTATTTCCCCGGATATAGCCTAGCACCCAATCCCGACAACCGCCTGTCGCCTTCAAATAGTCAAATAGTAAAAAACGTCCCCCTTTTTCTCCCCTAACGAGGACTTCAATGCGGTGAAGAAGCCCTCTATAGCTAGATTAGCGGGATGGCAGATAGTGTGGGGCGAGGAGGAGAAGTGTTTAATTGCTGTTGACCTCTTAAGACACCATAACATATACTTTTCTTGTCCTCGCTAGCGGGAAACACGGGTTTTGGGACTGGCCGCCACAATGATGAATAAAAAAAACATATCAGCCTTATTCTCTGGGGTGCTTGCTGTTAGTATTATGGAGTACTTCCGAGAATCACTTACACTGCCTATAAGGATAGTCCTGGTATCTGGACTGATTGCCGTCTTGTATTTTATTTTTCTATCCCTCATGGGGTGGTTTAAGGATAAGAACCAACCCAAACCTTGATATTAAAGCCAAAGCAAAGCGCCGCTCTAAGAGCGGCGCTTTGCTTTGGAATCTGTGATTCACTCCCACCTGATGCAGGTCTTTACTGTGGAGCACTCGGGTACCCATTCGCAGACATACTCCCCTGCAACGGCGCCGATAACAACGCCGAGTAAACCACCATAAGATCCGCCGGCGGTCGTAACAACCCGGCACACTTTCCGGTTTTGGCACACTTCATTGGTTACGTATTCCGCGCAAAGTTTATTGCCGACGCCAGTAGGTACACCGTCAGGCTCATCCCAGCGCGTGCTGGGAAAGCCCCGGCTGGCTTTTATTATCATTCCCAACAGCGCCTGATCTCGGCTTTCCAGCGTTAAGATGCGGATATCGTCAGCTTCGGGTCTGGTGAGATACACCTTCTCCTTGTTGTAGAGAACGGAGACTTTGTTGTCGCGGATTTGCTCCGCCATCTCCTGACCGATTGACTGAAAGTGCTGCCCGGCCAAAAGGCTGTAAAGTGCTTTTCCATTCTCTGATTTAAGCCCGTACATTTTCGCCTGCTCATCTGCTTTTATCATAGGAGTATTATCATTGGGCAAAGGCATGGGATTAGGACTGGGGTCGGGAAGAGGTACCGGGATGGGGGTAGGGTCCGAGTCTGGGTCAAAAACTACGATCCGCTGGGCGCCCGAGAGGTTGTTTAACGGAACAGGGGACGCTTTTTACTAATTGATTATTTATCCACAATAGTCAAATAGTAAAAAGCGTCCCCTTCCCCTTAGACCAGGAGCTCCTCGTAGTTCTCGAAGTCTTCGGTGGAGAAGCAGCAGAAGATGATCTCGCCGGAGTAGCCGGTTTCGGCGATGAAGCCGGTGACGGCGGCTATGGCCACCTCGGCGGCGGCGCCGGAGGGGTAGCCGTATACGCCGGTGCTAATGCACGGGAAGGCCACCGTGCGGAATTTATGCTGATGAGCTATGGCGAGCGCGTTCCTGTAGCAGTCGCCCAGCAGTTTTTCCTCGCCGCGGCTGCCGCCGCGCCAGACGGGGCCCACGGTATGTATCACATGGCGGGCCGGCAGCTCGTAGCCGCCGGTTAGCTTGGCTTCGCCGGTGCGGCAGCCGCCCAGCGCGCGGCATTCGGCCAGCAGGCCGGGGCCGGCGGCGCGGTGTATGGCGCCGTCCACGCCGCCGCCGCCCAGCAGGCTGGTATTGGCGGCGTTCACTATGGCGTCCACGGCCAGCGTGGTGATGTCGGCTTTTATGGCTTTCATATAGCTCCCCAGTGTTTGATATACTTTATGTAAGAAGTCATCAAGATGTCCATACTTGTAAGCTGCAGGGAACTCTCAAAGAGCTACGGATCGCGGCCCCTTTTCGAGGGGCTGTCGTTCGGCCTTTTCGACGGCGAGCGCACGGGCCTCATCGGCCCCAACGGCACCGGCAAGAGCACGCTGCTGCGCATACTGGCCGGGGTCGAAACGCCCGACGCCGGCGAGGTGGCCGCCCGGCGCGGCCTGCGCGTGGGCTACCTGCCGCAGAAGGACAAGCTCGACGAGGCGCCGGCCGGGCTTACCGCGCGCGGTCTGCTGCGCACGGCCCTGGAAGGCCTGGGGCTCGAGGAGCACGAGGCGGACGCCCGCGTGGCGGCCTGGCTGGACCGCGCCGGCTTCACCAACCCCGAGCAGGAAGTGCGCACCCTTTCCGGCGGCTGGCGCAAGCGGCTCTCCGTGCTTGAGCAGGCCGTGCGCGAGCCTGACCTGCTGCTTTTGGACGAGCCCACCAACCACCTGGACCTCGACGGCGTGCTGTGGCTGGAGGAGCTGGCGCGGAAATTCTCTTTCGCTTTCCTCGTCGTCACGCACGACCGCCGCTTCCTCGAGCGCTCGTGCAACCGCGTAATAGAGCTGGACCGCCGCTACCCCGAGGGGCATTTGAGCAGCGCCGGCAATTACAGCAAGTTCCTCGAGAACCGCGAGATCTTCCTGGACGCGCAGGCGGCGCGCGAGGATTCGCTGCGCAATATAGTGCGCACCGAGATAGAGTGGCTGCGCCGCGGCGCCCGCGCCCGCATGACCAAGCAGAAGGCGCACATAGACCGCGCCGGCGGCCTGATCTCGGAACTGGGCGAGCTGGAGTTCCGCAACGCGCAGGGCCGCGCCACCGTAATAGATTTCACCGCCGGCGACCGGCAGGGCAACCGCCTTGTTACCGCCGCGGGCATAACCGCCGAGCGCGGCGGCCGCAGGCTTTTCGGCCCGCTGGACATCGCGCTGAAGCCCGGCGACAAACTGGGACTCCTGGGCTCCAACGGCAGCGGCAAGACCACGCTCTTGAACATGCTGGCCGGCCGCGTGCCGCCGGACTCCGGCACGCTGAAGCTGGCCGACGGCCTGCGCGTGGTGCTCTTCGACCAGCACCGCTCGCAGCTGGACCAAAGCCAGACCCTGCGCCGCGCGCTCTGCCCGGCGGGCGAGCACGTGGAGTTCCGCGGCAACTTCGTGCACGTCAACAGCTGGGCCAAGCGCTTCCTCTTCCGCGCCGAGCAGCTGGACTTCCCCCTTTCGCGCCTTTCCGGCGGCGAGCAGTCGCGCGTGCTGATAGCCGGCCTTATGCGCCAGACCGCCGACCTGCTTCTCCTCGACGAGCCCACCAACGACCTGGACATAAGCTCACTCGAGGTGCTGGAGAACAGCCTTAAAGAATTCTCCGGCGCCTTGGTACTGGTAAGCCACGACCGCTACCTGCTGGACCGCGTCTGCGGCGGCATACTGGGCCTGGACGGCCGCGGCGGCCACGGCTGGTTCGGCGGGCTGGACCTTTGGGAAGAATGGAAGGCGGAGCGCGACGGGGCGGCCGCGGAAGCCAGAAAAACGGCCAAGCCGGCGCAGTCGGCCGGCGGGCTGGACCGCCGCGAGGCCGAGGAGCTGCGCAATATGGACCGGGCCATAAAGGCCGCGGAGAAGAAGGTGGCGGAGGCCGAGGCCCGCCTGCACGACCCTGCCATAGCCACCGACGCGGCCGAGCTGGGCGCGCGCCAGGCCAAGGTGGACGAGGCTAACCGCAAGGTGGAGGAACTTTTTGAGCGCTGGCAGGAATTAGAAAGCCGGCGGAATTCCGCCGGCTAAAGCCCCGGTGAGGGGCGGGTTAAGGACGGCGGCTCAGGCCGCCGTCTTTTCTTTGTGGGAGGAGGCGTGCTCCAGCCCTTCCAGGGTCTCCTTCACTATCAGGTCGGCCCATTCGCGGCGCAGCTCGGTGGTGGGCTTGGGCAGCGTGCGGTGCGGGATCTTCATCTCGGCCAGCAGCTTGTTCAGGCGGTCGAAGATGTCGGCCTGGAACTCCTGGTTCTGCGCGTCGCGTATGCCGTCGTCCATCAGCTGGCCCACCATGGGCAGCTTGTAGATGACGTCGTAGGGGAACTTCTCGACGTAGGACTTCATGAAATCGCGGACGAACTGCTGGTGACCGCAGCGGCGCTCCATGTACACCAGGTTGTCGAACACGCTGCGGTCGCAGACCACCACCTGGTAGTTGCGCAGCGCGCCGCGCAGTTCCTCGGTGATATGCTGCATCATGATGTACATCTGAGCGGGCAGCGTGGTGTTCTCGTTTATCGGTATGCCCTGCTCGCAGGCGGAGGCGGCTATCTCGGAGAAGACCTTCACCTTGAGGCCGCGCTTCTTCAGCTCGGCGGCGACCTCGAAACACAGCGTGGTCTTGCCGGTGCCGTGGGTGGAGATCAGCGATATCTTATAGGGACGCTTCTTAGTGTGGGACATTTTCCGCTCCAGAAAATCGGGATAAGACATATTACATCTTTGCCCGCCCCCTCCACAAAAAGCCCGACGTAGAAGAGTTAAATGAAGTATAGCCGGGAAAGTTCCGCAGGAACTTCCCCCCTCGCATAGCGAGGGCGCTAATGCGCGGCATTCCACCTCTCGGGCCGGGCGCGCATAGCGCTTGGCCCTCGACCCGCTTCGCGGGGAAAACCTCCGGTTTTCGGTGTAAAAAGCGAGAGCCCCCGCAAGACGGGGGCTCTTCACCTGGCGCACGGGCCAGAACCGCTACTGCACCACGGGGCGACCGGGGAACCGGGGCGCTCAAAACGCGCCGGGGGCCGGAACACCCGCCCGGGACGTGCCGCCGAACGCGGACCGCACCGGACACCCCCGGGAGGCTCCGCCTTGCTAACGCAGGGGGCGGACCGGGGGAAGCGCCGGGGCCGGGGCACTCCCCGGACCGAACCAGACCGACGGGCCCACCGCAACCGCAGACCGCGACCGCTGACCAGACCACACCGCAACCGCAGGGCCCACACTACCGGCGCACACCGCATAAAAAAGAGCTTGACTACACTTGGAGTATAACAGAGCCCCGTTGACTTGTCAAG
>CALMZU010000157.1 GCA_937870775.1 uncultured Elusimicrobia bacterium
GCCCTACGCTGACCATCCGCCGTTTCTCGGCCAAGCCTTTCACGGACACCGACCTGATAAAGAAGGGGTCCATCTCGCAGACCGCCGTGGACTTCCTGAAGGCCTGCGTGAAGCTCCGCAAGGACATCATCATCTCGGGCGGTACCGGTACCGGTAAGACGACGTTCCTGAACATGTTGTCGAGCTACATCCCCGAGGACGAGCGTATCGTCACCGTCGAGGATACCGCCGAGCTCAGGCTGCAGCAGGACCACTGGGTGCGGCTGGAGTCCCGCCCGCCGAACATCGAAGGCAAGGGCGAGGTCAGCATCCGCGACCTCGTAAAGAACTGCCTTCGTATGCGCCCCGACCGCATAGTCGTCGGCGAGGTCCGCTCCGCCGAGGCCCTGGACATGTTACAGGCCATGAACACGGGCCACGAGGGCTCGCTGGCCACCATCCACGCCAACACCCCGCGCGACGCTCTGACCCGCATGGAGGCCATGTGCCTCATGGCCGGCGCCGACCTGCCGATCTGGGCGCTGCGCGAGATGATCGCGTCGGCCGTGCACATGATCGTGCAGCTGACGCGTTTCTCCGACGGTACCCGCAAGATCACGGCGATCACCGAGATCACCGGCCGCGAGGAGAACCAGATCACTATACACGACATCTTCCGCTACCACCAGACCGGCATGGACGAGAACGGCAAGGTGATAGGCTATTTCAGCGCCACCGGCGACCCGCCCAAGTTCTACAAGGACTTCGAGACGCACGGCATGCATGTGCCGATAGAGATGTTCTGGACCGAGGAGCAGCGCCGGCAGCGGCAGGGCAACAAGCCGGCTTAACGTATGAAGAGACTCGCGGCCATATTCCTTATCATGACGGCGTTCGCGGCCGGGACCGCGCGCGCCGGCGTGTTCACGCCCGCCGAGATGGACGAGATCTCGTGCGCGGCGCTGAAGATGCAGCTGTTCTATTATTACCTCGCCCCTGACCGCGACCCCAAGGTGCTCAAGCAGACCATAAAGTGCCGCGGCCAGAACGTGAATTACGAGATGCCCAAGTGGGTGGAGCCCACGGTGGCGGAGATGGCCGGCCGCAAGGTGTGGCGCGACCCCGAGGAGGGCGAGATCTCCGAGGCGCAGCTGTGGCAGACCACGGTCTCGATGCTCTACGAGTACCTGGAGCTGACGAAGAAGACCTTCCCGCCCGAGAACGACGGCGCCAACATACAGCCCGGCATGCTGGTGAAGGAGTACGCCGACATCCGCATACGCTTCCAGATGTCGATGGACCGCCTGTACCGCGCCCGCACGCGCGACGTGACGATGGGCGACTCGATGGGCGGCCGCGGCCGCGCGGTGATGGCCCAGTTCAACCTCGTGCTCAAGGAGATGGAATCCATAGCCGACGCCATCTCCAGCACCAATTCCCGCAAGTACGCCGAGGCCGTGACGGCCTCCGCGGTGCTGTGCCAGGACTCCTTCCGCGTGCTGTTCAACCCGCCGCGCAAGTACGCGCCGCCGCCGAAGGAATCCCAGGCCAGCCGCGTGTTCTCGATGGCGCTGACCGTGGTGGGAATACTGCTGGTCTTCCTGGCCGTGCAGGCCGTGCTGTCGATGAACGACGCCAAGTCCAACGCCTTCATCGCCAACTACCAGAAGAAGGTCGAGGTGTTCACCGAGGCCTTCTCGCGCCAGTTCATCAACATCAACGTCAAGTACCTGGTGCTCGGGCCGGCGGCGCTGTTCGCGCTGCTGGGCCTGCTGACGATGAACGTGATACTCTTCTTCCTGCTGACCGCGGTGGGCTTCATGATAGGCATGCGCACCCCGGCCTTCGTGCTGAACTCCATGAAGCAGGCGCGCGGCCGCAAGATAGACAACCAGCTGATGGACGCGCTGATATTGCTCGCCAACTGTCTGCGTTCCGGCCTCGACATCGTGCAGGGCTTCGAGATGGTCTCGAAGGACCTGCTGCCCCCGATCTCCGACGAGTTCGCGCTGGTCATAAAGAACTACCAGCTCGGCATGACGTTCGAGAAGGCGCTGGGCGTGATGGAGGACCGCGTGGCCTCGAAGATGCTTTCCTACATGATCCGCGCCATCGTGCTGCAGCGCCAGATGGGCGGCAACCTTACCAAGGTGTTCGAGCGCATCGTCGTCGACATCCGCGAGGAGTCCAAGCTCGACGAGAAGACTAAGGCTATGACCGCGCAGCAGAAGATCCAGTCCATAGTCGTCGGCATCATGCCGTGGGTCATGGTCGGCGTCATGTTCATGTTCCAGCCCGAGACGATGATAAAGTTCTACGGCACCCCCATAGGCATGGGCGTGTTCATCTTCTGCGCCATCTGGATAGCCATAGGCATGAAGGTGGTGGCGAGCCTCGGTAAGATACGCGTATGACGGAAAAGCTGCCAGGTTTCCTGCTGATACTGGTCTCCCTCGTGGGGTCCTTCGCCACGTTCACCGCGGTGCAGCGCTTCTTCGCGCCCAGGAAGGAGGACCGCTCCCCGATAGGCGACATCAGCGACATGGAGGGGAAGGAGATCTCCGCCTTCGCGAAGCTGGAGGGCAGCAAGAACTTCTGGGACAAGATGGACCTGTTCTTCGCGAGGAACCTCGGCTTCGAGAAGAAGCTTGAGGAGACCTACATGCTGCTGGGCCGGCCGGCCAACACCGACCCGCTGAAGATGCTGCACCTGAAACTGATGGCCGGCGCGCTGCTGCCCACGATGTTCTACGCGCTGAGCCAGTCCCCGTTCTGCCTGCTGTTCGCGCCGCTGGGCTTCATGCTGCCCGACGGCGTGATGTACTCCGGCCGCATACGCCGCCGCCAGGAGGACATCATCCACAACTTCCCGACGTTCGTCGACCTGGCCGCGCTGATGATCGAGTCGGGCCTGGACTACATGACCGCTTTCGACCGCATCGTGAAGATAGCGCCGGTGAAGACCGGCCTGGAGATAGAGATAGAGCGCACTATCAACGAGGTGCAGCTGGGCTATTCCCGGCGCGACGCGCTGCGGCGCCTCGCGCTGCGCACCGGCCTGCAGGAAGTGCGCTCGTTCACCGGCCTGATCGTGCAGTCGGACGAACTGGGCACCAGCCTCGTCGAGCTGCTGCGCAACTATTCCGCCGACATGCGCTTCCGCCGCCTGAACAAGGCCGAGAAGCTGGCCGCGCAGGCGTCGACGAAGATGCTCATCCCGCTGTTCATCTTCATCTTCCCGACGGTGTTCATACTGATGCTTTCCCCGATGATCATGGACCTGGTGACCGGCGGCGCGATGCCGTTCTAGGCGAGGCTTTATTATGAGAAACCTGATCCTGTTGACAGTGCTGGCCGCCGCGCTGCCGTGCGCGGCGCAGGAAAAGAACCGCGTGAAGAGCGAGGAGTCGCTTTTCCTGGACCTGCAGAAGACCGGCCTCGGCTCGCTCTCCGAGTTCGAGGAGAAGAAGAAGTTCCTCGAGACGGTGAAGCTCGAGAAGCAGAAGATCCAGGGCAAGATGCTCGACAATATCTACGAGAACGCCTTCGACTACTACCGCCAGGGCAACTACGAGGACGCGAAGGACCTCGCCGTGAAGATCCTCGCCATCGACCCCAACTACCAGGACGCCCAGATGCTGCTCGAGGCCTCGAACCAGCTGCGCGGCAGCCTGCGCCCCGGCATCAGCGAGAAGCTGATGATCGAGGACCGTTTCAAGACCGCGCTGTCGTACTACAACGAGGGCCGCATCGTCGAGGCGCACGCCAAGATGTCCGAGGTGGTCAAGCTGTCCCCCAACAACATCAAGGCCAAGTACTGGCTGGCCAGGATGAAAGAGGACCTGAAGGAGTATTATTTCCAGAAGGGCATGGAAGAGTACAACGCCCGCGACCTCAAGGACTCGCTGGACAATTTCTACAACGCGCTGCTGATAAAGCCCAAGGACTCGCGCACGATAGAGTGGATCACCCGCATAGAGGACGAGCTGCGCCAGCAGAAGGCCAACGACCGCCTGAAGCAGGCGCTGGAGTTCTACGCCCAGGGCCGCCTGAAGGACGCCTACGAGGGCCTGCAGCGCGCCCTCGAGGTGCAGCCCGGCGACAGCAAGGCCACCAAGCTGCTGGCCGAGGTGAAGGGCGAGATAGAGAGCGGCTACATCTCCTCCGGCAAGAAGCTCTACGGTACCCGCAGGTACAACGAGGCCATCGGCGAGTGGGACAAGGCCAAGCCCTACACCGCCAACATGTCCTACCTCAATAAACTTATAGCCCGCGCCCGCGAGCAGATGAAGATAGAGTCAGACGAGCGCAAGCGCCGCGCCGACGAGGCCGCGCGCCGCGCCAAGGCCGAGGAAGAGGCGCGCCAGAAGGAGGCGGAGGAGCGCAAGAAGGCCGAGGAGGACGCCAAGCGCAAGGGCCTCAGCGCCGAAACCGCGGCCAAGAAACCCGCCGGCGTCAGCACCGAGAACCGGATGGCGGCCCAGCAGCATTATATGGAAGGCCTCAAGTACTTCCAGAACTCGAATTACGACAAGGCCCGCGACGAGTGGACCATAACCCGCCAGCTCGACCCCGAGCACGCGGACGCGGCCACCGGCCTGAAGCGCATAGAGCAGATCCTTGCCGGCGGGCAGTAGG
>CALMZU010000158.1 GCA_937870775.1 uncultured Elusimicrobia bacterium
AAAACAAGCGGGCCCTTGCGCGCAGGCCCCGGTTTGTTGTACGATGTTTCTATGAATAGTAACAAGACCGCGGCGAAGAAAGAGGACCTGGCCGGCCTGGAAACGGCGCTGGCCTCGGTTACGGACCCGGCCGTGATGCGCCGGCTGCTGCGCGAACTGCACACCCCCGGAGAACTGCGCGCCCTCGGGCTGCGCTGGCGCCTGCTCAAATTGCTGGACGGCGGCGCCCCCCAGCGGGCCATAGCCGCCAGGCTGCACGTTAGCCTCTGCAAGATAACCCGCGGCGCGAGGATACTCCGGGACCGCGGCTCCGTTACCAGGACGCTTATAAAGGAATACTGACATGGAACACCGCGACAACCGCTCCCTCCCCGACTCCAAAGGCTATTTCGGAGAATACGGCGGCAGCTTCGTGCCGCCGCAGCTGCAGCCGGTGCTGGACGAGATAACCGCCGCCTACCTGAAGATAAAGGACGATCCCTCTTTCAACAGGGAGCTCTCGGACCTCTACAAGCATTACGTCGGGCGGCCCAGCCCGGTGTTCCGCGCGGAACGCTTCTCGGCGGCCGCCGGCGGCGCGGACATCTACTTCAAGCGCGAGGACCTCAACCACACCGGCGCGCACAAGATCAACCACTGCCTCGGCGAGGCGCTGCTCGCCAAGCGCATGGGCAAACGCAAACTGATAGCCGAGACGGGCGCCGGCCAGCACGGCGTGGCGCTGGCCACCGCGGCCGCGCTGCTGGGCCTGGAATGCGACATCTACATGGGCGAGGCCGACATAAAGAAGGAGCACCCCAACGTCAGCCGCATGCGCGTGCTGGGCGCGCGGGTGGTGCCGGTGGCCGCCGGCCTCGGCGCGCTGAAGGAGGCCGTGGACGCAGCCTTCGAGGCATATCTGAAGGACCCGGTGAACCAGCTCTACGCGATAGGCTCGGTAGTGGGCCCGCACCCGTTCCCGATGATGGTGCGCGACTTCCAGGCCGTGGTAGGCCGCGAGGCGAAGGAGCAGTTCGCGGCCTCGCCCGGCGGCCTGCCCGACGCGCTGGTGGCCTGCGTGGGCGGCGGCTCCAACGCGCTGGGGCTCTTCACCGCCTTCCTCTCCGACGACGTCGCCATGTACGGCGTGGAGCCGTCCGGCACCGGCTTCGGCAGCGGCCAGCACGCGGCCACGCTCACCAAGGGGCGCCCCGGCGTTATACACGGCTTCAAATGCTACCTGCTGCAGGAGGAGGACGGCTCTCCGTCCAAGGTCTACTCGGCCGCCAGCGGCCTGGACTACCCGGGCGTGGGCCCGGAGCACAGCTACCTAAAGGACACAGGGCGCGTCAGCTACGTCTGCGCCAGCGACGCCGAGGCCATAGACGCCTTCTTCGCGCTGTCGCGGCTGGAAGGCATAATACCGGCCATAGAGAGCGCGCACGCCGCGGCCTACGCCGTTAAGCTCGCGAAGGAACTCGGGAAGGGAAAGAAGATACTGGTGAACCTGTCCGGCCGCGGGGACAAGGACGTGGACTTCGTAATAGGCAAGTACGGCGCGGCCTACGGCCTGTAGCTATTTGCCGAACAGGCGCTTCTCCATGTCGTTTATGCTCTCGCCGTCGCCGGTGTCGACGGGGACGTCGGGCTTCTGCTGGCGGGCGGCCGGCTGCGCGCCCTTGGCCGCGGGCGCGGCCGCGGCGGGAACGGCCGGCGAAGAGCCGGTCATGTTGCGTTTGAAGCGCACGCCTGTGCCGTAGACCTTTATCGTCTGCCAGCACCACAAACCCAGCAAACCGAAGCCCCTCTCGTCGTCCACCATCGGGTTCACAATAGCCTCGGCCGACGAGGCCCTCAGCGCCTTCTCGGTGGCGGAGGCCAGCGAGGCGTTCTCGCCGCTCACCGGCACCACGCAGAGCAGCCGCACGTTGGTGCTCTCGCCCTTCACCGGGCCCACTATCTCCATGGCCTGGGGCGTCAGCGTCATGGACGTCGGATGCGGCGTCACGAAGGCGCAGCCGCCGAGCAGCGGGGCGAAGAGTATCACGGCGCTTTTTATTTTCATGCGCTTATTCTACCAAAGTCTGTCCGCGAATATTTCCGCGATGGCCAGCATGTTGGAAAAGGCGTGCACCAGTATCGGCGTCTGGATGCGGCCGGTGCGCTCGTAGGCCCAGCAGAACACGAAACCGCTGAGGGCCGTGCCGGCGAAGTCGCTGCCGTGGAAAAAGCCGAAGACCGCTCCGCCGGCCGCCACCGCGGCCCAAACCGGCAGCCGCCGCCTTAAACCGGCGTAAAGCCAGCGCCTGAAAAGGAACTCCTCCAGCACCGGTATCAGCACGCACAGCGAGAAAAAATACCAGGCCAGCGAAGCGGGGCTGTACATCAGGCCGCTCACGTAAGGCTCCGACGCCATCGCGTTGCCGGAGGCGGCATTCCACAGCAGCAGCTTGCCGGCGAAGGCCGAGCCCCAGAGCGAGAGCGCCAGGTCCCAGACGTAAGAACCGCCCTGGGTAACCAGCACGGCGAGAAGGAAGAACTTGAAGGCCGGCCACAGGTCGGCTTTCATCGAGGCCAGGTAGGACCGGGTATCGCGCAGCGAAAAACCTATGGAGACGGCCGAGGGGTAGAAGGCCAGCACCATGATGACCTCGACGGCTATGAACAGCCCGTCGCCGTCCCTGAGGGCCGGGAAAGGGATAGCCAGCAGGCCGGAGATCACGGCCAGCGCGAAGAAGCGCAGCAGCGACCGTCCGAGTTCCCCGGCCGAGGGTATAGGCTGTTCCGTAAGCACGATCAGGCCCTACCGCCTTTGGAGCCCTTCTCCAGCTCCTCGACGCGCAGCCTGTTCTTCACCGTAGGGTCCAGGTCCGCCGCCGCGCGCGCGGCGCGCAACGCCAGGTCGCGGCGGCCGAGCTTCTCGTGCAGCTCGCTCAGCTTCTCGTGGCAGAAGGCGTTAAGAGGGTCGCGCTGAAGCATGCGCTCCAGCGACGCTATCTCGGCGAGCAGGTGAGGGTTGGCGATATTTGCCGGACGGACGGCGGCGGCCTTACGCCTGATCCAGTGGTACAACAGCAGGCCTGCAACCACGGCCAGGTTCAGCGACCAGGTGAGGCCGGGCAGTACCGGGAAGGCGGCCCTGTCGGCCGCGTACACGGCTCCGAAGATCAGCGCGGCGGCGAGGAACCCCGCCGGCGGGTTTATTGTCCTGCGCCTCGCGGCCCCGGCTTCCTTGAGCATCCAGAGCGCGGCGGACGCCACCGCGGCGCCGGCCACGGCGGAGAATATCATGGTCCCTATTTCCATCTCGCGCATCGGCTTTAATTCTACCAAACCTCGCGCCCTTTGCTAGAATAGTCCGGATGAAGACACCACTGCTGCTGGCGGCACTGTGCTGCGCGCCGGCCGGCCATGCCGCCGCCAAAGAACTCACCGCCAATGAGTTCATGGAGAATCTTTCCGAACTGCTGGAGCAGGCCCCGGAGCCGCCGCCGGTCAGCGAGGCGAGGCTGGTGGAACTGGAGGACGGCGACCCGTCCACCTATATGTTCATACGCGGCGCCAAGGCGCACCCGCCGGAGCCGGTGAACCTCGGCGGGAACGGCACCCTTACCCTCACGCGGCCCGACCGGATGGAGCGCGCGACCGCGGCCTACCGCCGCGCCGACGGCTCCTATGACGGCGAAGAGATAAAGAAGATACAGCGCCTCATGCGCTCGGGCGGCGGCGGCATGGAGACCGAGGTCTCGGTGCTGCTGCTGGAGATACTGGACGCGGTGGAGGACGGTTTCGGCGGGAACGGGCTTACGCTGCTGAGCGGCTACCGCACGCCGGGCCACAACCGCCGCGTGGCGGGCTCCGCCAGGCGCAGCCTGCACATGCTGGGCTGGGCCGCCGACATACGCGTGCCCGGCCGCCGGCCCGCCGAGGTGGCGCGCTTCGCCCGCCGGCTCAGGGCCGGCGGCGTGGGCTGCTACACCGAGGCGGCCTTCGTCCACCTCGACTCGGGCCGGCGCCGCTACTGGCAGGTACCCGAGCCGCCGCCCGCCAGGGCAAAATAGAACCGCCGGGCTTAACCCGGCGGTCTCAAGCGCACGATCCCCGCAACTTATCAGTAAGCGAGTACCGCGCCGTCGTAGCGCGCCGCCGGCTCGGTGCCGGTGGTCTCGCTGTGCGAGTCCGCGTCGTTCTGCTGGGCCAGGCCTTTCTCCACGATAAAGCGGGTTATCTCCGGGGCGTCGGCGTACACCTGCGCGGCCAGCGCGGCGACGGCCTCGCTGAGCCGCCCGGAGGCGGCCTGCACCTTGGCCTGCCCGTCGGCGCGGTTGATGAACAGCATAACGTTGTGAAAGACGTCGCCGCCCTGGCGGCCTATCAGGGTCTCAACTTCGGCCACCAGCTCCGGGTGGCGCTGCCTCTCGAAATCCGACACGGTCAGTTGCAGCGTGCGCCTGTCCCGGCGCGTTATGCCTATGCCGCTGCCGTTCATCCCGACGCCGAAGAACTTTATGGGGTCGCCCTGCACCAGGCGGCCGTTCTCCACCACGCGCTGCGCCGGCGAACTGAAGGCCGAGATCAGCGTGGCCTCCGCCAGGTCGTTCTGCCACGGGTGCTTCTTGAAGCCGGTCATCGCGTAGCGGTCCAGCTCGGCCGCGTACACGGCGGTGAAATCGGTCAGCACGGCCTGCGCCGGGGGCGGCAGAGCGGCCAGCCCGGAGGGGTCGCTGGCGGTGAGTATCCGCATCATCGCGCGGTAGAAGGGCGCGGCGTCGCCGGCGGTGAACAGGTGGCGGTGCAGCTCCTCCAGGTAATACCTGTCGGACACGTCCAGGGGCTTATGCGCGCGGGAAACGCCGTAGCTGCGCCCGGACTTCACGTCCTTCTCCATCTCCGCCGGGTTGGCGCCCGAACGGTAGCCCACGTTGTAGAAATAGTTCTGCTGGTCCAGCATTACCGGCACGCCGGCGCCCGACACCAGCGCGAAGACCGGGGCGAAGATGACCGCGGTGAGGCCTATGCGGGAGGACTGGCAGAGGTTCAGCGACTTCAGCTTGCCGGCTATAATGCCGGCCGCGGTCACCGGCGTGGCGCGCTCGCCGGCCAGCGACTCGGCTAGCCTGGCCGCCCCGTCGGGCCCGCCCTCCACCGACTTGTAAAGCTTGGCGTAGACCGCCGGGTCGAAATCGGCCGCGGCGCGGATGAGGTTCTCCTTGGGCGCGAAATTGAAAGGCGCGGCCCCGTCCCTGTCCAGCGCGGCCTTCAGGCCGTTCGGGGCGGTGAGGAACTGCATGAAAGTGGAACCCTTGAAAGAGGCCAGCGAAAGCCAGGCTTCCTTGCGGCTGTCCCCTCCTGACGGCTCGGAGGCCCGGGTCAGCGCCGCCGGCTCGCGGCCGGCGCCGCCCAGTTCCTCGTAGGCTCCGGACCGGGCCGGGGAAACGGTCAGGCAGACGGCTAAAGCCGAAAGGAAAAGCGACAGATATCTTTTTAATTTCATGTTGCCTCAGTATATCTTAGCCGCCGCTGGGCCGCCGCGGTAGTGACAGCCGGCCCAGGCGGCCGCGGTCTTATGTACCCGCCGCTTATAGGCCCTACGGCCCGGTTAAGTCCCCGGCCTTTGCGGCGGATAACATGAACGGAGGCCGTGCACCGGGACGGCCCGGCAGTCAGGAGCTTTATGAAAGACTTTCTGAAGAGAACGGCCGCGGCCGTGATCAGGATGGCGGCCCCCGTGGCCCTGATGGCGGCCGCCGGCTGGTGGGCCGGGGACATGCGCGGCAGGGCCGCCGACGGCGAACTGCGCGAGCGGCTCATGTCGGCCGCCGGCGCGGTGGCCCGCGCCGCTGACCCGGCGCTGGCCGGCGCGCTTTCATTCGACGCCTCCGACGCCGGCACTGAGGCTTTCGACGGTATAAAGGCCCTCCTGCAGGAAGCCTGCGAGGTCTCGCCCGGCGGCGGAGTTTACACCCTGTCCGCCCGCGGCGGACGCATGGTAGCAGGCCCGGCGGCCTGCGGCGCCGTGCAGGGCGCCCCGGGAAGCGAATACCGCGGCGACACGGCGGCTGCCATGCTGGCTTTCGAGAGCGGCCGCCCCG
>CALMZU010000159.1 GCA_937870775.1 uncultured Elusimicrobia bacterium
GACCCCGCGCCGCAGCGGGTGATAAACCAGCTAGAGGAACTGGGGATAATAGAGCCCTCGCCGGAAGCCACGGCAGCCTATGAAATGCGCCGGCCCGTGGCGCAATTGCTGGCCTATCTCCTGCATGAATACCGCCTTACCTCCGTGGAAGTTATCCAGGCCTACCTGTCCGACCTGCAAAAGCTCGGAGTCGGGCTTGAGAAAGCCGTGGCGGACAAAGACGGTGCCGGGGCCGTGCGCCTGCTGGCGGACGCCGCCGACGAAGTGGAACGCATGCGCCAGGATTCCCGCCACAGCCGCGAGGCCATAGTCGCCGACGTGGTGAAACTGAAGGCCAACAAAGCCGGGCTGACGGTAAAAGAGCGGCTGGGCCGGGTGGATTATCTCTGGACGCGCTACATGGCGCCGCTGCGCGACATGCTGGACGTGCGCAAAGAAATGGAACGCCAGTTGGATTGCCTTGAAGCGGCCCTTGCGCGGGGGGAAGCGGCTTTTGAAACGGACCTGGCAGTGCACCGTGAATTCACGGCGCTGCGCAGCCGCGCGCTGCGCCTGCGCCGCGAGATAGCCGCCGACTTTAAGGAAAGCATAAAAGAGCTGCTGCCGCTGCACAACGAACTGCACCGGGAAAGCGCGGTGTCGCGCGGCGCGGCTCACGCGCTTGGGCTTATAAAGCGGGGCGGCCTGGCCGCCATAGACCTGACAAAGCGCCTAGGGATCTTAAGCTGGCGCGCCAAAGGCCTGTTCGCGGACGAAGCCATACGCGCCTATATGCTGGGGCTCAAGGGGTATACCCCCAGGCTGCCTTCCCCGCTGTGCGCCGTGCACGCGCCCGACCTGGCATCCCTTATTCAGGCGGATGACTTTAAATCAAAAGCCCGGAAAGCCGTTCCGCTGGACGACGCGCTGGCCTGGCTTATAGCGCAATACCCGCAGGCCGCGCCGGAGCAGCTGCTGCGCTGCTATGCGCGTTTTTATTACGGGGAATTCGGCGCCGCGCGCTTCGCCGCCGGCGCGGAAAAGAGTTACGCCGCGCAGGGCCTTTCTTTCTCTGCCCGGCCAATGGGAGTTGAGAAAAATGGAAACTGAGAAAAACGCGGAACTGCCGCGCCTGGCCGAAGTCTTTGACGCACTGCGCAAAGGCCGCCATCTGGCGCCCGATGACGCCGACCTGTATTTCAATCTGCATAATAGCGAAGCCGCTTTCACCGAGCTGTTCGCTAAACTGGGGTTCGAGCTAAAAAGACACCCGCGGGATTTTTATTACTTCAAGGGGGAGGCGGATATAAGCGACACCTCCTCCCGCATGGCCGTCTTCATGTTTATCCTGGTGGAAACCCTGGCCGATTCCGGGGCCAGCGCCGAAGAGCAGATAATGACCTCCTTGTTCTTTGTGGACAAGCTTGAACACCTGCGGCGCGAGCGCTACCGCGATATTATGCTGGAAGCCGGCATGCCCCCCGAGGAAGAACTGCGCCAGACCCTGCGCACCATGGAACGCTTCGGCTTTCTCAAAATGGAAAACCCGGATTCCTTCCGCTTCAAGGCGCCGGCATACCGTTTTCTGGACCTCTGCATGGAGCTCTTTAAAGAAAGCGAAGCCGCGGAGGGGAAAATATGATCTCCCGCCAGGGCCTCGCCCGCCTTATAGCCATTCATTGCGGCAAGTATGATTACGCCTGCGTGGACACCGACTCTTCCCTGCACCTGGTCGGGCCCAACAACGTGGGCAAGACTTCCCTTATCGCGCTACTGCAATTCCTGTATATAGACGACCAGCGCAGAATGCACTTCTCGCGCAGCCTGGAGGCGACGCGCCGTTATTACTTCCCGGACGCGTACAGCTACGTGATCTTTGAGTGCATGACGCCCACCGGCATACAGTGCCTGGGCGTGCGCGGTCTGGGGCCGCTTAAGATGCACGACTACGCGCGTTTTGCCTGGACCGGCAAGTTCGAGGAAGAGGATTTTATCGACGGCGACCGGCGGCCGCTGCCTTTCCAGAAGATCAAGGAGAAACTCTCGCTCAAAGGCTACGCCGAACTGGAGCCCAAGCACCTGCGCGCGGCGCTGACCGGCATAGGGGACAACAACGGGGTGAACCTGGGCCTGGTGCCGCTGCGCCACCGGGATTACTATGAACGCTTCCGCTCCGCTTTCTGCAACCTGCTGCGCCTTTCGCACCTGAAGCAGGAAGAACTGAAAGAACTTCTATTGGAAATTTACGACACCGAATTCCAGGTGCGCGCCATAGATCTGGAGCGCGGCTATACCAGCCAGTATGCCGCCATCAAGCGCGGCACGCAGGAAGTGCGCACGCTCAAGAA
>CALMZU010000160.1 GCA_937870775.1 uncultured Elusimicrobia bacterium
GCGGCCCCTACCTGGGCCTGTTCTCCTGCAGGAAGGAGCACGTGCGCCAGATGCCAGGCCGCATCTGCGGCATGACGAAGGACAAGGACGGCAAGCGCGGCTTCGTGCTGACGCTGCAGGCCCGCGAGCAGCACATCCGCCGCGACAAGGCCGCCTCCAACATCTGCTCCAACGAGGCGCTCTGCGCGCTGTCGGCGACGATCTACTCGGCGCTGTACGGCCCCGAGGGCCTCAAGGAGCTCGCCGAGGCCAACGCCGGCGCGGCCGCTTACGCCGCCGGGCGCCTGTCCTCGATAAAGGGCTGCTCGCTCAAGTTCAAGTCCCCCTTCTTCAACGAGTTCGCGCTGACGGTGCCCGGTTCCGCCGCGGCGCTGCGCGAGAAATGCCTGGCGAAGGGCGTGGACATCGGCCTGCCGCTGGCCCCGCTGTACCCCGAGCTCGGCGAAACGCTGCTGGTCTGCGCCACCGAGACCAAGACCGAGGCCGACATCAAAAAGCTCGAGACCGTTATAAAGGAGGCCATATGACCTGCGCCAACAAGCTGGACAACCGCCTCAGCATAGAGAAATCCGCCGCCGGCCGCCGCGGCCTGTTCTGCAAGAACCCGCTGCGCTCGCAGGCCGCTATACCGGCCGGCCTGCGCCGCAAGACCGCCCCGCGGCTGCCCGAGCTGGCCGAGTTCGACGTGGTGCGCCACTACACGCGCCTGTCGCAGCTCAACTTCTCGGTGGACACGCACTTCTACCCGCTGGGCTCCTGCACGATGAAGTACAACCCGCGCTTCAACGAGGAGGCCGCCGGCCTGGAAGGCTTCGCGGCGCTGCACCCGCTGGCGCACGACGCCTGCGCGCAGGGCACGCTGGAACTGATCCACGACCTGTCCGCCCGCCTGACCGGGCTGTGCGGCATGGACGCGATAACGCTGCAGCCCGCCGCCGGCGCGCACAGCGAGTTCACCGGCCTGCTGACCGCGAAGGCCTATTTCTGGGACCGCGGCGAGAAGGAGCGCAACGAGATCGTGGTGCCCGACTCCGCGCACGGCACCAACCCGGCCACCGCGTCGATGATGGGCTTCAACACGGTCAACATCGCCTCCGAGCCCGACGGGCGCCTTAACGTCGAGGAGCTCAAGAAGCACCTCGGCCCGAAGACCGCCGTGCTGATGCTGACCATCCCCAACACCGTCGGCATCTTCGAGAGCAACATCGAGGCCATAGCGAAGGCCGTGCACGAGGCCGGCGCGCTGCTCTACATGGACGGCGCCAACTTCAACGCGCTTATCGGCATGGTGAAGCCCGGCGACCTCGGCGTGGACCTGATGCACCTGAACTTCCACAAGACGTTCTCCACCCCGCACGGCGGCGGCGGCCCCGGCGCCGGCGCCATCGCGTGCCGCAGGCACCTGGCCCCGTTCCTGCCCGTGCCGATGGTGAAGAAGGAAGGCCCCGGCTACGTCACCGACTTCGGCGACGGCCGCAGCGTCGGGAAGGTGAAGGCGTTCTTCGGCAACACCGGCGTGCTGGTGAAGGCCTACGCTTACATGCTGGCCCACTCCGCCGCCGAGTTCGGCGAGATAGCCGAGTGCGCCATACTGAACGCCAACTACGTGGCCGCGAAGCTCAAGGACCTGTACCCGTCCTACTCGAAGGAGTACTGCATGCACGAGTGCGTGCTGACGCCGGGACACGACCTTACCGACAAGGGCCTGAAGACGCTGGACGTGGCCAAGGGCCTGCTGGACCGCGGCTTCCACGCCCCCACCATCTACTTCCCCCTCATCGTACACGAGGCGATAATGGTGGAGCCGACCGAGACCGAGTCGAAGGAGACCTTGGACGAGTTCGTGGCCGCGATGCGCGACATACACTCGCAGGGCCTTGCCGACCCGCAGGCGCTCAAGGACGCGCCCGTCACGCAGCCGGTGAAGCGCCTGGACGAGGTCCAGGCCGCCCGCCAGCCCAACCTCCGCTGGTAAGCGCACGGACCGGGGCCGGACGGCCGGCCCCGGTCACTTTTTTATGGAAAAAGGCCTGATAATAGAGACCCCGCCGTTGGACGTGTACGAGCAGATGGCCGCCGACGAGGCGCTCTGCGAGACGCTCCCCGCCCCTTACGTGCTGCGCTTCTACAACTGGAAGGCGCCGGGCATAACCTTCGGCTATTCGCAGCGCCGCAAGGCCGTCGCCGAGGCGGTGACCGCGGCCGGCTGCGGCATAACCGACGTGGTGCGCCGCCCCACCGGCGGCGGCATCGTCTTCCACCAGGCCGACCTCACCTTTTCCTTCATCTTCCATTCCCCCGGCGTATATTTCGAACCCGGCAAGACCTACGACAGGCTGCACCGGGCCATAAACGCGGAATACGCCCGCCTCGGCGTCAGCTTCGACCTCCTTAACGAGAAGACCAAGGACTACGCCGTGAACGACCCGGTGATGAACTGCTTCGCGAAACCGGTCAATATGGATATATTGTATAATGGAAAAAAAGTGCTTGGCGGGGCCCTCCGGAAGCTCGGGGACTACATGCTCTACCAGGCGTCTTTCCAGGCCCCCGACGCGCGCGGCAACGCAAGCCTGCACCGCAACGCCGTAATAAAGGCCCTCGGCGCCGAATACGGGCTGGAATGGGAAGTGGCCGCGATGGCCCCGGCCGCCCTGGCCAAGACCGGGGAGATAGCGTCGGCGAAATACCGCACCGCCGCCTGGAACGAACGGATCTAGAATAAGAATGGTCGTGGAGGGAATATGATAGCCTTCGTACTCTGCAAACTGGTCGCCGGCCTCGAACAGAAGGCCGTGCAGCAGATAAAGAACATACGCGGCGTGAAGGACGTATACATGACCTTCGGCGGCTGGGACGCGATCCTGGTGGCCGAGTCCGACACGATCGACAAGCTCAGCGGCCTGATAGTCCGCGAGGTCCGCGGCATACACGGCGTGCAGACCACCGAGACGCTGGTCACCACCAACCTGTAAGCCCGGAACGGAGAAACGAGATGGAAAACGGAGCTTTTGGCAGGCCGGCGGACAAGCTGGTCCTGATCGTGGACGACGACGACTCGGTCCGCGAACTCATTGAGTTCATCGTCAAGAAGGAAGGCTTCCGCATAGAGAAGGCCGCCGACGGCGAGGAGGCCCTCAACAAGGCCCGCACCGTCAACCCCGACCTGATACTGCTCGACCTGATGCTGCCCAAGTACGGCGGCTTCGAGATACTGCGCGAGCTGCAGGCCGACGAGACGGGGACCATACCGATAGTCATCATCACCGGCCGCTACACCGACCGCTCCACTTCGGACATGATAAAGCAGGAGCCCAACGTGCGCGACTTCATAGAGAAGCCGGTGAAGCCGCAGGTGCTCAGTTCGCTGCTGCACAAACTGCTGCACACCCAGCCGCCGATGAAGAGGAACGCCTAGTGGCCTCGGCCGCGCTGCGCTGGACGACCCGGGCCGCCTTGGCGGCCTTGGTTTTTTTTCTGCTGGCGGCGGCGGACCTGGCGCTGCGCTCGCGCGGCGCCATGGCGCGCGGCGACCGGGAGATGGCCTGGGCCGCGGACCCGTCGGCGAAGGCGGCCTGGTACGGCGCCGTATACGCCGGAAAGGCGGAGAAGGTCAGGAAGGATCTGGACGCCGGCAGGATAACCCCGGAGGCCGCGGCCCGCGCGCAAGCGCTGCTGCAGGCCGAGAGGGACTTCAGGATATCGGAGAGCTCCGCCAAGATGGCTTTCGTCTGGTACCGCAGCGCGGCGGAGGAGTTCCGCTCCCCGCTGAACCCCTGGTCCGCCAGGGCCGCGGCCGCGATGCCGCGTGCGCTGGCCGCCTGGAAGGCCGAGCTCGCCGCCGCCGGGATAAAGGCGGCGGACTGGCAGATGCAATAGCGCCGCCCCACGGCGCGTTATACCTTTAAGCGCGACAAAAGAAATGAAAGGTTTTCTCAGGACTTTCATAGGCGTACTGCTGGCCCCCGCGGCCCTCGCCGCGGTCTGGGCCACCTGCGCGGCGGCCGGCCCGGTGCTGGCGCGTTTCTCGGCGACGTTCCCGCTGCTCGGCGGCGCCCTGCTGTGCGCCGCCCTGCACGCTGCCGGGCGCGGCAAGCGGCTCTACGTCACCGCGCACGAACTGACGCACGCGCTGGCCGCCGTGATGACGGGCGTGCGGGTGAGCAAGATCTCGGTGAAGAAACAGAGCGGGTACGTGCTGACGGACTCTTCCAACACGTTCATATCGCTGGCGCCGTACTTCATACCGTTCTACACGCTGGTGGCCGCCGCCGCTTACTGGACGGCCTGCCGTTTCTGGGACGGCGCGCCGCTGAGGCCCTGGTTCCTGGCCGCCGCCGGCTTCACGCTGGCCTTCCACATACTGCACACGGCGGACATACTGGCCGGACCGGTGCAGAGCGACCTCAAGAAGGCCGGCGGGCCGGTGTTCTCGATGCCGCTCCTGCTGCTGCTGAACTGCGCGGGGCTGGCGCTGGCCCTGAAACTCCTGTTCCCGGAGCTGATGAGCGCCAGGGATTACGCCGCCCGCGTGCTGGGCGCCGAGGCCGCGGTATACAAGGCCATAGGTTCGGCGGCCCTTTACGCCTTCAATACTGCTAAAATGTATTTGCGCACATGAAACTTTTCAGGCAGATAATGGCCAGGATCATCTTCCTGCCGCTGATACTGGCGGCCGGCATGGCCGCCACCACGCTGGTGACGGTCAGGGTGATGTTCAAGCCCGAGGACCTCGCCGCCATAGTCACCGACCAGTTCCAGGAGGCGCTGAAGCGCCCTGTGCACATAGAGTGGGCGCGGCTCTCCGCCACCGGCGAGATAAAGATAAAGGGCCTGCGCGTGACCGAGCCCGGCCCCGAGACGATAGACTTCCTCACCGCGGACTACATCTACGCCACCTACCGCCTGCTGCCGCTGCTGCGCAAGAAGATCGAGATAGACAGCGTCGTGCTGGTCTCGCCGAAGATAGAGCTGATACAGCGCGCCGACGGGGCGTGGAACTGCGGCGACATCTTCGCGGCCTACCGCCAGAAGAAGGGCAGCCGCAGCCTCAACAAGATAGACGAGGCGGAGATAAAGGACGGCCAGCTGCGCATCACCCGGGCCAAGTCCGGCGCGCGCCACGTCTTCGACAACCTCAACGTCTCGCTGAAGGATTTCAAGCCGGCGCAGGACACCCAGTTCTACGCGTCGATGTTCTTCCGCAGCGACGCCTTCCGCCGCCCGGTGGACGGCAGGCTGTACGCCGAGGGCACCGTGAACTTCGCCGGCTTCGACTGGCCGGCCGCCGAGCTCAAGGACCTGCGCGCCGACGTGACGCTGCTCAACAAGTCAGCCCGCGTCACCGGCGGCGTAAAGAACTTCAGGCAGCCGGTGATATCGCTGAAGGCCGAGACGCCGGAGTTCAAGAGCAGCGAGATGGCCTACCTGTTCAGTTCCCCGGTGCCGTTCACCGCTCCCCGCTCCTTCTGGGAGGCCGGCGCCGTCTTCACCTCGTCGAAGACCGTCGAGGTCAGGCTGCTGGCCCGCCCGCTTAACCTCAAGGCCGAGGGCGTCTACGATTTCTCCGCCTCCACCCCGTCCTATTCGTTCACGCTGTCCGCCCCGCCGCAGAACCTGGCGCAGCTGAAACGCTACGGCGTGAAGCTCCCGGTGGACGAGCCTGCCGGCAAGCTGCAGGTCAGGATGAAGGTGAACTCCAAGGACGGCAGGCCGGTGCTCTCCAGGATCTTCCTGAACACCACGGCCGCGGCCTTCCGCTACAAAGCGCTCTCCGCCGCCGACCTCGACGTGTCGGCGCTGCTCGCCGAGAACTTCGCCAACAGCTACGTCACGGCCGCCAACGGCCGCCTGGCGCTGGCCGGCGGCAGGCTGAGCGGCCTGAAACTGAAGACCGACATCTCCAAGGACGAACTCTCGTTCACCTATTCAGGCAAGTTCAACGGCGAAGCGGTGCGCGGCCGCGCCGCCATACACGACCCGTTCACGGCGTCGAAGACCGTGGACTGCATAGGCTACTCGAAGAACCTGGTGTTCTCCGAGGCCAAGGGTCTCGGCTTCGCGATAAAGGACCTGATAGGCAAACGCCGCACGGGGCCGGTGTACCGTTCCGAGCTGCCCTGGCTCAGGACGCTGAAGAACTCGATACCGAGCGGCTACGCCGACTTCAGGCTGCTCTACAAGGCCGACCGCTTCAAGCACGACTACCTGCAGGCCGACGATTTCTACCTGCAGGCCGCGCTGAAGAACATCACCGGCGACCTGACGAAGATAAGGGGCGACATCTCGATAAAGTCCGGCGCCGGCACCTTCTACCAGGTGCAGAACACGTCGGAGAAGGACCGCATCTACTACATCGTCTCGATGCCGCTGATCCTGATACACCGGATGAACCGCGTAGGCGCGCTCAAGTTCGGCTACAAGATCAACGACGTCTCGTTCAACTCGATAGGCGGCGACTACTCGGTGGACAGCGGCAAGGTCCAGATGAAGAACTTCTACATGGACGGCAAGGAGTTCTCTGCCTACGCCACGGGCTCGCTCGACTTCACGAACGAGACGATGAAGCTAAAAATTTATACAATATCAGGTAAGTACTATTCGATGGGCAGCCTGCCGGAGGCGCTCACCGACGCCAGCGGCAAGCCGGCCCTCGCTTTCACGATAGAGGGCAAGATGGCCAAGCCGGACTTCAAGATGATCAGCCCCAAGGAAAGCGGGCAGGTCATAAAAGAGGCGGCGCAGCGCGGGGTTGGCATAGATTTCGCCCGGCTGAACAGATTCTCAGGAGGAAAGCTATAATGTCCAAACTCGGCAAATTCGACGTAGTCGGCCTGCTCCAGGAGCACGGCGCCATACTGAACGGTCATTTCCAGCTGCCCTCCGGCTTCCATACCCAGACCTACATACAGCCCTCGCTGGTGCTGCAGTACCCGCACCTCGCGCAGAAGGTGGCCAAGGAGATGGCGGCCAAGTTCCCGCAGGAGATCAACGTCGTGATCTCCCCCTCCGTCGGCTCCATGGCGATAGGCCAGGAAGTGGCCCGCGTAAAGAAGGCCCGCTCGATCTTCACCGAGAAGATCAACGGCGTCATGGTCCTTAAGCGCGATTTCAAGATCTCCGAGGGCGAGCGCGTGCTCGTGGTGGACGACGTCCTCAACACCGGCCGCCTGTGCGGCGAGGTCATCAACCTGTGCCGCGGCTACGGCGCGAAGGTCATCGGCGTGGCGGCCATAGTGGACCGCTCCACCGGCGACCTGCCGCTGAACGTCCCGGTGCGCGGCCTGATCTCGTACCCGCTGCAGCTCTTCCCGCCCGACAGCTGCCCGCTCTGCGCGCAGAAGCTGCCGCTGACGGTACCCGGCTCCACCCATCACCACGGCCAGGAATAAAAAGCCACGGCCCGTCGGCCGGCGACGCCTATGAAAACCAAGTGCATAGCCCTGCTCTCGGACTTCGGCACCCACGACCCCTTCGTCGGAGCGATGAAGGGCGTGCTGCTGTCCAAGGCCCCGGGCCTTTCGATCATAGACATCACGCACCAGATCCCGCCGCAGGACATACAGACCGCGGCCTTCTACCTGATGGCCGCGATGCCCTACATGCCCCGGCACACCCTTTTCATGACCGTCGTGGACCCGACGGTGGGCACCGGCCGCGGCATCATCTGGGCCAGGACCGAGAACTACCAGTTCATAGCCCCCGACAACGGCCTGATCAGCTGGGTGGAGCAGAAGGAGAAGATAGTCGAGGCGCGCTTCATCAGCAACTCCTCGCTGTTCAGCGAGAACATCAGCTCCACGTTCCACGGGCGCGACATCATGGCCCCGGTGGCCGCCGCGATAGCCAAGGGCCTGCCCGAGAAGAAGATCGGCCCGCTGTTCACCGAGTACCGCCGCTTCCCCTTCCCGCAGCCGGAGAAGGCCGGCAACCGCGTCACCGGCCAGGTGATAGCCATAGACCATTTCGGCAACGTAATAACCAACATCCCCCGCAGCTACCTCAGCGCCAAGGCGGTCTTCAACATATCGGACCGCATGCTGAAGGACCTGAAGCTGACCTACGCGTCCGTCCCCGAAGGCGAGGCGCTGGCGCTGATAGGCTCCTTCGGGTTCCTCGAGTTCTCGGTGCGCAACGGCAGCTTCGCCCGCGCCTTCGACGTCAAGATAGGCGCGCCGGTGGAAGCGCTGGTATCGCTGGACGCATAAATTATGAAAACATTAAAACTCCGCCGCGAGGCGTTACGCCGCCGCGCGTCGGGCCATACCTGGATCTTCTCCAACGAGCTCGAGACCGTCGACACGACGATCCCGCCCGGCACGATCTGCGGCGTGCTGTACCCCGACGGCAGGCCCGCCGGCGTGGGCTTCTTCAATCCGAAGAGCCTGATCTCCGTGCGCCTGCTGGCCCGCGACACGGCCGAACTGCCAGCCGACTTCATAGCGAAGCGCCTGGCCGCCGCGCTGGAATACAGGAGAACGCTCGGCGTCGAGGAGAACTGCCGCCTCTGCTTCGGCGAGTCCGACGACCTGCCGGGCCTGGTCGTGGACCGCTACGGCGACTCCGTCGTCATAGAGATACTTTCCGCCGGCATGGAACTGCTTAAGGACGACATCACGGCGGCGCTGCGCGCGCTGATAAACCCGCGCGGCATCTTCTACAAGAACACCCACCAGTTCCGCGAGCTCGAGGGGCTGAAGTCCTACGAGGAGACCGCCTACGGCACCCTGCCGGAGAAGGCCGAGATAGTCGAGAACGGCCTGAAGTTCCGCATCCCGATGGCGGGCGCGCAGAAGACCGGCTGGTATTTCGACCAGCGCGAGAACCGCGCCGCGGTCGAGCCCTTCTTCGAGGGACGCAAGGTGCTGGACCTGCACACCTACCTCGGCGGTTTCGCGGTGACCGCGGCCCGCGGCGGGGCCAAGGCCGTCTGGGCGGTGGACTCCTCCGAAAAGGCCATTGAGGCCGCCGAGGAGAACGCCTCGCTCAACGGCTTCAAGGACAAGATAGTTTTCAGGAAGGAAAAGGCCGAGCGCATGCTTGAGGCCCTGGAGACCGGCCAGCTGCCCGAACAGCCCGACTTCATACTGCTGGACCCGCCGAACATAGTGCGCAACAAGAAGAACCTGCCGCAGGCGCTCAAGATGCTGGGCCGCATGGCCGGCTCGGCGTTCAAGGCGCTGCCGAAGGGCGGCTACCTGGCGGTATCCACCTGCTCGCACCACATCTCGCGCGGTATCTTCGTGGAGACGCTCTCCGGCGCCGCGGCGCGGGCCGGCAAGAGGGCCATGCTCGTCGAACTGCGCGGCCAGGCCAAGGACCACCCGGTGCTGGTGAACATGCCGGAGACCGAGTACCTGCACTTCGCGCTGCTCCGGATAATATAAGGACGCGGCTGACAAAAAAAGAAAGGGCCCCTTTTCAGGGGCCCTTTCTTTTTGACGCCTCGGCCGGCTTCAGCCCAGGATACTCTTCACGACCTTAAGTATCTCGGCGCGGCTGGACGGCTTGGTTATATAGGTCTTGGCGCCGTAGCTTATGGCCTGCTGTATCTCGTGGATGCTGCCCTCGACGGTAAGCATCAGCACCGGCACCGACTTGGTGAGCTTGTCGGACTTTATGGTCTTGCAGGCGGTCAGGCCGTCCATCACCGGCATATGTATGTCCAGCATCACCAGCGCAGGCAGTTCTTTAGCGGCAAGTTCCACCGCCTCCTGGCCGTTCTCGGCGCGCACTATGTCGTAGCCTTCGGCGGCGAGCAGCGAACTCAGCGTCTCGAGCATCTCGGCGTCGTCGTCGGCTATCAGGATCTTGTGGTGGATGGACATTTGGTCACCCGTATAAATGAAAATTGCCGCGGGTTGGGATCGAACCAACGACACCCGGTTTTTCAGACCGGTGCTCTACCACTGAGCTACCGCGGCAAATGTGTGGTAAGTACTGCCTGATAATAATAGCATTTTTGGGGAGGCCTGTTAATAGAGCGCAGGCCTCCCCCCCGGCGTCAGAGCGCCAGAACGTCGTCGAGCCCGGGCCCGTAGGAGATCAGCGAGACCTCCGGGTTCGGGTAGGTGCGGCACAGTTCTTCGAGCGTGCGCATGAACCGCTTCGCCTCGCCGGTGAAGCTCTTCACGCCGCGGGTGATGTCCGCGCCCTGGAGCAGGTCTATGTGCGTGATAGCGAGCTTCGTGGCCGAGTTGATGCGCACCGTCTGTCGGGCCACGTCCATCTCGAACTCGCCCACGCGGCGCAGCCGGCCGCTGACGCTGCCCACCTCGCGGCCCGTCGTGTGGTATTTTTCCAGCTTGCGCTTGTCCTTCATCTCCTTCGCGACGAAGCCGGGTCCGACGCGGGTAACGTAGGGCTTGAACACGGCGTAGATGTCGCCGGCGTACTTCGGGCCCAGGCCCGCCTCGGCCATGAACGTCGAGGCCGTGGTATCCCTCGACGTGACGAACGGGTACTCGCCGTGCAGATTGGAAAGTTTCATGCCCTGCGTGCCCTCGAGCAGCATCTTCGAGCCCTTCGCGAGGGCCTTGTTCAAGAGCTCGGGCACGTCCTTCACGTACTTCTTCAGCCGCGGGTGGTCCTTGGCGAAGGTAAGCTTCTTGCGGTCCACGCGGTCGCGCACGGCGGCCCCGAGGCCGGTGCCGACGCTGCCTATCTTTCCCATCATGCGGCCGTCGCCGCGTTCGGCCGCGGTGTGGCGCGGCTCTATCACCACGGCGTGCGGGTCTATGATCAGGCGGCGCGCGCAGCCGGTAAGGGCGGCCTCCTTCTCGAGCCACTCGGGGATGATGTAGGTGCCGGCGCCAAGCACCAGCTTGGTGCGCGGGTTCACGAAACCGCCGGGGGTGGTCTTCAGCGTGTAGATCTTCCCGTTGAAGAATATCGTATGGCCGGCGTTCGGACCGCCG
>CALMZU010000161.1 GCA_937870775.1 uncultured Elusimicrobia bacterium
AGATATAATAGACGGGCAGTCCGTCGTGGCCGAACTGGGCCGCGGCGGCATGGGCGGGGTCTACAAGGCGCACGACGCCGCGCTGAAGCGCGACACGGCCATAAAGATGCTGCTGCCCGAGCAGGCCACCGACACCAACAAGCGCCGCTTCGCGCGCGAGGCGGCGGCCATAGCCCGCTGCAGCCACCCAGGCATTGTTAAGATCTACGGCCACGGCAATCACGCCGGGCTGCCCTATTTCGTTATGGAGTTCGTGGACGGCAGGCCGCTTATGGCCTTCCTTGAACTGGCGAAGACCGTTAAGAACGCCGCCAACCTCGCCGAACTCAAGGAGTACGGCTACATAAAGGACCCCACGGCTTCCGACGAGGAACTGCCTTATTTCCTTAAGCCGCTGGCCGCCTCCCCGCTTGAGGACCCGGACTATGAGAGCAGCGCGGCCTCGCTGGTGGCGGCCGTGGCCGACGCCCTGCACGAGGTGCATTCGCTCGGCATACTGCACAGGGACATTAAGCCTTCCAACATTCTGGTGGCCCGCACCGGCCACGCCAAGCTCGCGGACTTCGGCCTGGCCAAGATGAACGACTCCACGTCGCTTACGTCGGGCCAGCCGCTGCTGGGCACACTGAAGTACATGGCGCCCGAGGTTTTCTCCGGCGACAAACTGGGCCCGGCCTCCGACATCTACTCGCTCGGCACCGTGCTCTACGAGATGCTGACCCTCGGCCACCCCTTCGACGCCGAGAACACCGCTGCCTTCATAAAGTCCGTTACGCAGGACCCCTGCCCGCAGCCTTCCAAACTGAACCCGGCCATTTCCCCGGCGATGAACGCGCTGATACTGCGCTGCCTGGACAAGGACCCGGCGCGCCGCCCGCAGAGCGCGCGCGAGTTCGCCGACGCGGTGCGCCTCGCGGCTAGGCCCAAGGGCCTCAGGACACAGATAGTTGACGGCATAAAAAGCCTGCTGACCTCGCCGGAGCGCGGCCCCGAGCAGGCCGAAAGCCGCCCGCAGCTGCCGCCCCAGGTTAGTGAAGAGAACAGGCAGCAGGCCGCCAGCCTGGTTGAAGAGGCGCGCCGCGCCTACTTCTCGGATTTCTCCATTCCCTCCGCATTAGACCTCACTACAAAAGCGCTGAACCTGGACCCCTGGTCGCTCGACGCCATCTTCATGCTGGCCGTGCTGTCCTTCCACACCGGCCAGCACTCCGCCCTGCGCCGGGCCGTGCCGATGGCCAAGTACGCCGCCCGCACGGCGCCCGACAGGGAAACCCGCGTCAAAGCCGAAGCGCTGGCAGCTCAGTTGGAAGGGGCCAGGGACAGGCTTAAGAAACTGGAGTCCTGCCTGGCCGAATTCGGCGACGACCTCTGCATACTGGCCCTCTGCGCCCGCACGCGCCTGAGCAACAACGATTACGCCAAAGCCCGCGAATACGCCGACCGCATAAAACGCGCCCTGCCGGGGCCCTGCCTGTTCAGCTGGTTCATAGAGGCCTACTATAACGACTGGATGGGCCGCCACGAGAAATACTTCGAGATAACCAACGAGGCGATAAAACGTTTCCCCTCCAACCTCATGCTGCGCTTCGCTCTGGCCCAGAGCCAGATGGAGGCCGGCATGCTCGACGAGGCGGAGCGCACCATGAACGCGGCCGGCCAGGTCCCCGACAAGGACATGTTCCTGTTCATACGCGGTGAGCTGGCCATACTGCGCGGCGACTACAAGGCCGCCTGCGCCGAGACGCGGCGCTACGTCGGCGAAGGTCAGGGCGACATGATAGCCTACGCCTATTACCGCCTCAGCAAACTTTACACCCTGCGCGGCGACCCCAAGGAGGCCCTGCGCCACCTGGAGATCGCGCGCAACCTGGCGCCGGAGCTGAACTTCAAGAGCGACGCCGAGCTGGCGGCCATAACGGCCGGCACGGCCATGCCGGGGCCTTACGGCGAGGAGCTGCCGCAGGAATGCCTGCGCCTGAACTTCGAGAAGGCCAGGGAATGCCTGCTGGCCAACATACGCTCGGCGAAGAACAACGCCAGCGAAAGCTTCTCCACGGTCTATATCTTCGACAAGAACGGCCAGCCGGCCGCGGTAAGGGACTGGGTCTCCATGAACGAGTTCATGCTGAGGGATACCCTTACCGCCAGGATGTTCCTGGCCTCGGCGCCGCTCAGTTCTTTCACCGACGAGCGCGGCAATGTGCTGCGTACCGAATTCACCCGTACGGACTCCGACTACGGCCGCTATTTGGCCACCGTAAATTACGCCGCGCCGATAAAGCAGCGCACCGCGGGCGCGGTGCGGGCCCAGCTGGACCTGGAAGGCCTGTGGAAGGCCAAGCCCGGCGGCGAGATCTGGCTGCGCCTCGACGAGCCCAGCCACGGCCTCGGTTACCGGGCCCACATACTGGCCGTCCCCGAGGACGCCGAGATAACCCTGCTCTCGCAGAAGCCCGACGAAGAACTGCTCTCCGGCGGCATGCGCTGCCTGGTGTACTCGCGCTTCTTCTTCGACCGCGAACATTTCCGTCTCAACGCCAGGTTCCGTTATAAACGCGCTTGAAAATTTATAGAATCTATAAATCTTTGGACGAGGTGCAACATGACGAAGAAAATACAGTTCCTTTCCGACGCCCAGCTTAAGGCCGAGGCCGACCGCTGCCTGTACTGCGAGG
>CALMZU010000162.1 GCA_937870775.1 uncultured Elusimicrobia bacterium
AGAGGTACGCGCGCCGTCAGGAAATATTCCATAAGGCCGGCCTGCGCCATAACGATCAGGCCCCATAAGGCGTTTATTCCCCAGGTACGCAGCCGCTCCGAGCGCGAGGCCAGCAATGGCGCGGAGGCCAGGAACAGCAGCTGGAGGAAGCGCACCAGGGCCAGCAGGTCGTGCTGCGCGGCCGCCTGTATGGCCTCGCCGTAGGCCCAAGCCGGCGAGCCGGCCGGCATGCCGGCCGCTATCTCGACGCCGCGCACGGCCAGCAGGGCCAGGAGCAGCGCCGGCAGCTTGTTGAAGAAACGCGCCGCCACGTCGGCCAGCGTCGAGCCCTTGACCAGCGAGACCGCGCGGGCCGCGAGCGAAGGCCCTTCCCCGGCCGCGTGCATGTCGCGGCGTTCCTGGCTGCCCCAGCTGGTGGAACGGAAGTTGAAGGTCGCGCGCACGCGCTCCAGGAGCGTCAGCTGCCGGTAGCCGAAGAACTCCACGACGGAGAGAAGGCACAGCCGCAGCACGTCCTTGTTGTTCTTGTAGCGGCGGTAGTTGAAGGTGTCGAGGAATATCGCCGCTATGTTTATGGAGATGCCCCACAGCACGGCCACCGTGGTTATCAGGAGCAGGAACTTCACGCCCAGCAGCCCGGCGAAATAAAGTATCGGTATGGAGATATAACCGATAAGTTCTATTATCGGGCCCAGCACCTCGACGAAGAGGAAGTACGAGGTGCCCAGCATGCTGACGGCGCCGTAGCGCGGGTTGAGTATAAGTTTGCGGTTGGACAGCAGCGAGTCTATAAGGCCGCGGTGCCAGCGGTTGCGCTGCTTGAGCAGCATACGCAGGTTGAACGGCGCCTGCGTCCAGCAGACCGGGTCCGGCACGAACATGATCTTATAAGGAATTTTATTGTCGAGGCAGTGCAGGTGCAGCCGCATCACCAGGTCCATGTCCTCGCCGACGGTCTTGCGGTAGCCCTTTATGGCTATCACCATGTCCTTGCGGAAAACGCCGAAGGCGCCCGAGATGATGAGCAGGCTCTTGAGCATGTTCCAGCCTGTGCGGCCGGACAGGAAGGCGCGGGTGTACTCCAGCACCTGTATGGCCTCCAGCGTGGAGGAGGGCATGCCTATCTCCAGCACGGAGCCTTCCTTCACCGTGCAGCCGTTCAAGACGCGCACTATGCCGCCGGTGGCTATCAGCTCGTCGTCCTCGATGAAGAGCTTGGAGGACTTCAGTATGGCGTCCGGCTCCAGCAGCGAGTCCGCGTCTATCGAGCAGAAAAGAGGGTAGGCCGAGACGTTGATGCCGGCGTTTATGGCGTCGGCCTTGCCGCCGTTCTCCTTGTCCACCACTATCAGGTTGGAATAGGAGGCGGAGACGTAGATGCCGCGTATCGGGGCGTGCGGCACCTGCAGGCGCACCGGCTTGGGATGCGGCCGCAGGTCGAAGTCGCGGCGCAGCGCCTCCAGCGTGTCGTCGGAGGAACCGTCGTTCACCACCACTATCTCGAACTCCGGGTAATGCAGGTTCAAAAGCGAGCGCACGCTCTGCGAGATCACCGAGCCCTCGTTGTAGGCGGGCACTATCACGGTGACGGGCTTGTAGTAGGTGTCGGCGGTAAGCATCCGCCGCGTCGAGCGCGCGG
>CALMZU010000163.1 GCA_937870775.1 uncultured Elusimicrobia bacterium
GGGGACGCTGCACGATAACTCGATTATTTAAACGGCGAGGGTGCGTTCTACGGCTTTTATGGCGTCTATGGCGGAGCTGGTTATGCCCCCGGCGTAACCGGCGCCTTCGCCGATGGGGTACAGGTTGGCTATGTTGGCCGACCCGTAATTGTCGCCGCGCAGCACCTTTACGGGGCAGGAGGTCCTGGTTTCGGGGGCCAGCAGCACGGCCTGCTCCGACACGAACAGCGGGTAGCCTTTTTTGAACTCGGCGAAGGCCGTGGCGAGTTCCTCCGTTACGAAGGCCGGCAGCACCTGGCGCAGGTCGGCCGGCGCGGTGCCGGTGCGGCAGGAGTTCCTGTTGACGCTGCCGGATGTCCTGCCGTGCAGGAAATCCCGCAGATTCTGCGCCGGCACCGCCCAGTTGCCGCCGCCGGCTTTAAAGGCCAGGCGTTCTATGGCTTCCTGAAATTCAAAACCTGCCAGCGGCCCTTCGGCGGTGTAGTCCGAAGGGCGGCAGGTGACCACCAGCGCGGCGTTGGAGAATTCATCCGCCCGGGCTGCGCGGCTCATGCCGTTGACGGCCAGCAGGCCCTGCGCCGAGGAGGCGTTAACTATCTCGCCGCCGGGGCACATGCAGAAGGTGTAGGTGCCGCGCCCGTTTTGGCGGTTGGTGTAGTTGAAGGAATAGGTCGCCGCGCCCAGGCCGGGGTTGCCGGCGTACTTGGCGCCGTAACGGATGAGGTTTATCGTCGAGGCGGGGTGCTCTATTCGGGCGCCCACGGCTATAGCCCTGCGCTCCAGCGCCGCGCCTCTGCGGCGCAGCAGTTCGAACGTGTCGCGCGCGGAATGGCCCACCGCCAGGTAGATGTGCGAGGAGCGGTATTCCTGCCGGCCGTTTATTACCACGCCGGCAGCCTTGCCGCCGGTTATTAGCAGGTCCGTAAGTTTTGCGCCGTAATGTATTTCGCCGCCGTGCGCCAGTATGTGCTCGCGGATATTGCGCACCACGGCGCAGAGCACGTCGGTGCCGACGTGCGGTTTGGCCATGTAGGCGATCTCGGGCCGCGCCCCGAACTTTACGAAAGTGTCCAGCACTTTGGCGCCGTAGGCGGAGTTGTTGACGCGGGCGAACAGCTTGCCGTCGGAGTAAGCGCCGGCGCCGCCCTCGCCGAACTGTATGTTGGACTCTTCGTCCAGCTCGCGGCGCGTTATGAAGCGCTGCACGTCGGCGGAGCGCTCCTCTATCTTCTTGCCGCGTTCGAAGATAAGCGGCTTGAGGCCGTATTCGATAAGTTCCAGCGCGGCGAACATGCCAGCCGGGCCGAAGCCGATGACTATCGGCCGCTCTTTAAGGGCCGGGCGCGGCCTGGCCGGTTTTGCGGGAGCTGTATAGGGGGAAAAGCCGCGGGGGTTGGCGTAACCCGCCGGCACTGCAACGGCGAGCGAAATGGTGTAGTAGAACTGCTGCTGGTCGGCGCTGTCCAGGGCCTTGGACAGTATTTTGACCAGCCGTATGTCCGTCGTGGGCAGGCCCAGTTCCGCCGCGGCGGCTTTAAGCCAGGCGGCCTCGCCGTCGGCTTCGAACGGCACGCGCAGGCCGGGTATTATTAGCTCCATCATTCATACTATAATACTTTATCGACTATGCCTGTGCCGCTTAAGTTCATACTGCTTAAACCCCGCAACCCCGACAATATCGGCGCCTGCGCCCGGGCCATGGCCAATTTCGGCCTTGGCGAGCTGGCGCTGGTGAGCCCTTTTGAATCCGACTGGGCTGAGGTAATACGTTGTTGGAAGCAGGAAGCTTCGGTTTCGGCCATCAATTCGATGGATATTATAAACTCGGCGCGCATATACGGCAGCATCCCCGAGGCCGCCGAGGACTGCGGGCTGCTGCTGGGCACTTCCTCGCTGCACCATATAAAGCCGGACCGCGACGTGGTGCTGCTTAAGGACACCGCCGCCTATATCGCCGGCCGCGGCGTGGAGAAGGCGGGTATACTTTTCGGCCCGGAGAAGACCGGCCTGACCAAGGAGGACCTGTCGCTCTGCAACGCGGTGATAAACATCCCCACGCACGAGCGTCAGCCCTCCATGAACCTGGGCCAGTCGGTGGCCCTGGCCGCCTACGAACTGGCCGCGCGCGCCGACGGCGTGACGGCTTTTCCCCGCGGCAAAGTGCAGCCGCCCTCGCCGTACGAGATAAACCGCCTCACCGGCCAGATCTGCGCTCGGCTGGAGGGTCTGGGCGCCAAGATAGGCTCCTACCAGACCATGGAGATAAGCCGCGCCCTTCTGGACGCCCGCCTAAGCAAGAACGCCGTCCACCTCCTCAAGCTCCTTCTGAAGAATTAAGGGGACGCTGCTCAATAACTCAATAACTTGCGGGATCAATGCTGGGCGATGAGCGCGTACGCCGTGTCTTCCAGCCTGGCGGCGAGACGCTTTAGCGCTACCGGTCCCGATTTCCAGTCCGCCCTCCTGGCCCCCAGCAGGTGGCATGCTCCCGAAACTATCAGGCTGAACGCCAGTTCCGGGTCGAAATCCTTACACTTGCCCGCCGGGCCGAAGACCGTCCGTATTTCTTGTATGGCGTTCCTTCGCCCGGCCTGCAGGGCTTTCAGCGTCTGCGCGTCAAAGTACGGCAGACGCAGCAATACCTGCACGGTAGCCGGGCGGCGCGCCAGCGCCGCGATGTAGGCTTTTATGCAGCATGCGAAGCGTTCGCGCGGTCCCAGGGCGTTAAGGTTCCCGGGGCAAAGCCCGGTTATTTCCCCGGCGTCCGGCATGAACTGCGGACTTCCGGCGTATCCGGCTATAAGGCCCGGCAGCCCGCCGAAGTAACGGTATATAAGAGCCTTGTTCGTTCCCGCTTCGCGGGCGATGCCTTCCACGGTAAGACGCCTCGGCGACAGCAGTTCCTTCTCCAGCGCGGCCAGTATCGCGCGCTTGGTGGCTTCGCGTTTTTTTGTTTCAGGGGCCATAATTTGTTAAAGTAACGGTAGCGTTACTTTTATCCTACCACATACATGGCGGCGGGTCAAGGAGGGGATATGACTGAACAATTCCTGATAATGGGGGCAACGGGCGTTATCGGCGGACGGGTGATGAAGGCTTTGAGCTCCGCCGGATGCGGCGTGAGGGGCGCGTCGCGCAGCATGACCGGCCCCGACTGGGTTAAGCTGGACATACTGGACCCCGCTACATACGCCCGTGCGCTGGACGGCGTCACCACCGTTATGCTGGCGGCGCGGCCTGGCGACGAGGAGTCGCACGTTTCCGCGGCGCCCTTCATAGAGACCATGCGCCGCAGCGGGGTGCGGCGCGTGGTGCTGCTTTCCGCGCTGGGCGCGCAGCTGCGGCCTGAGTTCTCTTTGCGGAAGGTCGAGGTGCTGCTGGAGGGTTCCGGCCTGGCCTGGACGTTCGTGCGGCCGAACTTCTTCATGCAGATGCTGGGCAGCCCGCCGCTGTCCTCGGAGATAGCCGCGCTAGGCGCTCTCCGCCTTCCGGCCGGCCGCGCGCGCATAGCGTACGTGCACGCCGACGATGTTGCCGCCGTGCTGGCGCGCGCGCTGCTGGACCCGGGGCTGGCCGGCCGCGGGCTGGACGTCAGCGGTCCCCGGGCCCTGGACCATTACGAGATAGCCTCGGCGATCTCGGGCGCCACCAGGCGGGACGTAAGATTCGCGGACCTTTCCGAAGATGAAGCGCGGCTGGTCTTCGCCGAGAGAGGACTGGCCAAGCCGCAAGTAGAGCGCCTTATCAGGTTCTACTCGCTCGTGAGAATGGGATACTGCGCGGTGCCCGACGGCGGCGCCTCCGCTTTGCTGGGCCGGCCGCTGATAGAATTCCGTGATTTTGCCGACGCCAGCCGGGCTGTCTGGATGAAG
>CALMZU010000164.1 GCA_937870775.1 uncultured Elusimicrobia bacterium
CAGCAGATGCAGGTGCGCATGCAGGGCAAGGTGGGCCAGAAGATCTCGGTCAACGTCGACTACGACGACACCAAGACCGACAAGCAGGACATCTCGGTGGTCTACCAGGGCGACCCGGCCGAGGTCGTACAGAACGTCTCGTTCGGCGACATCGACCTGTCGCTGCCCTCGACCGAGTTCGTCTCCTACAACAAGCAGCTCTTCGGCATCAGGACGGACCTGAAGACCAGCCGCTTCAAGATGACGCTGGTCGGCTCCCGCACGAAGGGCGAGACGAAGACCAAGCAGTTCACGGGCAACACCCAGTTCCAGAAGACCGACATAAGCGACACCAGCTACCTGCGCCGCAAGTACTACGACCTGACGTTCGGCAACGCCGCCCGCCTGCCGCTGAAGGCGAGCTCGGAGAAGATCTACATAGACAAGCAGACCTCCCAGGCCGTCGACAACGTGACGATCTTCCAGATGACCGGCGACGACCTGGCGGTGCAGACCTCGACGTATACCGGCCGCTTCCGGCTGATGAGCCGCGGCGTCGACTACGTGATGGACTACGTCAACGGCATCGTGACGTTCAGCTCCGCGCTGGATTCCGACGACGTCGTCATAATAGACTTCCAGAACTCCAACGGCGTAAGGCTCTCGGTGAACAGTTCCACCTGGAACTACACCAGCACGGACGGCACAGGCAAATACAAGATCATAAAGGCCAAGGACGACACCTATATCTCCACCACCACCGAGGCCGGCTTCAACCGCGAGCTGAAGACGTACTATTCGATAGGCCAGACCAACATCGTGCGCGACAACGGCAACGGCAACTTCTCCCTGAAGGTGCAGGACCTCAGCCACAACGACGTGGGGTCCTCGCTGAAGCCGACGCAGGTCTACTCGGACAACATCACGGTGGACTTCGAGCAGGGCATCTTCCACCTGGAGCAGCCTTTCGCCTCGACGGGCGACCAGAACACCCCCGACCCCGAGGTGTACGCGGCTTCCCCCTCCTCCAAGAGGCTGATACACGTGGAGTACTATTACCGCTTCAAGACCTTTACGCTGGACGCGAGCATAGTGCTGAACTCCGAGTCCGTGCGCGTGGACGGGACGAAGTACACCCGCAACGTGGACTACTTCATAGACTACGACTCAGGCTTCATCACGTTCTATTACCCGGACCGCATAGGCCAGGACTCGAAAATAGAGATAGTTTACGAGGTCTCGCAGTACGGCGGCACCGGCAACCAGTCGCTGGTCGGCGGCCGCGTGTCCTACGACCTGACGAACCACTTCTCGCTGGGCTCGACGATGCTGTACCAGGGCGGCATAAAGTCCAACACGGTGCCCAACGTCAGCGACATCGCAAACAGCATGCTGGTCTACGAGGGCGACGCGCAGCTCAAGAACATCCGCTTCCTCGGCCTCAACACCACGCTGGGCGCCGAGGCCGCGCGCTCGGTGGTGAACCCGAACCTCAACGACTACGCGCTGATAGACAACATGGAGAGCGCCAAGCAGGAGGACTCGGCCCCGCTCGACAAGACCTACTGGGTGATGGCCTCCAACCCGCTGCTGGGTCCGGCCTCGCCCGCCGCCGTCGGCTGGACCAACGAGACGGTGAAGTCCAAGGAGATCAACGCCAACGCCACCTCCGACGGCTCGCAGCAGGTGCTGGCGGTGAACTACGACTTCAGCGTCTCCTCCGAGGTCTCGATAGCCTACCCGCTCTCGACGACCGGGCTCGACTTTTCGCAGAAGACCGTGCTGGAGATGACCGTCTACGGCCAGAACAACGCTACGACGAACATAGGCCCGCAGATCAACATCCATTACGGCCAGATAGACGAGGACGCCGACGCTCAGGGAGGCCAGACCTTCACCTGCTCCAGCGGCCTGACGCTCTACGGCTACCCGAAGAGCGAGGATGCCAACTGCGACGAGCAGGTCTCGAGCTCCGAGGATATCGGCTGGCTGTACGCCCCGGACGGCCTGCCGTCCAAACGTTTCGGCGCCAATAACGGCCGCCTCGACAGCGAGGACCTGAACGGCAACGGCCGCCTCGACGCGCAGGACTTCACCGGCGGCGACTTCGGCTACGTCAACGGCACGAACTTCAACGACGGCACCGACAACACGCCGAAGAACACCGTGAACTTCAACGGCTGGCACGCCTTCAGCGTGCCGATGCCCATCACGTCGACCGACAGCTACAAGTGGAACGCCATCAAGCAGATACGCATAACGCTGAAGAAGGCCTCCGGCGGCGCGACCTCCGGCGTGGTAAAGTTCGCCCGCATCTCCGCGGTGGGCAACACGTGGACCGTGGCCGCCAGTTCCAGCACCGGCGCGCTGCAGACCTCGGCGCTCAACAACGTCGACAACACAGAGTACACGCCCATTTACGACTCCGCCGGCGACGCGGCCAAGGTATTCGACGACCTGTACGGCTCGGTCTCGGAACTGAAGCAGAAGAACAACACCAGCACGATAAGCGAGCAGACGCTGGCGATAAACTACGACGCGGTGACGTCCACGTCGAACGGCTACGTCTACCGCACGTACTCCCAGTCGCTCGACATCTCGCAGCACAAGAAGCTGCACTTCCTGGTGAACAACCGCACTTCGTTCACCGGGCCGGACTACCCGTACTTCTACATCCGCGCCGGCGGCGACAGCAGCTACTACAAGGCCAGGCTGCCGCTGAACTTCAGCGGCTGGCGCCTGGTGACGCTGGACCAGGACGACGTCACCGGCGACTCCATACCGGACCTCTGGACCAACGGGTCGGCCTTCTCGGTGGAGGTCTCGTCGATGGGCTCGCCCAGCCTGCAGCAGATCTCGCAGTTCCGCGTCGGCATAGAGGTCGCCCCTTCGGACCTCGGCTCTTATTCCGGCCAGGTCTACTTCAACGAGCTCTACCTCGAGGACCCGATAACCCGCACCGGCAACGCGCGCAAGGTGGAGGGCTCCGTGGAGGTGCCCGGTTGGCTGACCGTCGGCGGCAAGCACCGCTACGTGGACCGCAGCTTCCAGACGCCGGTCACCGCTATCACGAACCAGGACAACGAGCAGTCGAGCGGCTACCTGAACTTCACCAGGCTGTCGTTCTTCCCCGTCAGCGTCACCGCGGCCCGCCAGATAACGGTCACGCCCAACGCCGCGGTCACCGGCTCCGACAACCTGGTTACCGCGCTGCAGGAGGGCCGCGTCAAGAAGTTCGACGGCACCGCCAGCGGCACGCTGAGCATAGGCTCGCTGCCGAAGATAGGCCTGAACTACACCAAGGCGCAGGTGGAGTACAATACCCTGGCCCGCAACGACGACAAGGACGTATACGCGGCGAACCTTTCGTACAACGCGCCGTGGCGCGTCTTCCTGCTGCCGCGGACGCTGAGCCTGAACTATTCGCTGACGCACAACATCGTGGACTACGACCCGACGGCCCTGAGCTCGCTGTCCGGGGTATACGACACCAAGGAGCGCACCGACGCCTACGGCGTGAAGCTGGGCTTCGTGCCGTGGGGCGGGGCCTCTCTTAACCCCGGCTACAGCCTGCAGACCGTGCGCGAGGAGCGCTACCAGCTCTCGGACCCGGCGAACCCCGAGCGCTATCCCAAGTCCATGCAGCAGACCGCGGACTTCACCTCGAACCTGCCGCTGGCGCGCTGGTTCAACCCGTCGGTAAACTACTCGATGACCACCACCGAGAACAACAACCTGACGGTGACCACCGCGACGATAGGCACTTCGTCGCAGACCTTCTCCGTGGGCCAGATAAAGACCGTCACGCGCAGCGCGCAGGGCGGCGCCAGCCTGACGCTGAACATGAACGACTTCCTGCCGAGGAACCGCCTGATGCGCTCCATGGTGCTGTC
>CALMZU010000165.1 GCA_937870775.1 uncultured Elusimicrobia bacterium
AATTGTTCTTCACCAGCTCCAGCAGCTTGCGCTTGCTGGTGATGGTGTTGCCCAACGTCCGGCGGGCGAACTCTATCTGCTGCGGGTGGTAGATGCCCAGCTGGTCGATGAACCAGTCGTAAAGCGGGCGGTGGTCCTCGAACTCCAGCGTGCAGATGGAATGGGTGATGCCCTCTATGGAATCCTCAAGGCCGTGCGCCCAGTCGTACATGGGGTAGATGCACCACTTGTTGCCCTGGCGGTGGTGCTCGGCGTGCAGCACGCGGTACATCACCGGGTCGCGCATGTTTATGTTGGGGTGCGCCATGTCTATCTTGGCGCGCAGGGTGCGGCTGCCGTCGGGGAACTCGCCTTTCCTCATGCGCTCGAAC
Organism: uncultured Elusimicrobia bacterium; assembly: GCA_937870775.1. Classification (GTDB taxonomy): domain Bacteria; phylum Elusimicrobiota; class Elusimicrobia; order Elusimicrobiales; family UBA9959; genus UBA9959. The sequence continues at coordinate 372 of CALMZU010000165.1, forward strand.
AGGTCCACGTTCTCCTCTATGGAGCGGTTGCGGAACGGGGACTCCTTGCCGGGCGTGCCGGGGGCGCCGCGGAACTCGCGCACCTGGTCGGCGTTAAGGTCGCAGACAAAGGCCTTGCCGGCCTTCACCAGCTGCATGGCCCAGTCGTACATCTGCTGGAAATAGTCGGAAGCGAAGAACAGCCTGTCCTCGAAGTCGCCGCCCAGCCACTTCACGTCGGCGACGATGGAATCCACGTATTCCTGCTCTTCCTTGGCGGGGTTGGTGTCGTCGAAGCGCAGGTTGAACTTGCCGTTGTAATGCCGCGCTATGCCGGAGTTCAGGATGATGGACGTGGCGTGGCCTATGTGCAGGTAGCCGTTGGGCTCGGGCGGGAAGCGCGTGTGCACGCGCTTGTTAAAGCGGCCGCTGGCGTTGTCCGCGTCTATCAGTTCGTGTATGAAATTGGTCCGAACGGGCGTGTTTTCCATACCTAAATTATATCAATTACCCGCCCCCGGCCGGTATCGGGGAATCCCCTATCCCCGCGGCACGGGCGTAACACGGGCGCAATAGTTTTTGCGCGCGCGGAGGGTAGAATATTTTACCGGCAAGGCGCGGACGCGCCGCTGGAGGTGCTTATGAAGCGGTTACTTTTCTTCATCGCCCTTGCGCTCCCCGCGCAGGCTTACACCGCTGAGATGCTCAGCGTTTCCGCCCAGCAGGCCAATGTGCGCAGCGGCCCCGGCGCCGGCTACGAGGTGGTGTGGCGCGCCGCCCGCTTCTACCCGCTGCAGATACTGGACAGCCAGGGCGCCTGGATAATGGTGAGCGATTACGAGAACGCCGAAGGCTGGATAAACCGCAGCCTGCTTGCCGCCGTACCGGCAGTGGTGGTAATTTCAAAGAAGGCCAATGTCCGCGAGGGCCCGGGCGCCGGCTACGACGTGGCCTGGATAGTGGAGAAGGAGAGCTCGCTTAAGGTGCTGGAGGCCGACGGCAACTGGTACAAGGTGACCGACGAGGACGGCCTTGAGGGCTGGATAAGCAAGAGCGTCACCTGGGGCTTCGGCCCGGAGCCGGAGCTGGAAGAGGCGGAAGCGATGTAATACTTTTTCCTCCCGGGCGTAATAGCAGTTAAGAAGCCAGGGAGGAAATATGGGAACCAAGATAGAAAATACGACCGACGCTCTGACCCCTCTGTGGGAGGGCCTGAACTCTTCCGAAGACCTCACCCTCTGCCCCGTCGAAGTTGCCGTCCAGGAATAGATACTCGCCAGCAGAGTATCCCCAAAGACAGACTTTGTTAAGTCCTCTTCGGAATCTAGAAGAAACTTATGCCGTTCATGTCCGGGCTTAACGGGAGCTTGGACTCCGGGAAGTTCTTTATAGTTCCGCACTCCACAAACCTGTTCTGGGCGCGGTCCAGGCAATGCTTATACTCCCTCCACCCCGCGCCAGACTCTTCTTCCTTCTCCCCCGGCTCATCGTCGGAATATGAATCGCTCCAGCCATATATATGGATAGTCTTCCAGTCTTTAGAGATATTTATCCTGGCATAGCTAGACTCCGGATCCAGCGCAGCGTTGTACCAGAAAAGGTCGTGCCCCTGCATCGCGTCGGTCCTATCGAAAGAGAACATCCTCAGGTTCAGCCTGGGGCAAGCCCCGCATTGCCCG
>CALMZU010000166.1 GCA_937870775.1 uncultured Elusimicrobia bacterium
GTGACGCCGAGCAGGGTCTGGTTGGCCTTGCCGGCCTTCACGCCGGCCGCCAGCGCGTCCAGCGCCGCCGGCTGGTCGCCGGAGGGCTTGAACGGGGCCGCCAGTTTGAAACGTCCTTCCATACGCACAATTCTACAAAACAAGCCCGCGGCCATAAATGTTAAAATTTCCCCATGTCCGAACGCGCACAGATCACGGTGGCCAAGAGCGCGGGGTTCTGCCCCGGCGTGAAGAACGCCATAGACAAGGTGCTGGAGCTGGCCAAGCACAGCAAGAAGAGCATCTACACGCTCGGCCCGCTGATACACAACAAGCAGGTCATAGAGACGCTGCGCGAGAAGAACATCAGCGCGGTCTCCTCCGTGGACGAGATAAAGACCTCCGACGCCATCCTGGTGATACGCGCACACGGCATACCGCCGGCCGAGGAGGCCAAGATACGCGCGCTGACCCTGGAGGTGGTGGACGCCACCTGCCCGCTGGTGAAGCGCGTGCAGGAGAACATCCGCGACCATTCCCGCCGCGGCTACGCCACCATCATAGTGGGCGACCGCGACCACGCCGAGGTGATAGGCCTGATGGGCTACGCCGAGGGCCCCTGCCACGTGGTGAGCGGCCCCGAAGAAGCGGCCGCCCTGCCCCGCATGGAGAAGGCCAACATCGTAGCCCAGACCACGCAGGAGGCCGACGTCTTCTTCGCCGCCGCCGAGGCAGCGCGCAAGGCCTGCGGCGAGCTTATCGTTTCCAACACCATCTGCAACCCCACCAAGCAGCGCCAGACCGAGACCGTGGAATTCTCCAGGAACTCCGACCTGGTGATAGTGGTGGGCGGCAAGAATTCGGCCAATACCGCGCGGCTTTTCCAGATCTGCGAGCGCCTGGCCAAGAAGGCCGTGCACATAGAGCGCGAGGACGAACTGCGCGAGGAACTCTTCAAGGGCGCGGCCAAGGTCTTCATCACCGCCGGCGCCTCCACCCCGTCGTGGATGATAGAGAAGGTGCTGGAGAAGGCACGCGAACTTTCCGGCCGCGCCGAAAGCCCGCTCGCCGAGAAGTTCTCCTTCGCGTGGAAGCTCGTCGTCACCGGCTCGCTCTACACCGCCCTCGCCGCCGTGGCGCTAACCTACGTCTGCATGAAGCTCGAGGGCACGCCGGTTTCCCGCAAGCTGCTGCTGATGGCCGGCCTCTTCGCCTTCAGCCTGCACATGGCAAACCGCGCCGTGGAGAAAGGCGCGGCCGCGCCGGACAAGGCGCGCAACCTGCTCTTCGTGCGCTACAAAACCTTCTCGCGCGCCTCGGCGCTGGTCACCGGCATGCTGGCCGTCCTCCTCTCCGCCGCGCTGGGCTGGAAGGTCTTCCTCGCCGCGGCCTTCTTCTGGGCCGCCGGCATGATGTACCCATACAAACTGCCGCTCGCCGCCTTCCCGGCCTCCAAAGACACGGTCACCGCGCTGGGCTGGGCTTTCATGTGCGCCTGGGCGCCCGGCCTCTGGCACGCCGGCACCGCCAGTAAATCCACGCACCTCGCCGTGCTGTTCGCCTTCCTGCTGGTCTTCATGCGCTCGGTGCTCTCCGGCGTGATAAACGCCCACAGCGACATGATAGTGGGCAAGGAGAACTTCTACAAGGCCGCCGGCCCCCGCCTGACCTATGCAGCGCTGTTCTCCATACTGGCCTTCCTCGCCGCCACGCTGCTGGCGCTCAAGGGCCTGGGCTGGAAGCCACATCTGGCGGCCGCCCTGCTTACCGGTCTGGTCTACTATCTCGGCCTGCTGCTCTTCTTCCTGCTGCGGCGCCTGCCCGAGCGCATCACCGCCGAAACCCTTATAGACACGCAGTTCATACTGCTGGCCCTGCTGGCCTGGGCGGTTTAACTGTTGTTGCCGCCCTTTTCTATTTGTAGAATATCCTACGACGCGCAGTTAGCTCAGCGGTAGAGCAATCGCCTTACACGCGATGGGTCACAGGTTCGAATCCTGTACTGCGCA
>CALMZU010000167.1 GCA_937870775.1 uncultured Elusimicrobia bacterium
GCAGCGTCCCCTTTAGTATAATATAGATATCATTTGCGGGGCTGAGAGGATTCATGAACGGCGAGATAAAAGTCGGGTTGTTCGTGCTGGTGGGTTCCGTGCTTTTCGGGACCGCCGTCTTCCTGCTCGGCGACTATTCCTTTCAGCGCTACTACTCCATAAAGGCCGAGTTCTCCGACGTGGCCGGGCTGCCCGAGAAGGGCGCGGTGAAGCTTTCCGGCGTGGACGTGGGCAAGATAAAGAGCATCTCCCTCGACGGCGAGAAGGTAGTGGTGGAACTGGCCATAGAGGACGGCGTGAAGATCTACCGCGACTCGCGCTTCCTCGTCGGGTCCACCAGCATGATAGGCTCCAAGTTCCTGGAAGTCGACCAGGGCCACGCCGCCGCCGGCGTCATAGAGGCCGGCGCCACCGTGCGCGGCGAGGACATACTGCCGCTCGACCGCGCCATGAGCCGCGCCGTCAACAGCCTCGAATCCCTCGTCGGCGACATACGCGGCGAAGGCAAACTGGCCCGCGACCTCGACGAGATACTCAACAACCTGCGCGAGGTCACCGGCAACGTCAACGAACTGGTGTCCAACAGCCAGCCCCACGCCGAGAAGGTCGTGGAGCGGCTGGATTCCATCACCGCCAAGCTCGACGCGATGCTGGAGAAGACCAATTCCATAGTGGACAAGGTGGACAGGGGCGAGGGCGTGGCCGGCGCGCTGGTGAGCGACCAGAAGATGAAGGCCGACGTTAGCAGCGCCATCACCAACCTCAAGGACGCGAGCGTCTCCGTGAAGGAAGCCCTCGGCCGCGTGGGCGGCTTCCGCACCTACCTCAAGTGGGACTTCAAATACGAGCCGCTGGCCAAGTCGTCCAAGAGCGACTTCGGCGTGAAGATCTACCCGCGCGCCGGCCGCTACTACTACGTCGGCGGCGCCAACATGCTCAACACCAAGGACATAGCCAAGGGCACCGACTACGAGACCATGAACACCGTGGACGCGCAGCTCGGCTGGGACGTCGGCAACTTCGACCTGTACGCCGGCGTGGTGCGCGGCACCGGCGGCTCGGGCGTGCGCTGGCGGCCCTTCATGAACACGAAGTGGGACAGGATAGAGCTCCTGGCCGAAGGCTCCGAGTTCACCCGCAACCGCCGCATAAAAGGCCGCACCTTCAACGACCCGCGCGTGGACGCCGGCGTCAATTTCAAGCTCAACAAGTACGTGTCGGCGGGCGTGAGGCTCAACGACATGCTGGAAGTGAAGCGCGTGGATTACACCACCCGCGTGATGTTCGAGGACAAGGACATAGCGTACCTCTTCGGTTTCGCGACGCTGGGTTCGCTGAAGAAATAATGAAGCTCAAGACCGTATACCGCTGCCAGCAGTGCGGGCAGGCCTCCATGAAGTGGGCGGGCCAGTGCCCCGGCTGCGGCGCGTGGAATACCATGGTGGAAGAGGCCGAAGAGGTGCTCTCCAAGAAAGCCGCGGCCAGCCGCGGCCTCACCGATTTCTCCGAGGCGCCCGTAAAACTTTCCGAAGCCCGCGCCATGAAGGCCGAGCACGCCGCCACCGGCATAGCCGAGCTGGACCGCGCCCTGGGCGGCGGCCTGGTGAAAGGCCAGGTGGTGCTGCTGGCCGGCCCGCCCGGCATAGGCAAGAGCACGCTCACGCTCGAGAGCTGCGCCGCGCTCGCCTCCGGCGCCTACAAGGCCGGCAAGGTGCTCTACGTCTCCGGCGAGGAATCCCTCGCGCAGGTGGGCGGCCGCGCCGAACGCCTCGGCGCCAGGTGCGACAACGTCTACCTGATGAGCGAGACCAACCTCGCGCGCATCATAGAGGAGTTCCGCAGCATAAAGCCGTCCTTCCTCGTGATCGATTCCATACAGACCGTCTACCACCCCGAGTTCGTCGGCTCGCCCGGCTCCGTCGGCCAGATCCGCGAATGCGCCTCCGAGCTCCTGAAGACCGTGAAGTCCGCCGGCGTGCCGCTGTTCGTGCTGGGCCACGTCACCAAGGAAGGCTCGCTCGCCGGCCCCAAGGTGCTCGAACACATCGTCGACACCGTGCTCTATTTCGACGCCGAGAAGAACAACGCCTTCCGCGTGCTGCGCCCGCACAAGAACCGCTTCGGCCCCGTCGACGAGACCGGTATCTTCGAGATGACCTCCACCGGCCTGCGCTCGGTGGACGACGCCGGGCTGCTCTTGGCCGAGAGCGACCGCGACCGCGCGCTCGCCGGCCGCGCCTTCGCCATAGCCTTCGAGGGCGCGCGGCCCATGCTCGCCGAGATACAGGCCCTCGCCGCCCGCTCTTACCTGCCCTACCCGCGCCGCACCGTCACCGGCCTGGACCTCAACCGCGCGCAGATGCTTATAGCCGCCCTCGAGAAGAACGTCGGCCTGCGCTTCGACGAGATGGACGTGTTCGCGTCGCTCGCCGGCGGCATAAAGCTCAAGGACTCCGCGCTGGACCTGGCCTTCTGCGCCGCGCTCGTCAGTTCCGCCAAGGACATAGCGCTGCCGCCCGACTGCCTGTTCATGGGCGAGGTCGGCATACTGGGCACCGCCACCAGCCCGGGCTTCCTGGACCGGCGCCTCTCCGAGGCCGAGCGCCTCGGCTTCAAGACCGTTTTCGTACCGCGACTGCCGAAGAAGGACGAAGGCCGCTTCAAGGGCCTGCGCCTGGAGGTAGTGCGGGACATGGGCGGGCTGTACGCCGCCATAGCGAAATTAGAGCCGGCCCGCGCCGGCGGCAAGAAGGAATAAGGAGCTAATATGATCGTCTGGATCTTCAGGGCCGTGGCCCTCATCGGTACCCCGGTGCTCACCTGGCTGTCGGTCTCAAGGGACCTCAAGGGGCTGGCTTTCGGCCTCATGATCGGCCTCGTGATCATCGGCATCGAATACGTCTTCGAGAGCGTCAGCCTCTTCTCGCTGATCATCGGCATCATCGGCGCCGTCGTCGGCATCATCATCTCGAAGCTGCTCGACTACACCGTCTTCCAGATCGGCAACCCCGACTTCAACGACGCGTGGCTCAAGTACAACATCATCATCCGCTACGCGCTGGCGCTCCTGGGCATGATCATCAGCGTCAAGAAGATCCCCGAGATCGACGACCTCGACAAGAACATCCTGTCGATGGGCAAGCGCGGCGGCAAAGGCATGAAGGTGCTGGACATCAGCGCCATCGTGGACGGCCGCGTGCTCGACATCTGCGAGACGCACTTCATCACCGGCGGCATAGTGACGCCGCGCTTCGTGGTGCAGGAGCTGCACTCCCTCGCCGAGAGCAACGACCCCATAAAGCGCGCCAAGGGCCGCCGCGGCCTCGACATCCTGGCCCGCCTGCAGGAATCGCGCGACATACCCTTCCGCGTCATCGACCGCGAGATCAAAGAGCTCAACGACAACCAGATGAAGCTGGTGACCATAGCCAAGGAGCTCAACGCCGCGGTAGTCACCACCGACTTCAACATCAACAAGCTGGCCGCGCTCGAGAACCTCACCGTCCTCAACATCAACGACCTCACCATCGCGCTGAAGCCCGTCGTGCTCCCCGGCGAGGACATGAGCGTCTTCGTGATGAAGGAAGGCAAGGAGAAGGAGCAGGGCATAGGCTACCTCGACGACGGCACCATGATCGTCATAGAGGACGGCCGCGACTACATCGGCAAGAAGGTGGACGCCGCCGTGCAGTCCATACTGCAGACCTCGCAGGGCCGCATCATCTTCACCAAGGTCAGGGGCAAGTCGGCCCAGCAGGGGCCCAAGCAGCCTTAAATGCCCGGCAGGAAGAAGGCCGCCGCCATAATACTGGCCGGCGGCGCCGGCACCCGGATGGGCAGGGAGAAGCAGTACCTCTCCATAGCCGGCCGGCCGATGATAGAGCGCACCGTCGAGGCCTTCGCCTCCAGCGGGCTGTTCGCCGAGATAGTGCTGGCCCTCGGGCCGGAGAACCTCGCGGAGCACGGCGCCGAATGGGCCGCGAAGGGCGTAAAGACCGCCCCCGCCGGCGCCACGCGCACCGGCTCGCTTAAGAACGCTTTCGCGCTGGTGCCGCAGGACGCGGAACTGGTGGCCGTGCACGACGGCGCGAGGCCGCTGGTGAAGGCGGAACTGATAAAGGCCTGCCTCGATAAGGCGGCCGAGTACGGCGCGGCCGTGCCCGGCGTGCCGCTGAAGGACACCGTCAAGAAGGTGTCCGCCGACGGGCTGACCTACGAGGGCACGCCCGACCGCGCCAGCCTTATGGCCGTGCAGACCCCGCAGTGCTACCGCCGGCAGGTGCTCGCCGACATACTGGGCAAGGCCAGCGACGGCAAGGATTACAGCGACGAGTCGCAGGTGCTGGAACAGCTGGGCGTAAAAGCGGCCGTGGTGCAGTCCGATTACCGCAACATAAAAGTGACCACGCCGGAAGACCTGATAATAGCGGAGGCTTTCATGAAAGAAGAGAAGATCCCCGTCAACGAGAAGACCGTCAGCACGCGCGCCAAGGTGCCGGTGGCCCGCGCCGGCTTCGGCTACGACATACACCGCCTCGTGCCCGGCCGCCCGCTGATAATGGGCGGCATAAAGATCGAGCACAACAAAGGCCTGCTGGGCCATTCCGACGGCGACGTGGTGCTGCACGCCATCTGCGACGCGCTGCTCGGCTCCATCTCCGCCGGCGAGATCGGCGTCTTCTTCCCGCCCACCGACCTTACCATCATGGGCATCTCCAGCATCACCATCGCCGAGAAGACCATGGAAGTGCTCGCCTCCAGGAAAGCCCGCATCATCAATATCGACGCCACCATAGTGGCCGAGGAGCCCAAGCTGAAGCCGCATTACGAGAACATCCGCGACTCCGTGGCGAAGATCTTCGGCATGGACAAGGGCGACGTCAGCATAAAGGCCAAGAGCCGCGAAGGCCTGGGCGACATCGGCCACGGCGAGGCCATAGTCTGCTACGCCGCCGCCAGCGTGGTGAAATGAAGAAGCTCTCCCTGCTCTGCCTCGCCGCCGCGCTTTGCGCCTGCGCCGCCCCCGGCGGCCCCGGCAGCCATGCCGGCGCCGCGCCCGCGCCGTCCAAGAGCCGGGCCGTGGTGTACCAGAAGCAGAGCTTCAAGCTGGCGAAGACGCCGGACCCGGAGCTGGAGGCCGCGCTGGAAGGCATGCTGTCCGCCAGCTACGACGCCGCCGTAAAGAAGCTCGACGGCGACAGGCCGACCGACATCGGTTTCACGTACTCGCTGACCCCCAAGGGCGCGGTGTACCCGCTTTCGGAGATAGAGGTCTCCTGCATCATGCAGGAAAAGTACTCGCACAAGCTCGGTCCGCAGCTGTGCGGGGATTTCTTCGGCGAGCTCGGCGCGCGGGTCAAGCGCGCCGTCGCCGGCAGGCAGTAGAGGTAATATGAACTTCAGGATATACAACACGCTTACCAGGCAGAAGGAAATTTTCAAGCCGCTCAGGGAAGGCGAGGCCGGCATCTACACCTGCGGCCCGACGGTGTACCATTACGCGCACATAGGCAACATGCGCAGCTACATCGCCGAGGACGGCCTGGTGCGCGCGCTGCGCTTCCACGGCTTCAAGGTCAAGCGCGTGATGAACATCACCGACGTGGGCCACCTGGTGTCCGACGCCGACACCGGCGAGGACAAGATGGAGCAGGGCGCCCGCCGCGAGGGCAAGACCGCCTGGGAGATAGCCAAGTTCTACACCGAGGCCTTCATGAAGGACTACAAGTCCCTCAACTGCCTCATGCCCGACGTGCTGTGCCCCGCCACCGACTACATCAAGGAGATGATAGAACTGGGCCGGGCGCTGGAGACCAAGGGCTTCACGTACCGCATCAGCGACGGCATCTATTTCGACACCTCCAAGCTGCCCGACTACGGCAAACTGGCCGGCAAGGCGCACGTCGAAGGAATAAAGGAAGGCGCCCGCGTCGAGTTCAACGCCGAGAAGCGCAACCCCGCCGACTTCGCCGTGTGGAAATTCTCCGCGCCCGAGGAGAAGCGCCAGATGGAGTGGGACTCCCCGTGGGGCAAGGGCTTCCCCGGCTGGCACATGGAGTGCTCGGCCATGGCCATGAAGCACCTCGGCGAGACCATAGACATACACTGCGGCGGCGAGGACCACGTGGCGGTGCACCACACCAACGAGATAGCCCAGAGCGAAGGCGCCACCGGCAAGACCTTCAGCAACTACTGGATGCACGTCCGCTTCCTGATAATGGGCGACTCCGGCAAGATGTCCAAGAGCTCCGGCGATTTCCTCACCACGTCGACGCTGCCCGAGAAGGGCTACGACCCGCTGGCCTACCGCTACTACTGCCTGCTCACCCATTACCGCAAGCAGCTGGAGTTCAGCTGGGAAGGCGTGGAAGCCGCCGCCCGCGGCCTCGACGGGCTGCGCGCGCTGGCCTCCAAGGTAAAGGAAGAAGCCGGCACCGCGCCGCATTCGCTGGACCGCGAGGCCGCCTACTACAAGGCCTTCGGCGACGCGCTGGCCGACGACGTGAACCTGCCGGCCGCGCTGGCCGTGCTTTGGGAAACGCTCAAGGACAACGCCATCCCCGCGCCCTCGCGGCTGGCCTTCGCGCTGGCCGCCGAGGAAGTGACAGCGCTGGACCTGTTCCGCGCGCCCGCGCAGGAAGAACTGCCGCGCGACCTCGCCGCCCTCATAACCGAGCGCGAGACCGCCCGCAAGAACAAGGACTGGAAGAAGTCCGACGAACTGCGCAAGGCGCTGTCCGACCGGGGCGTCCTGATAGAGGACACCCCGAAGGGCACCAAGTGGAAGCTGGCCCGCGGCTGAGCCGTAACGCGGCAAATAAAAAAGCCCGCCGTGACAGGCGGGCTTTTTGTTTTCCCCGGGGGGAAGAACTACTCGGTCACCATCTGCGGGTGCGGGTAGGTGAACATTTCCTTGGCTGCTTTCTGTATGCGGGCGTTCAGCTGCTCCGCGGCCAGCGCGGCGTCGTCCAGCTGCGCCTTGTTCAGCCCGGCCGCCGCGGCGTCGCGTCCCGCAATGGCCTCCGTGTCGCCGTTCATCGCTGCGATGCTGAACCATTTGTAGGCCGTGCCATGGTTCCTGGCCACGCCCATACCTTCCGCGTATTGCGCGGCCAGCAGGCGCTGCGCCGCCGTGTCGCCGCGCAGCGCCGAGCGGCGGTACCATTCGGCGGCCGCTGCCGGGTCCTTCTTAACTCCGGTGCCGTTGAAATACAGGTCCGCCATTGCGCGCTCAGCCAGCGAGTCCCCCTGGTCCGCGGCCTTGCGGGTCCAGCGGGCCGCCTCCTTCAGGTCTTTCCTTACGCCGTTGCCGGCGCGGTACAGCGCGGCCAGGTTCATCTGCGCGGCCATGTAGTTGTTCTCGGCGGCCGCCTTCTTGTACCAGCGCACCGCCTCGGGTACGTTCCTGGCTGCGCCGCTCCCCTCCATGTAATGACGCGCCAGGCTGAAGCGCGCCTCCGGATCTCCCTGTTCGGCGGCCTTGAGGAACCACTTCACGGCCTCGGCCTGGTCCTGCTTCACGTACAGTCCCGAGTCCAGGTACATGGCCAGCCGGAGCTGGGCGCCGGCGTCTCCGCCGGAGGCCTTGGCCTTAATTTCGTCTAAGGACGGTACGGCCAGGGCCGGCGCCGGGTCGGCGGCGCGGGCGGCGCAGGGCAGCAGTAAAAGGGTCAGGACCAGGGTTCTCATAGGTGTTCTCCTTATATAAGCCTCCATATAGTCTAGACCCCTGGAAGCCTACAGTCAAGCCCCGCCCGCCGACGTAAAAAAGCCAATAATTTTGTACACTTGTTTAATCGGTTAATGGAGAGAATAATGGCTGACAACAAAGCACCCTTCAAATACGAATGGTTCACGATGGGCGACGTCAACGGCTTCTTCGGCCTGATGTTCGACAACGTGACCGTGCTGTCCTTCCTGGCCGGCATACTGATATTCGCGTTCGGCTTCCCCGCCGATATCGTCTACAGCAAGATGTTCCCGGGCACCGCCTTCGGCGTGCTCTTCGGCGACCTGGTGTACACCTGGATGGCCTTCCGCCTCGCCAAGAAGACCGGCAACGCCAAGGTAACCGCCATGCCGCTCGGCCTCGACACCCCGTCGACCATCGGCATAGCGCTCGCCGTGCTGGGCCCGTCGTTCCTGGCCTTCAAGGCGCAGGGCATGCCCGAGCACGACGCCGCGATGATGACCTGGTACCTCGGCATGGCCACCATGGTGCTCACCGGCATCTTCAAGTTCGCCTTCTCCTTCATCGGCGGCTGGCTGCAGCGCATCATACCGCAGGCCGGCCTCCTCGGCTCGCTCGCCGGCATAGGCCTCGCGCTCATCGGCTTCGGTCCCATCCTCGAGATCTTCGGCATGCCGATAGTCGGCCTGATGGCCTTCGGCCTCATCATCTACACGCTGATAGCCGGCATAAAGCTCCCCAAGAACATGCCCGGCGTGCTCACCGCCGTGGTGCTGGGCACCGGCCTGTACTACATACTGGGCCCCATGGGCATGTGCGGCGGCGAATACAAAGGCCTCACCGCGCAGCTGCACTTCGGCCTGCCCATCCCCACGCTGGACTTCATGAAGGGCATGGTGCCCGCGCTTAAGTACCTGCCCGTCGCCATACCTTTCGCCATACTCACCGTCATCGGCGGCGTCAACGTCACCGAGAGCGCGCGCGTGGCCGGCGACGACTTCAAGACCCGCGACATACTGCTCACCGAGGCTATCGCCACCCTGATAGCCGGCGTCTGCGGCGGCGTCGCGCAGAGCACCCCGTACATCGGCCAGCCCGCCTACAAGGCCATGGGCAGCCGCGCGGGCTACACGCTGCTCACCGGCATCTTCATCGGCCTCGGCGGCTTCCTCGGCTACGTCGGCTTCATCGTCGAACTGATACCGCGCGCCGTCATAGCGCCCATCCTGGTGTTCGTCGGCCTGGACATCATGTGCCAGGCCTTCCACGCCTGCCCCGTGCGGCACGCGCCCGCCGTCGCGCTGGCGTTCTTCCCCACGGTGGCCCGCATGGTGCAGATAAAACTGTCCTCCGGCCTGATACCGCCCGAAGTCTTCAACAAGGCGCTCACCACCGTGGACAAGGCCCTGCCCGAACTGCAGGTCATCATAGCCATAGGCAACGGCTTCATAGTGACCGGCATGCTCTGGGGCGCCTTCATGGCGGAGCTGATAGACCGCCGCGTGCGCATGGCCGCCTTCTACCTGCTGTGCTGCGCCGCGCTGACGTTCTTCGGCATCATCCACTCGGCCATACCGGACGGCAACATGTACTTCCCCTGGCTGCTGTCCTACCCGGTGAACCAGATACCGTACCAGTTCACCGCCGGCTACCTGGTGCTGGCGCTGCTGCTGTTCGGCCTGTCGTTCAGCAAGGAAGTGAAAGAGGGCCACGCGCCGGCGCATTACTGAGCCGCGCGCCTTCAGGCGAGCCGGCCCCGGGCAACCGGGGCCGGTTCTTTTTTGCCTTGAGGCCCAGACGGGCCTAGGCCCAATGGCACTTCCGTTCCGGCGGCCGGCGGTCTATAATATCTACAGTAACGGTTATTTACTGACGGATCAGCGCGGCTTCACGAGACTGAAAACATGAAAAAACTCACCACGCTCCTCGCCGTAATACTCTTAGCCCCCGCCAGCCTCTGGGCGCAGCTCAAGGTCACGTTCGTCAACGTCGGCCAGGGCGACGCCATCTACATAGAGCTGCCCAACGGGAAGAACGCGCTGATAGACGGCGGCTCCTCCGGCGTGCTGGTGGACAATTTCCTGCGCTCCAAGGGCGTCACCAAGATAGACTATGTCGCCCTCACCCATCCCCACAGCGACCATTACCGCGGCCTCAAGAAGGTCTTCACCAACTACCAGGTGAACAACTACTACGACACCAAGGCCGAGAACGTGGACGCCGCCGGCGACAACAACCTGCGCCAGCTGGCCTCCGTGGAACCCGGCTGCAGCACCTTTTATCCCAAGCCCGGCGACCTGCTTAACTGGGACCCCGCTGTGAACGTGAAGGTCTTCAACGCCTGCTGGGAACCCGTGCAGATCCGCGAGAACGACGAGGCCAACAACTGCTCCCTCGTGGTGAAGCTTTCCTACAACGGCAACGGCATACTGCTCACCGGTGACGCCAACAGCGACACCGAGCAGGAGATGCTCAGCCACTTCTCCACCGGCCTGCGCGCCAACATACTTAAGGTGGGCCACCACGGTTCCCGCACCTCCACCTCCGACGCCTTCCTGGCCCGCGTCCGCCCCGACTACGCTTTCATCTCCGTCGGGCTCGGCAACAAGTACGGCCACCCGCACCAGGAGGCCCTGTCCCGCCTGCTTAACGCCGGCGCCAAGATATACCTCACCACCGACGGCACCCAGTCGGTGGTCATCCCGGCCCCCAGCGTTTCCAAACCCGGCAAGCCGCTGGTCGTGCGCGAGGGCAAGTCCATAGCGGAGACCGTCCCCGCAGGCCTTACCTGGGACCCTGCCGAGATCGCCGACTTCACCACGCCTGCCTTTGAGCAGCTTTCCGGCGCCGCGGCAAAATAACCGGATACAAAAATCCGGCTTTTTTGGTATAATATTTAGGTCGTCTTAAGGCAAATGCGGGCGTGGTTCAATGGTAGAACGCGACCTTGCCAAGGTTGAGACGAGGGTTCGATTCCCTTCGCCCGCTCCAAA